>JAHFPU010000116.1 GCA_023266635.1 Sphingobium sp.
GGCGCTGGCGGGACTGGAGAAGCTGGCATGAATATCCTGGCACCCCCCCGCGCATCCCATCGCGCCGATTTCCCCGGCGTCGCCGACTGGCATTATCTCGACAGCGCCGCGACCGCGCAAAAGCCGCAGGCGGTGATCGACGCGATCGCCCGGGCATACGGGCCGGACTATGCCACCGTGCATCGTGGCGTCTATGCCCGTTCGGCCAACATGACGCTGGCCTATGAAGCCGCCCGGCGGAAGGTCGCGCGCTTCATCAACGCCAAATCCGACAGCGAGATCGTGTTCGTGCGCGGCGCGACGGAGGGCATCAATCTCGTCGCGCAGAGCTGGGGCGGCGCTAACCTGAAAGCGGGCGACCGCATCCTGCTCTCGACGCTGGAGCATCACAGCAATATCGTGCCGTGGCAGTTGATCGCCGAAAAGCAGTGCGCGCAGATCGACGTCGTGCCGCTGACGGCAGACGGCAAGATCGACCTCGACGCAATGGCCCGGATGATCACGCCAGCGCATAAGCTGGTGGCGCTGGCCCATGTCTCCAACGTCCTCGGCTCAGCGCTGGATGTTCAGCGCGCGTCGGAAATTGCCCACAGCGTCGGCGCGAAGATCCTGATCGACGGATGCCAGGCGGTGCCGCGCCTTGCCGTCGATGTGGCGGCCCTTGGCTGCGATTTTTACGTCTTCTCTGCGCACAAGCTCTATGGTCCGACCGGCATCGGTGTGCTGTGGGCGCATGAGGCCATTCTGCAGGCCATGCCCCCCTATCAGGGCGGCGGGTCGATGATCGACAAGGTGACGTTCGAAAAGACGACTTACGCCCCCGCGCCGACGCGGTTCGAGGCAGGCACGCCGCATATCGTAGGCGTGGTCGGCCTTGCCGCCGCCATCGATTATGTCGAGGGCATCGGGCTTGACGTGATCCACGCCCATGAATGCGCGCTGGTCGGGCAGGCGCGCGAGGCGCTGCAGAGCCTCAACTCCGTGCGCGTGTTCGGGCCGGAGGATTCATGCGGCATCCTGTCTTTTGAGGTCGAGGGGGTGCATCCGCACGATGTCGGCACCATATTGGACGAGGAAGGCGTGGCGATCCGTGCCGGGCACCATTGCGCGCAGCCGCTGATGCGGGAACTGGGCGTAGAGGCGACCGCGCGGGCAAGCTTTGGTATATATAGCGACGAAAGCGATGTGGCGGCGCTGGTGCGCGGCATCGAGCGAGTAAGGAAGATCTTCGGATGAACGGAGAGAACAAGATTTTGGTCGAAGAAGTCGATGGCGTCGAAGCGCCGCCCAAGGCGCGTGTCGATGAAGCGGAGACGCCGCGCGAAACCATGGAGCGCAAGCGCGACTATCTCGACGGTTTCCTGAATCAAAAGCTGGCAACAGCCGCCGAGGGAGAACCGGGCGGCGACATCTATGAGGCGGTCATCGACGCGTTGAAGGAAATCTTCGACCCCGAAATTCCGGTGAACATCTACGATCTCGGCCTGATCTACGGCGTCGATGTCGCGGACGGTGGCCATACGATCGTCACCATGACGCTGACGACGCCGCATTGCCCGGTTGCGGAATCGATGCCTGCCGAGGTCGAACTGCGCGTCGGCGCGGTGCCAGGCGTCGGCGATGTAGAGGTGAACCTCGTTTGGGACCCACCATGGGACCCGGCTAAGATGAGCGACGAAGCCAAGCTCGAACTGGGAATGCTGTAATGAGCACCGAAGTCAAAACCCGCGCCCGCCCCGCCGCCGTTATACTGACGCAAAGCGCAGAACAGCGTATCGCCAACCTTATGTCCAAGGCACCCGCTGATGCGATCGGCGTGAAGTTGTCGACGCCGAAGCGCGGTTGTTCAGGCCTTGCCTATTCGGTGGACTATGTGACGCAAGAGGCCAAGTTCGACGAAAAGATCGAAACGCCCGGCGGCACATTCTATATCGACGGCGGATCGGTCCTGTACCTGATCGGATCGACCATGGATTGGGTCGAGGATGATTTCACTGCCGGCTTCGTCTTCAACAATCCGAATGCCAAAGGCAGTTGCGGGTGCGGCGAGAGCTTCACCGTCTAGAAATTCATTAGGTACCGCACCGCACCGCCAATCTCGTCCGGAAACCAGGCGAGGTTGCCGCTGTCTTTGCGCCAATAGGCGTTAGTCGTGATCCAGCCGAGACCGAGCGGACGGGCATAGACCGTCTCCGCATCGATCTGCCGCCCGCGCGGCGCGAGGCTGATATTCTCCATGGTCCAGGTCGCGCTGTGCGTCGCATAGTCATAGGAAGTGGGCAGTCGCACGCCGATCCCGCCGGACTCCACGCGCAGCGGCTGTGAGACCCGCACAGCCAGCCTGTCGTTCCGGTCGATGACCCCACGCTTTTCGCCGTCAATAGACCAGGCATTGGTGCGCAGGTCTGCGCCGCCGCTGTTGGTGAAGCCCTGCCGAAACAGCGCTCCCAGTCGCCAGCCATTGCCCGGCTCCAGAGCAACGCCGCTATCGATGAACAGGCTCTTGCCCGCCGCCGTGCCGATCAAGGAGGAAAAACGCGCCCCGAGCAGCGTGCCCTCCTCCCGCATATAGTTTGCGCCCAACGACAGGCGCAAAGAACCGGCGCGTTTCTCCGCGCTCAGGCCGAACGCGGCATAGCCGTCATTGCGCTGCTGGTCCCAGGGCGTCTCCACGTCGCGATAGGAGGTCCGCCACGCATGGCCCTGCTCCGCCGTCACAGTCAGCGCGATGCCATGGCCGACATTCTGCTTCACGGCAAAACCGCTGCCGGCAACCCTGTCGAACCCAAGCCCGCCACGCGTGCCGCTGGCGACCAGGAAAGCCGGTTCGCTGGCGCCATCGACCCGTGCGGTCAGGCTGCCTGCGCCTTCGGAGAACCCAAGCGACACGGTCGTCGCCTCACCCATCCGCATCGTGATCGAGCCAGATAGCGCGCGCGCCCTTTGCGCCTCGTCCGGCGACAGCATCATACGACTGACCTCCGCCGTACTGCCGCGCCCGGGCGCGATATTCATCGCAACGGACACCGGGCCATTGTCGACGCTGAAGCTGCGCTGCTGGATCTGCAATGCGGGGGCAAGCGTGAGGTCGGGCGTATCGCTCCTGGGCGATGGCTTAAAGTCGATCTTATAGGCGCGGCCCAGACTGTCGAGTGTTACAGCGCTCATGCTGCCGACGTCCGAGGCATCGCCCATTGGCGCGGACAGCGATCCGTTGGCGCTGAGCGAGACGGGGGTCGCGGTTCCGGCAAGGCTGGTCGATCCGACCGGCGCGAATGCCCTCGCGATGTTCAATATGCCTGCGCCATAGACGGAATCCGCACCGGCGGTACCGGCGTCGGTCGCGCTGGACATTAAAAGCTGCACGATCTGCGCTGCGGAGAGGTTCGGGAATGCCTGGGCAAGCAAAGCGACCGCCCCGGCAATTTCCGGCGCGGAGAAGGACGTGCCGGAAAATTCAAACAGGGCTCCGGTCTGATCCTGCGACAATATGCCTTCGCCTAGCGCAGATAGTGTCGACGTCTCATACCCCTGTGCGCCATTAGAAAATCCGCTGTGGACGCCCGAGGCATTGACTGAAGCGGCGATGATAACCTGCCCCCGCGCAATTGCAGCGTTCGCAAAGGATGCCGCAAAGGCGTCAGGCGTAGACCGACCGTCGTTGCCTGCTGATACGACGATGATCATGCCCGCAGCGGTCGCTCTGTCTATCGCCGACAAGAGATTGGACGGTGCGCCGCTATCTCCGCCGAGGGAAATATTGACGACCTTCGCGCCACTGACGCGCGCGTGATCTAGTGCCTGCGCAATGGCGGTCGTGCTGTGGGAACAGCCCGAATCCTGTGATCCGGAGCCGACTGCCGTGCAGGAATTGGGCGCATCGGTGCGCAGGGCCAATATCGTTGAACCCCAGGCCATGCCAAGGATCAGGTTGTTGTTACGCGCCGCTGCGAGGACCGTCGCTACGGCGGTACCGTGCCCGCCCTGATCCTGAATGGATGTATTGCCGGCGAAATCCCGCGAAGCGGAACTGATCCTGCCGGTAAATTCCGCGTTACCTGTGGCAATGCCACTGTCGATGATGCCGACGGTGATGCCCGCGCCGCTCGCGCCCGCCTGATAGGCCGTTATGGCACCATGCGCGACCGGACCGTCCGAACGGTCATACTCAGCCGTCTTGTAATTTGTCGGCGTGGGCGTGGGTGCCGGAGTAGGCGTAGGTGTCGGCACGGGTGTGGGGGTGGGAGTAGGAGTCGGCGTGGGTGTCGGCGTCGAATTTACGCCACCACCGCCGCCGCACGCGGCCAGCGAACACGACGCAAGCACCGCGGCCAGCACCGATGCGCGCCTTTTGAGGGGAGAGACATTCGACATGGACACAGCTTCCGCTCCTGATGGACGCTGACGGCCTAATCGAAAATGCTGAAGAATATTTTGCGCTTCTCGCTTGTCCTGCGGCAGCCGCGCGGATACCGCGCGGCCATGCGCGACGACCTTGCCCATATCAATGCCTGGATCTTCGATCTGGACAATACGCTCTATCCGGCAAAGGCCGATCTGTTCGCCCTGATCGACGTGAAGATGGGGGAATTCATTCAGGGCCTGCTCGGCTGCGATGCCGTCGAGGCCCGTGTCATTCAGAAGCGGTTCTTCATGGAGCATGGCACAACCCTGTCGGGATTGATGACCAATTATGGCACCGATCCCCGGGAATTCCTCGAGTTCGTCCACGACATCTCGCTCGATCGGCTGGAAATAGACCCTGCCCTGAATGCGGGCATTGCCGCCCTGCCCGGCCGCAAGCTGATCTTCACGAACGGCGACGAGCCTTATGCCCAGCGTGTCCTCACAAGGCTTGGTCTCGGCGATGCCTTCGAACTCATTCACGATATTCATGCGTGCCAATATATCCCCAAACCCGACCCGTCCGGCTATGCGGCGCTCTGCGCTACCCATGGCCTCGATCCCTCCAGATCGGCGTTTTTTGAGGACATGGCACGGAATTTGAAACCGGCCAAGGCCATCGGCATGACCACCATCTGGGTCAATAACGGGTCGGAGGCCGGAAATGTGAACGCCCATCCCGATTTCATCGATTTCGAGATCGACCATCTTACGCCGTTCATCGGCGAAATCACCGGAGCCTGACATGACCGATTCCCTTATTTCCACCCTCGAAGCCGCATGGGAAGACCGGGCCAATATCGGCCAATCGACGCAGGGCGAAGTCCGTGACGCGGTTTGCGAAGCGTTGAATATGCTGGATGCCGGCACAGCCCGCGTTGCTGAGCCCATCGAGGGTGGCTGGCAGGTCAACCAGTGGTTGAAAAAGGCCGTGCTGCTCTCGTTCCGGTTGAACGACAATGCGCTCATCCCCGGCGGTCCTGGCGGCTCCTTCTGGTGGGACAAGGTCCCCTCCAAATTCTCCGGCTGGGGCGAAACGGAATTTCGCGCTGCCGGTTTTCGTGCCGTGCCCGGCGCCTTCGCGCGTCACGGCGCCCATATCGCCCGGAATGTGATCCTGATGCCCAGTTTCGTCAACATCGGCGCCTTTGTCGACGAGGGCACGATGGTCGATACCTGGGTGACTGTGGGTAGCTGCGCACAGGTCGGCAAGAACGTCCATCTGTCGGGCGGGGTTGGGCTGGGCGGTGTGCTGGAGCCCTTGCAGGCCGATCCGGTGATCATTGAGGACGACTGTTTCATCGGCGCCCGATCGGAGGTCGTCGAGGGTGTGCGCGTGGGCAAGGGGTCGGTACTCTCCATGGGCGTCTTTATCACCAGCACCACCAAGATCGTGGATCGCACGACCGGGGAAGTGTTTATCGGTGAAGTGCCCCCCTATTCCGTCGTCGTGCCGGGAAGCCTGCCTGGCAAGCCCCTTCCCGACGGTACGCCCGGCCCGAACTTGGCCTGCGCCGTCATCGTGAAGCGGGTCGATGCGCAGACCCGGTCGAAGACGGCGATTAACGACCTGCTGCGCGACTGAAGATGATAAGCGGGGCATTGGCAGTTGGATTTGTTGCTCCGGCAACCTAGATCATATCCGATGCCTCCCGATCAGCCAGACACCGACAAGACCGCGCCGCCGGCATGGGCGACGCTGCGTCGCTTCATGGTCTATCTGTGGCCAGCAGACGCGCCCGCGCTGCGTCGTCGGGTCGTGCTATCGATGCTACTGGTGCTGGCGGCCAAAGCGGTCAGCCTCATAATGCCGTTTGCTTACAAGGCGGCGATCGACCGGATGGCGCCGGGTATGGAGCCTGCGGCGGCCCTCGCCGTGGCTATGGTCATGGCCTATGCCGGTGCTCGGTTTGCCTCGGTTGCGTTCGACAATATCCGCAACGTTGTTTTCGAGCGTGTCGGACAGGAAGCCACGCGCCGCCTGTCGGAACATGTGTTCATGCATCTCCACCGGCTGTCACTGCGCTTTCACCTGAACCGCAAGACCGGCGCAGTCACCAAGGTCGTGGAGCGCGGGACCAAGAGCATCGACACGATGCTGTATTTCCTGCTGTTCAATATCGCGCCAACCGTTCTGGAATTGATCGCAGTATGCGTGATCTTCCTCGTGAAGTTCGGCCCCGGCCTAGTCGTGGCTACGCTGATGATGGTCAGCCTCTATATCTGGTTCACCCGCATGGTGACTGAATGGCGCAACCAGCTTCGCCGTGACATGGTCGATCTCGATACCGGCGCTGTCGCCCATGCGGTCGATAGCCTTCTGAATTTCGAAACTGTGAAATATTTCGGCGCGGAGGAGCGGGAGGCGTCACGCTACGGCAACTCCATGCGGCTTTATGCGGCGGCGGCGGTGAAGTCGGAGAACAGCCTCGCCTGGCTCAATATCGGCCAATCGCTGATCACCAACCTGATGATGGCGGGGGCCATGGGCTATACAGTATGGGGCTGGAGCAAGGGGACGTTCAGCACCGGCGACGTGGTGCTGGTCAACACGCTGCTGTCGCAGCTTTTCCGGCCGCTCGACCTTCTGGGCATGGTCTATCGCACGATCCGGCAGGGCCTGATCGACATGGAGGCAATGTTCACCCTAGTCGATACGCCGCAGGAGGTCATCGACCGTCCCGACGCGCCGCCGCTTCATGTGAAGGACGGCGAGGTCCGGTTCGACAGCGTTATTTTCGGATATGATCCGGGACGCACCATCCTGAAGGGTGTCGATCTGGTCATTCCGGCTGGCCATACGCTGGCCGTGGTCGGGCCGTCCGGTGCAGGAAAGTCCACCATCGCCCGGCTGCTCTTCCGCTTTTACGACGTGAACAGCGGCCACATCCTGATCGATGGGCAGGACATTGCTGCGGTGACGCAGGATTCGGTGCGCGACGCGATCGGCATCGTGCCGCAGGACATGGTGCTGTTCAACGACACCATCGGCTACAATATTGGCTATGGCCGCGCCGACGCCACACAGGCGGAGATAGAGGCGGCAGCCAGGGGCGCATCCATTCACGATTTCATCCTGTCGCTTCCGGAAGGCTATGACACGCGGGTCGGCGAGCGAGGCCTCAAGCTTTCGGGCGGAGAGAAGCAGCGCGTAGCCATTGCCCGGACCCTGCTCAAGAACCCGCCCGTCCTGATCCTCGACGAGGCCACCAGCGCACTCGACAGCCGGACGGAGGCGGCGATCCAGGATGTGCTGGGCGAGATCAGCCGTCGCCGCACGACCATCGTCATCGCCCATCGCCTGTCCACGGTTGTCGAAGCGGACGAGATCGTTGTTCTCGATCAGGGCGAGGTGGTAGAGCGCGGCACGCATGCGCAACTGCTCGCGGCTGACGGCCTCTACGCGACGATGTGGCGGCGGCAGGCGGCGGAGCGCAAGACCGAGGATCTGGGCCTGGCCGATGTACTTGCCTGACTATCGGGCGGTCGTCGATTTCCAGGATCGCAACGCCGCCGGGAGATCGGGTCGGCGCAGACGCCGCGCCATCCTGCTTTCCGCAGCTTCGCTGGCATCGGCCCGCTTTGCCTGCCGGAGCACCAGCATAATGGCCATGCCGGACATGCCGCCGACCATATAGCAGGATACGCACAGCAGGATAATCGCTAGGTCGCTCATCAGTCCCTCGTCCTATTTCGTTGCAGGGGCCTTCCATCTTGCCGCTGTAGCGGTCTAAAGCCCCGGCCATGGGCCCGGACATAGGAACAATACTCAAGGACAGCTTCGGGTTCCCCGCCTTTCGCGGCGTGCAGGAGCAGGTCGTCTCCCGCGTGATGAACGCCAAGCGCACGCTGGCGATCATGCCAACCGGTGCGGGCAAGTCGCTCTGCTATCAGTTGCCCTCTATTGCGCTACCTGGATGCTGCGTGGTCGTCTCCCCGCTCATCGCGCTGATGCACGACCAGTTGCGGGCGGCGAACGCCGTCGGCATCCGCGCCGCCAGCCTGACGTCGGTCGACGCCGACTGGCGCGAGACGCAGGACCGCTTCCGAGCCGGGGACCTGGACCTGCTCTATGTCGCTCCGGAGCGCGCGAGCGGCGAGGGTTTCCGCTCGCTGCTGCGCGGCGCGCCGCTGTCGCTCTTCGCCATAGACGAAGCGCATTGCGTGTCCGAATGGGGGCATGACTTCCGTCCGGACTATCGGCTGTTGCAGCCGCTGCTCGACGAGTTTCCGGACGTTCCGCGCCTTGCCCTCACCGCCACGGCGGACGCGCACACCCGCGAGGACATCCTTGTCCAGCTGGGCATTCCGCATGAGGGGATGATCGTCGCCGGGTTCGACCGGCCCAATATCCGCTATATCATCCAGCCGCGCGACAGCCTGTCCCGCCAGATCGCCGATCTGGTGGCGGTGCAGCCCGGTCCCGGCATCATCTATGCGCAGACCCGCGCGGCGACGGAGAAGATGGCAGCGTCGCTGACCACGGCCAAGCGCGAAGTACGGGCCTATCATGCCGGCCTGCCGCCCGAGACGCGCGCCGCCAACCAGGCCGCCTTCATCGCGTCCGAGGATATGGTGATGGTCGCGACGGTGGCCTTCGGCATGGGCATCGACAAGCCGGACGTGCGCTTCGTCGCCCATGCGGGCCTGCCCAAATCCATCGAGGGCTATTATCAGGAGAGCGGCCGCGCAGGGCGGGACGGCGACCCGGCGGAGGCCCATCTGTTCTGGGGGGCGGAGGATTTCGCCCGCGCCCGGCAGCGCATGTTTGAGGTCGAGTCCGCGCGCCAGCCCGGCGAGCGGGCGCGGATCGGGGCGCTGGGCGCGCTGGTCGAGACCGGCGGATGCCGCCGCGCCATCCTGCTGCGCCATTTTGGCGAGGACCCGCCCGCCTTCTGCGGCAATTGCGACAATTGCCTGTCGCCGCCCGCCAGCATCGACGCAACGGAGACCGCGCGCAAATTCCTCTCCGCCGTATACCGCACCGGGCAGAGTTTCGGCGTGCAGCATATTGAGGCGGTTCTGACCGGCGCGACCAATGACAAGGTGCGTCAGCGCGGGCATGATCGCATTTCCGTCTTCGGCATTGTCGAGGGCGAGGAAACCGCCCTGCTCCGCCCGGTCTCCCGCGCGCTGTTGGTGCGCGAGGCGCTGGAGACGAACGAACATGGCGGCTTGGCGCTTGGGCCCAATGCCCGCCCGATCCTGCGCGGCGAGGAGACGCTGTCGCTCGTCCTGCCGCCCAAGCGCGAGCGCCGGTCGCGGAGAGGGAGTAGCGGCGGCGCGCCCAACCCGGTGGGCGATCCGCTGTTCGAGGCGCTGCGCGCCTGCCGCCGCGATCTGGCCAAGGAGGCAAGCGTGCCGCCCTATGTCATCTTTCACGATAGCACTTTGCGGGAGTTTGCCGAGCGTAGGCCCTCCACGCTGAGCGAGCTTGGGGAAATCACCGGCGTCGGCATGAAGAAGCGGGACGCCTATGGGCAGGCGTTTCTGGATGTACTGCGGAATTATTAGGCAGAGTCCTGCGTGCAGAGCGCGACGATGAAGTGATGCAAAATCCAACGAAGTTGCGGAAGTTGCGGGTCGTGACGCGTTCTGACCCGGAAAGTCGCAGAAAGGTCGCACGAAAGTCGCACCTGCGTCGCATATTGGTCGCAGCTAAGTCTCATGTAGGTCTTCTGTGGTTGCCGCCCGGTATGCAAGAGGGTTTTGATCGAATGCGCGCGTGATCGAGTGCGGTCTTCTGTCAGGCCTTCGCATGCGGCATTTTCAGAAGCCGCGGGCCGGTATGGT
>JAHFPU010000117.1 GCA_023266635.1 Sphingobium sp.
TGCTGTCAACGGGTGCGGTCGCGTTCGGCATCGTATCCCTCCTGCCGGTCGAGCTGATCCTGCAAGTCGGGTCTAACGCGGGCTTCGCGATGGTGTTCGCGCTGCTGCTCGCCGCGATCATGTGGAACCTCGCCACCTGGTGGCTGGGCATTCCTTCGTCCAGTTCGCACACGCTGATCGGATCGATCATCGGCGTCGGCGTCGCCAACGCTATGCTGCACGGCAAGAGCGGCACGTCCGGCGTGGACTGGGGCAAGGCGACAGAAATCGGCCAAGCCCTGCTCGTGTCGCCGCTGATCGGTTTCGGCGTCGCGGCGCTGCTGTTCATCGCGATGAAGGTCCTGATCCGCAACAAGGAACTGTATCAAGAGCCCAAGGATGGCGTGCCGCCGCCACTGTGGATCCGCTCGCTGCTGATCTTCACCTGCACCGGCGTCAGCTTCGCACATGGATCGAATGACGGACAGAAGGGCATGGGCCTCATCATGCTGATCCTGATCGGCACGGTGCCGACCGCCTATGCGCTCAACCGCGCGGTTCCCGCAAAATATACCGCGGAATTCCACGCCAACTCGATCGCCGCTTCGGATGCGCTGGGCGAGCGGGCCTCACCCGCGACGACGCCGGCCGAAGCCCGCCGCACCGTCACCACCTATATCGCCGACAAGCATTACACAGCCGGCACGATGCCCGCACTGAGCGTGCTGGTCGCTGACGTCGACAAGCAGGTCAGTTCCTACGGATCGCTGGCGCAGGTGCCAGCCGCCGCCGTCGGCAACATCCGCAACGACATGTATCTGGCGTCCGAAGCGATCAAGCGGCTGGGCAAAGACAAGGCCGCCGCCGTGTCCGAAGACAAGATGAAGGCGCTCAACACCTATAAGGGGTCGCTGGACGCCGGCACGCGATTCATCCCGACATGGGTGAAGATCGCGGTCGCCTTCGCGCTTGGCCTGGGCACCATGGTCGGTTGGAAGCGGATCGTGGTGACGGTCGGCGAGAAGATCGGCAAGACGCACCTGACCTATGCGCAGGGCGCATCGGCCGAACTGGTGGCGATGGGCACAATCTTCGGCGCAGACGCGCTAGGCCTGCCCGTGTCGACCACCCATGTGCTGTCGTCGGGCGTGGCGGGCACCATGGCCGCCAACGGGTCCGGCCTGCAGATGAGCACCATCCGCAACATGCTGATGGCGTGGGTGCTGACCCTGCCGGTTTCGATCCTGCTGGCAGGCGTGCTATATATGATCTTCTCGCAAATTTTCTAAGCGAAGGTCGAGATTACGGCTGCGCCCACAGAACCTCCTTTCCGTGTCCCCGTGCCTGGCCAAGGCATGGGGCCGGGTCTTATCTGGGGTTTGGATTTTTCCCCGGAGGGGTCAAGGCCGGTTCAGCTATGCGACAGTCCCCAGACAGGGTCTTTCCGCTGGCTCCACCTGAACCTGGCCGACCATGGCACCCGCTATTGGATCGAGAAGGCGGAGATGCTGCCCCCGGCGGTGCGCGAATTGCTGCTGGCCCCCGATACGCATCAGCGCGCGCTTGTGGACGGTGGCATAGTTGGATGCGTCCTGCATGATTTCGAGCGGGATTTCGATGTGGCGGACACGGCGCGGGTTGGCGCGTTGCGGATTGCGCTCACGCCTTCATTGATCCTGACCACGCGCCTGCATCCACTGCGTTCCGCCGACATTGCCCGACATAGGCTGGAGCGCGGAGCAACGGCCACCGGCCCTGCTCAGGCGCTCGACCTTCTCGTTGGCGCGATCACCGAGAATATCGCCGATATCAGCCGGACGCTGAGTAACGATGTGCAGCGGGCCGAGGACGCCTTTCTGGATGGTCATCACCCGCCAACACCGCGCGACCTGATCGCCATTCGTCGCAGGTTGGCGCAGCTGCACCGGCTCCTGTCCGGGATGCGTGGCGTGTTTCAGCGGCTGGAGGAGGACGAGGAACTGCCCGAAGCCCTGCTTCCCACCGTGGAGAAGCTCGTCCAGCGGCTACAGGCTCTGGATGGGGATATATTGAGCGTTCAGGGGCAGCTACGTCTGCTGCGCGAGGAACTGGACATCCAGGAAGCCCAGCGGACGAACCAGAATCTCTACATACTGTCGATCATCACCGCGCTGATGCTGCCGGCCACGCTGGTGACCGGCATATTCGGGATGAATACGGGCGGGCTACCCTTTGCCGACGGCTCATGGGGCACGCTTCACGCCACAGCGCTGGCGGTCGCCGCTGCGGCGGCGACCTATATGCTGCTGCGGTGGATGGGCTTTATGCGCCGCTGAAGCGGTCCGGCACGTACATGCTGTCAGGGACAGGGTGGCGGATATAGTCGGCGTGGCGCTCCCGATCCGGCAGGGTCACCATCGGCTTGGGGACATCCTCGTACGGAATCTGATCGAGAAAGTGCGCGATGCAGTTCAGCCGCGCGCGCTTCTTGTCTACCGCTTCGACCACCCACCAGGGCGCCTCGGGAATGTGGGTGTGCTCAAGCATCGCTTCCTTGGCGCGGGTATAATCCTCCCACCGGCGGCGGGATTCCACGTCCATCGGCGAGAGCTTCCACTGCTTGAGCGGATCGTGGATGCGCATGTTGAACCGGAACTGCTGCTCCTCGTCGGTGATCGAGAACCAGTATTTGAGCAGGATGATGCCCGAGCGGACCAGCATGCGTTCAAATTCCGGCACGGAGCGGAAAAACTCTTCCACATCATTGTCGTTACAGAAGCCCATGACGCGCTCCACGCCGGCACGGTTATACCAGCTGCGATCGAACAGCACGATTTCACCAGCCGCCGGCAGATGGGCGACGTAGCGCTGAAAATACCATTGCGTGCGTTCGCGCTCGTTGGGCGCGGGCAGCGCAGCGACGCGGCAGACGCGGGGATTGAGACGCTGGGTGATGCGCTTGATCGCGCCGCCCTTACCGGCGGAATCGCGGCCCTCAAAGATCACGACGACCTTCAGCCCCTTATGCTGAACCCAGTCCTGAAGGCGGACCAGTTCATGCTGAAGCCGGAAAAGCTCACGGAAATAGACGCGGCGCTCGACCTGCTCGCGGTCAGGATTGTCGGTCAGTTCCGACAACATCGTTTCGAGGCGGCTCTCATCGATCTCCATCTCCAGCTCCTCGTCGAAGCTGTCGGCGATCTCCTGCTTGATGCGGTCCATGTCCGCGCCTGAAACCTGATCGAGCATATATGGCCCTCCTGCTGAAAAAAGCAGGGGTATGTTTGCCCGCGATCCGTGACTCGTGTGTGACCAATGCGGAAAGGGACGGCAGTTACGGAGTGGTCAGGCCTTTTCCAGCGTACACTGCAGCGGATGCTGGTTCTGCCGAGCAAAATCCATCACCTGGTTCACCTTCGTCTCAGCAACTTCATAGCTGAAGATGCCGCAGACGCCGACGCCGCGCTGATGGACGTGAAGCATGACGCGGGTCGCTTCCTCCATGTCCATGCGGAAGAACTGCTGTAAGACATGTACGACGAATTCCATCGGCGTGTAATCATCGTTCAGCATCAGCACCTTGTAGAGCGACGGCTTCTTGGTGCGCGTGCGGGTGCGCGTGGCAATGCCGACACCCGGGCCGCCCGTGCCGTCTTCGTCGTCCTTGCGCTCCGCCATCATCGTGAAGCGGCCGTAGTTGATGCCAAGTCTGTCCATGTCAGGAAAGGATATGGCAAGTCATGGGTGAGGCGCAAGAGGTTGGTGGCGCATTTCACCGGGAAATTCAGACCTTTTTCCTCCGGATTCGTACCGGTTCGAAACGGCCAACACGAAAAGGGCGGCCATCCCGTTGCCGGGAGGCCGCCCCAATAACTATCAGCTCTGCCTGAAATTAGGCGGCGAGCGACTTCACTTTCTCGGTGACCAGCGACACGCGGGTGCTGATCGGCTGGGCGACATCGCCCGCCAGCTTCAGCATGGCTTCGCTGTTCTTCGCAGTTTCCTTAGCGAAGGCGTCGAAGCTGCTCGACAGCAGTTCGCTCTGCAGCTGGAAGAATTCGGTCGGCGACTTGACGGAGGCGAAGCTCTTCATCGTCGCAGTGGCCTTCTCGAAGCTCTTGCGGCTGTACTCAGCGGCGTCCTGACCCATGGCTTCGACGCCCTTGGCGGCGATCTTGCCGGACTCGACGAACGCTTCGACATTGCCCTTGGTGATGTCGCTCAGTTCGCCAAGCGCCTTGGTCGACTTTTCAACGCCGGCCTTCGCCTTCTGGCTGAATTCGCCGAAAGCGCCTTCGAGCTTCGCCTTGGCTTCGTC
This sequence comes from Sphingobium sp., assembly GCA_023266635.1. Taxonomy (GTDB): domain Bacteria; phylum Pseudomonadota; class Alphaproteobacteria; order Sphingomonadales; family Sphingomonadaceae; genus Sphingobium. Next base: position 4,277 of record JAHFPU010000117.1, read on the forward strand.
GGTGAACTTCTTCGTCGTCTCGATCACGTCCGTCATTATCGCATTTCCTTCTGCTTGCACCAGAGCAGGTTCTTCGACCGGTTCCGGCTTTTTTTCTTCCTGGAGTGGCGCCGCCACGGCGGGAATTTCCGTCGGTGCAGCAAGAGTGGGTTCCGGGGCGACCTTCACGGCGGCCGGAACGACTTTTCTGTTATACGCCCTTTTGGGCTTCGGCATGACTGTCTCGCCGGTGGCGGCAGCCGCTGCATCAAAAGCCTGATTGGCGGTCAGAACCGCAGGTTCGGGCGCGTCTGCGGGAGCAGACCCGGTAGCGCGCTTACGCGCTACGCTCGCTCTGGGTTGAGCAGATGTCCGTGGCGTCCGTTTTGCAACGGGGCCGGGTTTCGAGCTTCTAGGTTGCTTGGCCACGACGGTCCTCACCTTTGTTGCGTTGCACAATAGCCGAGTCGCAGGGTTAATGCAAGCGTTTATTGTGCAGTGCAGCAAAATCCATTTTGGACATAATTTTACGTCGTTTATCGTGTCTTCACATAGCTGCCCGGCGCATCGTCCAAGGCTTTAAGTTTCCCTTTTCCGGGCTTGCGCGCGCCTTTTACGGGAACCGTGGCGGGAGCGAGCTCCTCCAGCCATGCCAGCCAGTCCGGCCACCAGCTTCCCTTGGTTTCTTTCGCTCCCGCAATAAACTCTTCCAGCGTCGCGACGGAAGCAGCATTGGTCCAATATTCATATTTGCCCAGAGACGGCGGATTGACCACGCCAGCGATGTGGCCGGACCCAGCAAGTACGAACTTCGTCGGACCCGAGAAATGCTCGGTTAGCTTCCAAACGCTGGAGACCGGAGCGATATGGTCCTCCTGCCCAGCCTGGATGTAGGACGGCGTCTTAACGCGCCGCAGGTCGATCGGTGTGCCATCGATGGTGATGCCGCCGGGTACGGCGAGTTTGTTGTCGCGATACAGGTCCGACAGATACGCCCTGTGCCATTTGGCCGGCAGATTGGTCGTATCACCGTTCCAGAAAAGCAGGTCGAAGGGCGGATAGTCCTGACCCAGCAGGTAATTGTTGATCACATAATTCCATATGAGATCGCGACCGCGCAGCAGATTGAACGTCGCGGCCATGTAGCGTCCGTCGAGATAGCCGGGCGATGACAGTTGATCGACCAGCTTCAACTGCTCGTCATCGACGAAGAGAGTAAGGTCGCCGGCCTTGCTGAAATCCACCTGCGCGGTGAAGTAGGTCGCGCTCTTCACCTTGTGCGCCTCATCGCGCGCGGCAAGCAGGGCGAGGGTCGCGGCAAGGGTGGTGCCTGCGACACAATATCCCACCGTATGGACGCTCTCAACACCCAGCAGGTCACGCACGGTGTCGATGGCGTCAATCTGGCCATCCAGGATATAATCGTCCCAGATGAGGTCCTTCATGCTGGCATCGGCGGATTTCCAGGACACGATGAACACGCTGATCCCCTGCTCCACCGCCCAGCGCACGAAGCTCTTTTCCGGCGACAGATCGAGAATGTAGAAGCGGTTGATCCACGGCGGGAAGATGACGAGCGGCGTTTCAAACACCTTCTCCGTCGTCGGCGCATAATGGATGAGCTGATAGAGCGGGGTTTCCTTGACCACCTTGCCCGGCGTCGCGGCAACGTTGCGGCCAAGTTCGAACAGCGACCCATCGGTATGGGTCAACTGCCCCCGCTCCATGTCGGCCAGCATGTGCTTTAGGCCCTTCAGGAGATTCTCGCCGCCGGTCTCCAGTGTTTTGTCGAGGACCTTGGGATTAGTAAGCGGAAAATTGCTGGGCGACATCGCGTCGACCATCCCCTGCGTGGCAAAGCGCAGTTGCGCCTTCTGTTTCGGATCAACGCCATCGACCGCGTCGGACAGGCGCAGCAGATAGTCCGACGCCAGCAAATAACTCTGGCGGATGAGGTCAAAGAGCGGATGCTTGCCCCAGGCGGGATCGGCAAAGCGCCTGTCTTTCCGTGTGGCGATGCTGCCTTCTGGCGCCGGTACAGGCGCCTTCGCCATGATTCCGCCGCCGTCAAGAAAACGCTGCCACAACGCCATGCCCTCATTGGCGAAATCCGACTGTATCGCAGCGATGGTCTTGGGATCAAACGGCATGGGATAGCCGGGAACCGCAGGCGACGGTGAATCAGCGATGGCCTGTGTGGCGCGTTCCAGCATCATCTGCTGGGCTCGCCCGATCACTCTGGTCCAATGCTGCATCTGATCGAGGGAGGGAAGGTCCAGGGTTTCGCCGTTACCTTGCGCCATAATCATCTCCCCTGTTTCTCCGTGCCTCTGGCAAGGTGTCTTTCCCCAGTATATAGCCCGGTTGCCGCCAACATAAAGCGGTGTCGCAACTTCCGTTCCTTTTATGGAGAGATTGAGAAAGACAATGTCCGAAGAATTTTACCGCATGAAGCGCCTGCCCCCTTACGTCATCGCCGAAGTCAACGGCATGCGGGCGGCTGCGCGAGCGGCGGGAGAGGACATTATCGACCTCGGCATGGGCAATCCCGACCTGCCGCCGCCTGACCATGTCATCGACAAACTGGTCGAAGTGGCGCGCAAACCCGACGCCCATGGCTATTCGCAATCGAAGGGGATTCCGGGCCTTCGCAAGGCGCAGGCGAACTATTATGGCCGCCGTTTCGGCGTAGAGGTAGATCCGGAAACGGAGGTCGTTGTGACCATGGGTTCCAAGGAAGGGCTAGCCAGCCTGGCCACCGCGATCACTGCGCCGGGCGATGTCGTGCTAGCGCCCAACCCCAGCTACCCGATCCACATGTTCGGATTCATCCTCGCCGGAGCGACCATCCGGTCGGTGCCAACGACGCCGGACGATAATTATTTTCGCGCGCTGGAAAGGGCGATGGCCTTCACCGTGCCGCGCCCGTCGATCCTGGTGGTGAACTATCCTTCCAACCCGACGGCGGAGACAGTGACCCTCGACTTTTACGAGCGGCTGGTCGCCTGGGCGAAGGAGAACAAGGTGTGGGTGCTGAGCGACCTTGCCTATTCCGAACTCTATTATGACGGCAATCCGACGCCATCGATCTTGCAGGTGCCGGGCGCGAAGGATATTGCGATCGAGTTCACGTCCCTGTCCAAGACCTATTCCATGGCCGGGTGGCGCATCGGTTTCGCGGTCGGCAACAAGCAGTTGATCGCGGCGATGAGCCGGGTGAAATCCTATCTCGACTATGGCGCGTTCACGCCGATCCAGGCGGCGGCCTGCGCGGCGCTTAACGGCCCGCAGGATATCGTCGCCAAGAATCGCGAACTCTATCACAAGCGTCGCGACGTGCTGGTCGAGAGCTTCGCGCGGGCGGGATGGGACATCCCGGCGCCCAAAGCGTCGATGTTCGCATGGGCTCCGCTGCCGCCTGCGCTCAAGGACATGGGGTCGCTGGAATTTTCCAAGCAGTTGCTGACCCATGCCAAGGTCGCGGTCGCGCCGGGCGTCGGCTATGGCGAGGATGGCGAGGGTTATGTCCGCATCGCCATGGTGGAAAATGAACAGCGGCTCCGGCAGGCAGCGCGCAATGTGAAGCGCTACCTGCAGTCGATGGGCGTCAATACGCCTGATGGAAAGGCTGTGGCCGGCTGACCATTTCCGTGATCCCGACACCGCAGGTCGCCCAGGTCGCGCAGGTCATCCAGCTCGCGCTGGCGCCCGTCTTCCTGCTGACCGGTATCGGGGCTTTCCTGAACGTCTGCACAGGACGGCTCGCGCGCGTGATCGATCGCGCGCGAGTCGTCGAGGAGCGCGTCCTGCTGACCCGTGGGCGCGAGCATGACCGGCTGGTGGGCGAGATCCGTGTCCTCGACCGGCGCATTTCCGTGGTCAATATCGCGATCTTCCTGAGCGTCGCCAGCGCGTGCGCGGTGTGCCTGGTCGTCATCCTGCTTTTCGCGTCGGAACTGGTCGGCGCGCATCTGGGCAACGCGATTGCACTGCTGTTCATCACGGCGATGTTGCTTCAGGCAGGGGCTTTCGGCACCTTCATCATAGAGATCATGCTGGCGTCACGGACGATCCATATCCGTAACGAGGTACTGTTTCACAAGGCGGAATCAGATGACACCTCACACTGAAAAACGCCTGCTGCAGGTGGTCGTATCGATAGCTTGCATCGTGCCGTTGCTCGCCGGAACGACCGGCATTCTGCTGGGCGCGGAATGGTATAAGGGCATCGAGACGCCGCCCGTCGATCTCAACAGCCATTTCCGCTATCTGAGCGGCTTGCTGCTTGCGATCGGCATCAGCTTCCTGCGCTGCGTCCCCGACATAGAGATCAAGACGGAGCGCTTCCGGCTGCTCTGCTTCCTGGTCATTTGCGGCGGGCTTGCCCGACTGGTGTCGATGGTGCTGGAGGGCCTGCCGTCACAAGGGCAGATATTCGGCCTGGGCATGGAGTTGATCGTCGTTCCGCTGCTGATGGTGTGGCAGGGACGGCTCGACAAGCGCTTTCAGATTATCGTGCACCCTCCAAGGGAGGCCCCGCATCCACTGTTGGGGAAAAAGAAGGTTTCACCCTGATCCCGGCCGCCTGCTCATAGGCATAGCCCGCGTTCAGCACCGTCTGTTCGGCATAAGCCGTCCCGACGAAGCTGACGCCCACCGGCAGCCCATGCATCAAGCCCATGGGAACTGTCAGGTGCGGGTAGCCCGCGATCGCCGCCGAGCCGGTCGACCCCGAAGGCCCCTCGTACTGATCGCCCCAAACCGTGTCGGAGAGCCATGCCGGGCCGTAGCTGATCATCACGAGCAGCGAGAGGCGGCCAGCGGACAGCATGGCGTCTATGCCCTCCTTGCCTGCCAGGCGCAGGGATTTCGCGCGCGCCTCCCGATAGGCCAGATCGTCCAGCCCACCCTTCTTTTCCGCCATCTCGAATATGTCCTGTCCGAAGAGCGGCATTTCCCGCGTCGCTTCCGCCTTGTCGAAGGCAATGAGGTCGGCAAGGGTACGGACCTTGACCTTGTCAGGGGATGTGGTGGCAAGATAGTCGGCCATATCCGCCTTCAGCTCATATTTCAGAACGTCGTAGCTGGCGTCACCCATCCCTTCAGCCTTCGGCGGTGTCACATCCACAAGTTCCGCGCCGGCCGCCTTCATGACGTCGAGCGCAGCCTGGAAGCGCCCTAGCAATTCGGGCTGAGCGCCCCGACGGATCACACCAATGCGCATGCCCTTGAGCGCGCCTGCGTCGAGATGGGCGGTGTAGTCGGCCATATGGGACATGGCGTCATTGGTCGCGGGATCGGCGGGATCGGATGCGATCATGGCGGAAAGCAGGATGGCGACATCGCGCACCGTTTTCGCCATTGGCCCCGGCGTGTCCTGGCTGTGGCTGATCGGCACGACATGGGTGCGCGGAATGAGGCCGAGCGTCGGCTTCAACCCGACAAGCCCGGTCATGGAGCTGGGGCAAATGACGGAGCCGTTGGTTTCCGTGCCGACCGCCCCAGGAGCAAAGCCCGCAGCGACCGCCGCACCCGACCCGCTCGACGACCCGCATGTCGTGCGGTTCAGCGCATAGGGGTTGCGGGTGAGGCCGCCGACAGCGCTCCAGCCGCTCATCGACCGTTCCGACCGGATGTTCGCCCATTCGGACAGGTTGGTCTTGCCAAGGATCAATGCGCCCTGCGCGCGCAATGCCGCCACAACAGGCGCATCGCGACCATTGTCGTTTGCGGCGAGCGCCAGCGAACCCGCTGTCGTCGGCATGCCCAACGTCTCGATATTGTCTTTGATCAGGACCGGAATGCCATGCA
>JAHFPU010000118.1 GCA_023266635.1 Sphingobium sp.
CCCTATCGGCCCAACGGGCTTGCCAACACACTGGGCTATTACGGCATCGGGCCGGGTCCCTACATGTACCTGCCGATCATCGGACCAACGACCCTGCGCGATGTCATCGGTGATACGGTGGATAATCTGATCGTGCCCTTCGCCATCGGCAAGCCGTTCACCAAGCCGGCCTATGTCATTCCTGCGACGATCCTCCAACAGCTGGGCGAGCGCGCCGCATTCGACGAACGGATTCAGGAGATCCGCACCGAGGATCATCCCTATGCGATCTATCGCGAGCTTTATCTCGGTCAGCGCAAGGCGGAGATCGAGGCGCTGCACGGGCGCGTGACGATGGATGTCGTGCCGGTCTACGGACCAGGCCTGCGCGTGCCGGATGGGAAGCCAAAGGCGGGGGAGACGCCGGAAGCGCAGTAAAGAAGGTAGCCTGGGCGCCAACTGCACGGGATCACACGTATCTCGTCACCCCGGGCCTGATCCGGGGTGACGTGCTGATGGGACGGGAGCATATTCTGCTCCGTCAGCATCGACCTATTACGCCCATGCCCACTCATCCCGCCATCGCCACAGTTCATCCCAAGTCGGAAACCGTTCAGATTACGGCTCATTTTGTTCAGGAATGATGCGAGCCATGACCGTGAACACTGCCACCCTGTCCCTTCCCTACGCCGCCACGCAGGCCCGCTCCTTATCGGCGGCGGCGCGGTTGTCAGACAGTATCGCCATTGCCCGTGTGATCTGCATATTGGGCGTCGTTTATGTCCATGCGTGGACCGGTGTGGATGCGCAGACGCTCTACGCCCTGCACGGCAGCGGGCAGGATATGTTGCGCTGGATATTGATGGAGGGGCTGGGGCGCAGCGCGGTGCCGCTGCTCGGGCTGATTTCCGGCTGGCTGGTCATGGGATCATCCAAGTCGCGCAACTGGTGGCCGCATGTGCGGCACAAGGCAAAGACGATCCTGTTGCCGATGGTGCTGTGGAACGCGCTCGCCATCCTGATCGTCAGCGGCTCGGCGCTCTTTTTTGCGCTCCGTGCGCCCGTACCGCCTTCGGTCGAATGGGTGATGCAGGAGTTGTTCATCCTGACCCGCAATCCCGACATCAATGTGCAGATGCCGTTCCTGCGCGACCTGTTCCTGTGCATGGTCGCCGCGCCCCTGCTGGTGCGCGCGCCGACATGGGTTCTGGGCATGGTGTCGCTGGCAGCGGCTGGCCTCTGGATCGCGGGGATCGGTCAGCCGGTGCTGATGCGCACGTCCATCCTCGCTTTCTTCACCCTGGGCATGATCGTGCGCCAGTTGAAGCTGGAGCAGAAGGTCGCCGCCCTGCCCTTCGGCCTCGCGCTGTTGCCCTTCCTGCTGATGCTGCCGGTCAAGGTTGCGCTTACCCTCTATGACGTGCCCTTCTGGGATAATCAGGGGCATCCGATGGCGGCGGTGGACTTGTTGACGCGTGTCGCCGCGGCGGTGCTGTTCTGGCGGATCGCTTGGGGGCTGGCGGGCTCCTTCGCTGGGCCAACGCTCAAGCGGATCGAGCCGTACATGTTCCTGATGTTTTGCGGCCACCTGATCCTGATCTGGACCCTGTCCCCGGTAATCGGCCACTGGACCGGGCCACTGGGTTCGCCCGCCTATCCCGCCTTCCTGCTGGTGCAGCCGTTCCTGACGCTGGCCATCGCAATCCTCTTCGCCAAGCTGCTGGGGCGGGTGTCGCCGGGTACGGCGCGGGTCCTGAGCGGAGGCCGGTTAGGCCGCGACCTGCACCCCGTCAATCGCGCGGGCAGCCTCGATCGCGATCGTCAGCGACCGCTTGCGCGCCGCATGGTCGAACATACTGCATGACACGATAACTTCATCGACGCCGGTGCGCGCGATGAAGGCGGACAGGTCACGCTCCACCTCCGCATGCGTGCCGATGCTGGATACGCTGAGTACGCTGTTCAGCATCATCTGCGCCTGAAGCGGCAGTGCGGCGCGGTATCCGGGGATAGGCGGCGGCAAGCGTCCGGGCGTGCCGGTGCGCAGGGCAATGAACATCTGCTGCATCGATGTGGCCAGCGTCTCGGCCTCTTCGACCGTATCGGCGGCAAAGATATTGAACCCGGCCATCGCATAAGGCGCGGAGAGCTGCGCGGACGGGCGGAAGTCCCGGCGGTAGATCGCCAGCGCCTCATCCAGCGCATCCGGCGCGAAGTGCGAGGCGAAGGCATAAGGCAGGCCCAGCGCGGCGGCGAGCTGCGCGCCATAAAGGCTGGAGCCCAATATCCAGAGCGGTATGTCCGACCCCGCGCCCGGCGTTGCCTGAAAGCCGGGGCTATGGTCGCCGGCGAAATAGGCCTGCAGCTCCATGATGTCGCGCGGGAACTGGTTCGCATCGCTGGCCAGCGTCCGGCGCATGGCGCGCATCACCCGCTGGTCCGACCCCGGCGCGCGGCCAAGGCCAAGGTCGATGCGTCCGGGAAACAGGGCAGCCAGCGTCCCGAACTGCTCGGCAATGGCAAGCGGCGCATGATTGGGCAGCATGATGCCGCCCGCGCCGATGCGGATCCTAGATGTCGCCGCGCCGATATGGGCAAGGACGACCGCCGTCGCGGCGCTGGCGATCCCGGGCATGCTATGATGTTCGGCGGTCCAATAGCGATGATAGCCCAGCGCTTCGGCATGGGCGGCAAGATCGGCCGCGCGAACAAGGGCGGTGGGGACGTCGCTCCCTTCATTGACGGGGACGAGGTCGAGGACGGATAGCTTGGTCATGGACGCAATATAGGACGTCGGTTTCAAATCGCTACCCTTATCTGGGTGGGGATTCTTAGGTAGGGATTATACAATAATACGCCGTCTTCCCGCACTTGATGCGGGACCCATGAGCATCAATCATTGTTAGAATGTTCTGCAGTCGAGCCAATGGATGCCGGATCAAGTCCGGCATGACGGCGGAAGGGGAAGCGAACGCTGTCGGGAAGGTTAGTCGGGCTTCAAATCCCGCAGCAGCGTCGGGATCAATTCCGAGACGGTCGGATGAACGGGCACCGCCCATTGCAGCACGGGATAGGGCTGATCGGCGTTCATCATGTCGAGGATGCCATGGATCGCCTCGTCCCCGCCGGTGCCGAGGATCGCCGCGCCCAGAATGCGCTTGGTCTCCGCATCGGCGACGACCTTCATGAAGCCCTTTGTCTCGCCCTTTTCCACCGCGCGGCCGACGCGGGTCATGGGACGTTTCGACACCAGCAGGGGCCGTCCGGTCTTGCGCGCCTCGGTCTCGCTCATGCCGACCCGGCCCAGTGGCGGGTCGATATAGAGGGCGTAGCCGGAGATGCGGTCGCTGACCTTGCGATCATCGCCGTCGAGCAGGTTGGCGGCGACGATCTCGAAATCATTATAGGCGGTGTGGGTGAAGGCGCCCCGGCCGTTGCAGTCGCCGATCGCCCAGATGCCGGGCACGCTGCTCTGAAGGCCGTCATCGACGGTGATGTACCCGCGCGCATCCACCGCCACGCCCGTCTTGTCGAGGCCAAGGTCATCGGTGTTGGGACGGCGGCCGACGGCGAGCAGGACATGGCTGCCGACCGTTTCCGGATCGCCGGAGGTACAGTCGACGCCGACAGCGATCCCCTCCCCGCGCGGCGCGAAGCTGATGCACTCGGCATGGGTGCGGACGGTGATCCCCTCCGCCTCCAATATCTCCTGGATCGCCTGCGAAACATCCTCATCCTCGCGCGCGACCAGCCTTGGCCCCTTCTCGACCACCGTCACCTGCGCGCCGAAGCGGCGGAAGATTTGCGCGAATTCCAGGCCGATATAGCTGCCGCCGACCACCACCAGATGATCAGGCACGGTTTCGAGGTCCAGGATCGTGCTGTTGTCGAGGTGTGGCACGGTGCCGACGCCCGGGAAATCCGGGACGACCGCGCGGCCCCCGACATTCAGGAAGATGCGCGGCGCGGTCATATACCGGTCGCCGACCTGAATGCCGTGCGGGCCGGTGAACCGTGCATGGCCGCGCAGGAAGGTCAGGCCCGCCATCCCCTCCAGCCATGTCGTATTATTGTTGCGCGCGTTGAGCGTCACCTGATGCGCGCGCCTGTGCACCGCCGCCATGTCGATGCGGACCGGCCCTTCGATCAGCACGCCATAGTCGGCGCTGCGGCGGGCGAGGTGCGCGGCATAGGCGCTGGCAACCAGCACCTTGGTCGGCATGCAGCCGGTGTTGACGCAGGTGCCGCCGACCAGATGTCGCTCGATCAGCGCGACCTTCTGCCCCGCCTTGGTCAGCCGACCGGCGAGGGATGGTCCCGCCTGTCCCGCGCCGACAATGATCGCATCGAACGCCTCGGACGCCTGCGCGCTCACAGGTGGGAGAAGATCGCGTAGGCCCCAGCGATCGCGACCACATCCTCGATCAGCGCGGCGGGCAGGTCCCGCCCGAATGGCGCCGCCAGCCGTGCGCGCGCCGCCGCGCCGCCATAGGTGCCGATGATCGCACCCACGACACCCAGGATCGCGCCCGTCGCCAGCGCCCCGCCAGAAGCGCCGATGGCTGCGCCGCTGAGCCCGCCCAAGACGATGCGCGCGCCGAATTGCGGTGGCACTTTCCGGCTGGGGGTGGAGGGGAGCTGGTCGGTCACCAGCTCCACCGCCGCCAGCACGGTGAAAATCCAGGGCGTAAAGCGATAGCCGAGGAAGGCCAGCCAGGTGCCGGACAGGTCAATATGGCCCAGATGCGCCGCCCAGCTGATCGCGGCCGGCGCCATCATCGCGCGCAAGCCCGCGATGACGCCGATGGCGAGCGCAAGGGCCAGGATCATGACAGAAGTTCCGCGTCCAGCGTGATCTCCGCCGCCGCCAGCAGCTTCGATACCGGGCAATTAGCCTTGGCCGTCGCCGCGAGCTTCTGGAACGTCTCGTCATCCGTGCCGGGGATGGTCGCCTTGAGCGTGAGCGCGATCGCGGGAATGGAAAAGCCGCCCTCGCCCTGCTCCAGCGTCACGACGGCGGTCGTCTCCATCTTTTCGGCGGTAAGGCCCGCCTCGCCCAGGATCAGCGAGATCGCCATGGTGAAGCAACCGGCATGAGCCGCGCCGATCAGCTCCTCCGGATTGGTGCCGGGCTTGCCCTCAAAGCGGGCGGCGAAGCCATAGGGGTAGGCGGAGAGCGCGCCGCTCTGCGTGGAGATGGCGCCGACGCCGTCCTTCAGGCCGCCGGTCCATTCGGCCGATCCCTTGCGATGGATTTTCATGGGTCTTGTCTCCTGCTGCTGGTTCGGGTGGTCCAACGCCAATGAGCGGCTTTGGTTACGGCGTGATGTGAAAACGACTCGCAAAAAATGCGCAGGCTTTGCTTCGGCGGTGAGGATCGCGCAGCCGCCCCGCCAAATCAATCGCTTCCGTAACGATGGGAACAGCTTTGCCGCGCACGCCGTTGGTTCGGCATATCAAATCCTCACATAAGGAGAATGCGCCATGACCGATGTTGCAGTGGATGAAACCTCCACCCTCATCGCATCCGACAAGGTGGAAGGCACGGCAGTCTATAATCGGCAGGGCGAGCGGCTCGGCTCGGTTTCCAACTTCATGGTCGACAAGCAGTCAGGCACCGTCCGCTATGCTGTGCTTTCGTTTGGCGGCTTCCTGGGCATGGGCAAGGACCATTATCCGCTGCCTTGGTCGATGCTGTCCTACGACCTGCATAAGGGCGGTTATGTGATCGACCTGGACAAGACGCTGCTGGATAACGCCCCGCGCTACGAAACCGGCCGCGAGCCGGAATATAGCCGGGACTATGGGCGGAACGTCTATGACTATTATGGGCTGACCTACCCCTGGTAGGCATAAGTCGGCGGGGGCTATGCGACGAGCAACAGCCGTTCGTAGAAGCCCCCGAACGTCCCGTCCTGCGCGACGAGATGGACTTCGAGAATCCAGTGACGCGCTTGGCCATGTCTGTCGGGGTCGCGCATCCGCTGATCGTTGGCGGGGCTGACCCGGCCGCCATCCTTCCCCGCAGGAGAGCGGGCATAGGGAAATTTGCCGACCAGATGCCCGGCGATCTTGCCCCCGAAATGCCAGCCGCGCCTTTCCGCCTCCTCCTGCGCAGCCGCGTATAGCCCTGCGCCAGTGATATCGGGATCGGACGCGAAACGCTGGCTGACGGCGTCGAACACCACCTCCAGATCGGCGACAAGCCTGTGCTTTTCGGGATTATCGCCGACCGCGTAGCTGCGGCCCACATCCGCTTCCCAGTCGCCGAACACCGGCCCCAGATCAAGGAACACGATATCGTCGTCCATGACCGTGCGATCGGGCGCGGCCTCACCGGCGACACACAGCGTATTGACCCCGGCGCGCACCACCCGGTCATGCCAGTGGCTCGTCACTCCGAAATCGCGGGAGGCAATGGCGAAGATATCGCGCTCAATCTCCAACTCCGTCCGACCTGGCGCGATGACATTGGCCGCCTCCAGCGCATCCAGCAGGGCGAAGGCGCGCTGCTCCGCCGCAATCAGCGCCGCGAGCCTGTCGCCCTCAGCCTGTTCGTCCGCCTTCACATAGACCCATGCGCTAATGCCGGATTGGAGGCGTACGGTGGTGCGCGCATAGTCGGAGACCTCATAGGAGTCGGCGGCCCAAAGCTCTTCCTCGCTGATCTGGAACACGGTGCCGGCGACCTTATCGGCAGGATCGGCGCTGGCCTCGACGATCGGATGGAAGCGCTCCCCACTGGTGGCGAGCACGTCCGGATCGGTAATCTCCACCCATGACGTCCGGTATCCCGGCATGGCGTCGTCGGACCCGTCCAGATACCGGCCGAAGGTCGCGATCTGCACCTCGGGCTGGCGCAATGTGCCGTAGGAAAAAAGGTAGATCGGCTCCAGATCGGCCACGCGCATGTCTCCGCTATCGGTTGGGTTCGTCGATATTCCACGACCGTTGGTCAAATCAAAGGCGCGTAGACGGGAAAATCGCTACAGCCGACACCATATCCCTCTGGCATCTGCGTTTTTAAGGCAGATCTCCCTCCGGCAGGCGGCGTATGTCATGATCCTTTTTCTGCTCTCCTATCTTGGCGGCGCACTGACAATCGTCAGCCCTTGCATCCTGCCGGTCCTGCCCTTCGTCTTTGCCCGCGCTGACCAGCCCTTCCTGCGTAGCGGACTGCCGCTGCTGATCGGCATGGCTGTGACCTTCGCAGGCGTCGCGACCCTGGCGGCGGTCGGCGGCGGTTGGGCCGTGCAGGCGAACAGCTATGGGCGGGTTGCGGCGCTGGTGATCCTGGCCTGTTTCGGGCTGCTGCTATTGTTCCCGGCGCTGGCCGATCGGGCAACGCGGCCGCTGGTGGCGCTGGGATCGCGTCTGTCGCAATCAGCGACGGCGGGCCAGAGCGCCGCGTCGACCTTTGCCGCGTCGCTGCTGCTGGGCGTTGCGACCGGCCTGCTCTGGGCGCCGTGCGCAGGGCCAGTCCTTGGCCTGATCCTCACCGGCGCGGCGCTGCAGGGGGCGAGCGCGCAGACGACTCTGCTGCTGCTCGCCTATGCCGCCGGGGCAGCGACATCGCTGGCGCTGGCGCTGCTCGTCGGCGGCAGGGTGTTCGCGGCGATGAAACGCTCGCTCGGCATCAGCGAATGGGTGCGGCGCGCCTTGGGCGCGGTGGTTCTGGTCGCCGTGGCGGCGATCGCGCTCGGCCTCGACACCGGCCTGCTGACGCGCCTGTCGCTGTCGGGCACGGCCAGCGTGGAGCAGTCGCTGCTCGACCGGTTCCATCCGCGCAAGACCATGCCATCCGCCGCCGTGACCGAAGGCATGGCGCTGCCGGTCGAGGGGATGATGCCGCCGCTGTCCGGCGCAACCGGCTGGATCAATTCCCCGCCGCTGACACGCGAGGCGCTGAAGGGCAAGGTCGTGCTCATCGATTTCTGGACCTATAGCTGCATCAACTGCCTGCGCACCCTGCCCTATGTCCGGGCGTGGGCGGAGAAATATAAGGCGCAAGGGCTGGTGGTGATCGGCGTTCATGCGCCGGAATTCGCGTTCGAGAAGGACCCGGCCAATGTGCGCGCGGCGGTGAAGGAGCTGGGCGTCACCTATCCTGTCGCGCTGGACAATGATCGGGCGATCTGGCGGGGCTTTTCCAACCAATATTGGCCCGCCCATTATTTCATCGATGGCCAGGGCCGCATCCGCCACCACCAGTTTGGCGAAGGCGGCTATGGCGCATCCGAGCGGGTAATCCAGCGCCTGCTGGCCGAGAATGGCAACGGCATCGGCGACATGTCCGTGGTGAAGGTGGCCGCGAGCGGCGTCGGCGCAGCAGCAAGCGGTCAGGGCGGGCGATCGCCGGAAACCTATATCGGCTATAGTAGGGCGAAGAATTTCGCCTCGCTGGGCGGCGCGGTGCCTAACGCGGCCCATGACTATGTGCTGCCGACGCTCACCGCCCCGAACGCATGGGGGCTGGCCGGCAACTGGACCGTGGGCGGGGAGCAGGCGTCCGCCAACGCCGCCGGTGCGCGCATCGCCTACCGATTCCGGGGCCGCGACCTGCATCTGGTGCTGGGGCCGACCGTCGCCGGGAAGCCGGTGCGCTTCCGGGTCACGATCGACGGCAAGGCGCCCGGTGGCGACCATGGCGTGGATGCCGGGGCAGACGGCGCGGGGACAGTGACGGATCAGCGGCTCTATCAGCTTGTGCGCCAGGCCGGTCCCGTCCGCGACCGGACATTCGAGATCCAGTTCCTCGACCCCGGCGTACAGGCCTTTGCCTTCACCTTCGGCTGATCGATAAGGTCAACCCTTGCTGAACCACCAGCCGAGGACGGCCACGGTCAGGATGATGGCCCCGGTCACGATGGTCCGCTTGGTTTCGGTGCGGCGCTGGGCGGGTCCCAGGAGCATCTGACTGCGGTCGGCATTCAAGGCGGCAAAGTCAGCGGCATAGTCGGCATTGCGCAAGGCATAGGTGCGCGGGACCGTCTTGAACACCGTTGAGGGATCGTCGCCGAAATCGAAAGCGAGGCTGGTTTGCGTCTGCCGGGGGACGCGGCGATAGGCATTGTTCACCCATGCCGCGCGCAGGCACATGAGGCCGATGAACAGCAGGACACCGATGATGAGGGCCAGCACCCATTCGCGGCCGGGATCGCGCGCGATCTTCGCGCCGGTCTCCTTCAGCAGGAACAATCCGAACGCCAGCGTACCCGCCGCCGGAAGGGCCAGTTCGGTCAGAAACACGCTTTTCAGCCTATCGGCGGTCGTCACCGGTTCTTCCTCCGCATGATGCCGCTGCACGCACGCGGCGCAGAATAGCGGGGCGGCGGAAGCCTCGCGATGCTGCCAACCGGAGCTGTCCGCGCCGTTGCTGTCAGAACTGTTATGGCTGAAAATCTTCGTGATCGAGATCGGCCGCGACGCCGCAGCACTGCAATTGGGGCAGGTTTCGGGATAGACCAGATCACCGATCGGTTCGGCCAGCGCGATGCGGACCGTATCGGCGTGAAGCCCGTCGTCCCTGAGCTGCGGCGATGCAACGGCCATCCGGTTTCCTTTGAATTGCCCCGATGACCGATATCATTCCTTCCTCAGCCGAACATCATGTTTCCACGCGCCAGGCGCTGGCGAAGGCATCAAGCTTCCTGATGAAGCGGTCGCGGCGGGCCGTATCGATCCAGGCGGAGTTGAACCCGTTGCGCTCGATGCGAACGAGTTCAGCCTTTGTCAGCTTGCTCTGCGCCTGCGCCTTGATCAGCACCTCCGTGATGTATTCGCTGCCCATATAGGCCGGGTCGTCCGAGTTGATGTTGAGGTTCATGCCATTGTCCAGCATGCCGCGCACGACATCGACCGGCGGCCCGCCGTTCCTGACGGTGCCGGAGAAGGTCGGGCAAACCGTGAAGAACAGGTTCTTCTTTTTCGCCGCCGCCATCAGTTCG
>JAHFPU010000004.1 GCA_023266635.1 Sphingobium sp.
ATAGCCGGTCGGGACGACCAGCCCGACGATCGATTTGCGGCACCCCGCCCGTTCCATCTTCTCTATGAGGCTTGGCAAAGCCGCCTCTGAAGACGACGTCCCGAGCACCAGCAGCAGTTCCGCCTTGAGATAGCGGATGAGCTTCAGGATATTGAATCCCGCGAACCATGCGACAGTGCCCAGTACGACAAGGATGAAGATCAGCGAGGTCAGATAGAAGGTCGCGACCAACCCGGCGAGGTTCGCCAGCGTGCCGACGCCATATTTTCCGATCGTGAAGGCCATCGCGCCGAATGCGCCGATGGGGGCGGCCTTCATCAGGATCGACACCAACCGGAAAATCGCATGGCTGGCGGAGTTCAGCACATCCATCAGCGGCTTTCCGCGATCGCCGATCAACGTCATCGCAATGCCGAACAATATCGCGACGAACAGCGTCTGGAGGATATTATCCTCAGCTACCGCCGACACCAGCGTGTCCGGGATGATGTTCAGCAGGAAGTCCGTCAGGGTGCGATCATGCGCCTTGTGCGCGAAATCGGCCACCTTGCTGCCGTCCAGCGTAGCGGGATCGATGTTCAGTCCCTCGCCTGGCCGGATCACGTTGGCGACCAACAGGCCTACGAACAGCGCCAGCGTAGAGAAGGTCAAGAAGTATGCGAAAGCCTTGCCCGCAACCCGGCCGATCGTGCCGACGCCCTGCATCCCCGCGATGCCGGTCACGATCGTCAGGAAGATGACCGGAGCAATGATCATCTTCACCAGCTTGATGAAGGCGTCGCCCAGCGGCTTAAGCGCAGCGCCCGTTTCCGGCCACAGATGCCCCACCGCCACGCCCAGCGCGATGGCGACCAGGACCTGCACATAGAGGTGCCGGTAGAATGGCGTCGGCTGTACCGGCGTCTGGTCGTCCAAGGTTGGCTGCATTGCGTAATTTCCCCTTTGACCAAACTACTTATGGAGGTTCGCGGCGCTGTCCAGCATCTTGCGCCAAATTATCGTGATTCCCGCTTGCGCGCCTTCGCCACCCCCGCTAATGGCTCCACTCCCGTGGGCGTGTAGCTCAGTGGTAGAGCACTGTGTTGACATCGCAGGGGTCGCAAGTTCAATCCTTGCCACGCCCACCATGAAAAACCCCGCAGAGATGCGGGGTTTTTTGTTGCCCGAGACGGTCGCAGACTTGCGATGGATTCCCGCTGCCCACCCATCTCGCGCTATCTTTAATCGTAGGCAAGCACCCACGTCCGCGCTGCCGAAATCGACAAGAATGTCTGCGTCTCTTCACGTCCGGCGATTCGCCGAATCTGCCCTTTTGCCAAGCTGGAATCCACGACCAGTGCAACCCGGTCGCCGCTTCGCAGGACATGATCATATGTATGAAAAAGCAATTCATGCACGCCCGCACCGAATATGGGCATGCTGCTTCGATCCACGATGGCGCGAAGAAACGGATTGGCCAATCTTAACTCGGCAATGATCCGTGTGATATCGCGAGCATAGGCTTCTGCAGTCTCAATGTCCCAAACACCTTGAGCATCGATCCGCAGAACCGGGCCGTCCATCCATACCCGATAGATATCGGCTTTTTCTCCCAGCCGCCTGAACGACGCGCCTATGTGCGGATTATCGGAAATGAGCGCCGCCTCCTGCATCCCATGTAGCATAGGCGCCGCCTTTGGAAAATCTTCAGGCCGTTCGAAGGCGAAACGCCAATCACGCTACGGGTTGTCGATCGTCGAGCGAAATACTATCGAATTTTTAAGGCACTTGTGGGGAAAGTGGAGCAATGGCGACGGCGATAAAGGACGAGGGCAAGAAGAGGCGATCGGTCGTCACTGCGGCGACACGGATAAAGATCATGGAAGCCGCCGAGCGCCTGTTCGCCGACCGTGGGATCGATGGCGTGGCCCTACGGGAAATCGCAGCAGCAGCCGGGCAAGGCAACAACACTGCCGTCCAATATCATTTCGGCACCAAGGAGCGGCTGGTCTACGATATTTTCGACTATCGCACGAACCTGTTCGAGCCCTTGCGCCAGAAGATGCTGGATCAGGCCAAGGAGGCGGGACAACTGAGAAACGCCCGCGTGCTGCTGGAAGTCATGTGCCTCCCGCATCTGAGCATCGCCGACGAAAATGGCGCCCATCCCTATTCGGCGTTCCTGGCCCAATATCTGACGCGATCGCGGGCGGAGGGCATCAAGCATCCCTATGACGATCCGGAAGTCCCCGTCCCGGCGCTACGGCAGGTGCGGCGGCTGATCGTGGAGCGGGTCAGCTATGTGCCGCCGGACGTGCTGCGGCTGCGGGTCGGCCTGTGCAAGCTGATGTTCCTCAACATGCTGATGCGGCGGGACAGCGGGTTCCCGATGCCCGATCAGGATTTCTCTCTACCATCGCTGGTCGACGATACGCTTGAGCAGATGACGGCGGCGCTCACCGCGCCCTGCCGCCATGATGGGCTGAACCTGTTCGACGGCCTGTCGCTGCCGCAACTCAGCGTGCAGCCAGAAGCTGCCGATAGGATTTAAGCGCGCGCCACAGGAAGAAGGCCGACAGCAGGGCCGCGCCCGCGCAGGTCACCGACAGCGACTCCCCTACCCGTTTCTCGTCGCCGAAGACGTGATCGGTCAGCATCGCGACGATTGTCGGCGCAGCGCCCAAGCCGGTGACGCTCACGACGAAAACATAGACCGCCGACGCGATGCCGCGCATCCGGTTCGGCGTCGCCAGTTGCAGCGCCGATGAGGCAAGCGCCTGCGGCATGCTGTAGATGAAGCTGGCGGCGGTCGCGACGGCCAGCGCAGACGCGTAGCTATTGGTGAAGCCCAGCGCGATCGACACGACGATGAGACCAAGCGCAGAGCAGAAGGGTAGCAGCATCAACGCCTCCACCTTGCCGCGCTTTTCAAGCATGCGCGCGAGCCACGGCCCAGCCAGCACGCCCATCGACCCAGTGACCAGCACAAGCGCGCCATATTGCACGCCGACCGTGGACGCTGCGGCATCGAAGCGCCGGATCAGGACCGTGGGCATCCATGCCGGGAAGGCGTAGAGGCACACGACAAGGGACGACATGCCCGCATAGAAGTTACCGTAAAAGCCGCGATGATCGACAAAGATGCGCCAGACGTCGGCCATCGCCATCTGGCCCTTGTCCTCGGCGATGCGACTGGCGTGTCGCGCCGGTTCCTTCACGAAGAACATCAATGCGACGATCAGCAGGCCCGGCAGACCGGCGGCAAAGAAGACGACCTGCCAGGGCTTCATCGCGCCGATCAGCGGGACTGCCGACAGATCCCAGTGCGACGCGCTGTCCAGCAACAGCCCGCCGAAGATCAGCGCCAGACCGCCGCCCAGATAGGGGCCCATCATGAAAATGCTGAACGCGCGCGGGATCATCCGTTCCGGGAAGCTGTCGGCGATGATCGACCAGGCGGCCGGCGTCAGGCACGCCTCCGACCCGCCGACGCCAAAGCGCGCCATGAACAGCTGCCAGTAGGTGCGCGAAAGGCCGCACAGACTTGTCCCTATACTCCAAAGTGCGACGCCGAAGATCAGGATGCCGCGCCGGCTGCCCGTATCAGCGAGGCGGCCGAAGAGCGGACTGAAGAGGATATAGGCGACGGTGAACGCCACACCCTGCAGCAGGCTGAGCTTCGTGTCGTCGAGGCCGAATTCGGCCTTGAGCGGTCCTACAAGCAAGTTCAGCACCTGACGGTCGATGAAGCTGGCGGTGTAGGCCAGCGTCAGTACGCCGATCAGATACCAGGCGGCGAAACCGGGCTTCGGCTCGTCATGCGTGGCGGCGCTCATGCGCCTTTCCGCGTGTAGGACGCCACGTCGATCATGCCCACAGGTTCGAAGGCCTGACGCAGTTCGAATTTCTGCACCTTGGTGGCGCTCATCGGCCAGTCCTGAACGAAGCGGACATAGCGCGGAATCTTGTAGCTCGCGATCGCGCCGACACAGTGTCGCACCACATCATCCTGCGTCATCGTGGCTCCGGGATTGAGCTCGATATAGGCGGCGGCGACCTCCATCAGGCGGTCGTCGGGCACGCCCACGACCTGCGCCATGCGAATGTCGGGATGCGTCATAAGGAAGCTCTCCAGTTCCACGGCGGCGACATTCTCGCCACCGATCTTGAGCATGTCCTTCAACCTGCCGTCATAGATCAGCCGACCGCCCGGACCGATCCGGCCAAGATCGCCGGTGTGCAGCCAGCCATCGGGCGTCACGGCGGACGCTGTCGCCTGAGGATCGTCATAATAGCCGGCGAAGATGCCAAAGCCGCGCAGGCATATCTCGCCGGGCGTGCCGTCCGCGACCAGCTTCCCGTCCTCGTCCACGATCCGCGCCTCCATACCCTCAAACACGGCGCCGCTCGTTTCGTAAAGCAGCTCCTCAGGATCATCGAGCGCGCTGTAGCAGGGCACACCTGTCGCTTCCGTCAGGCCATAGCTGTTGACCGCGACGGCGCCCGGGAAAAGCCCCGCATAGCGCCGCAAAAGATCGGGCGGGCCGACCACATGATTGATGCGCAGGCGCGACTGGTCGTAGCTGTCGAAGTCCGGATGCGTGACCAGCGCCGAAATGATCGTCGGGAAGCCCGCATAATGCACCGTCGGCCGTTCCGCGATCAGCAGCGCCATGGCGCTATCGCCGTCGAAATGGCCCATGCCGATGAAACATGCCCCGGCGGCGCGGCATGCCGCCATCGGCAGCATGGTCGACATATGGAACAGCGGCAGAGGGTCCCACAACCGGTCCTGCGGCGTCAGCGCAAACCGCCCGGCGACCGCCCCACCCATCTGACAGAGAGACAGGTGTGTGAGCATGCACGCCTTGGGCCGGGAGGTGGTGCCCGAGCTGAAGATCATCATGCCGATATCTTCGGGCGTGACGGCGCTGGCGGCGACGAGAACATCCTCACGCGACACGCCGACGGCGGCGCGATCGACAGCCGCATCATTCGGCCAAGCGCCTTCGCGAGGATCGCCCAATTCGACCAGTTGATGCAGCGCGGGCGAATCCTCCAGCGCCAGCGCGCCGCCGGACCAGTCCGCAAGCGCAGGAAATACCTCGGTCAGCATCGGCCGATAATCGCAATGCCGGTACGCATGGCCGCCGATGAACAGGTGGCGTATCTTCGCCTTGGGAATGACATAGGCGAGGTCATCGGGACGATAGCGGGCGTTGAGCAGAACGGCCCGCGCGCCGATCAGGTTGATCGCATAATAGAGGACCACATAGTCCCAGCAATTGGGCATCAACACGCCGACATGATCGTCCGGCCTGACGCCAAGTCCGATCAGCCCGCGCGCGCGATCGATCGCATGCTCCAGAAGCTGCGCATAGGTCGCCCTGCGCCCGTCATAGACAAGGGCGTCGCAATCGGCGAACCGCTCCGCCGCGTCGAACAGCGTTCCGCCAACGGTGAGCGTATTGATCGGCGGTGCGACGACCGGGTCACTGGACATGGGAAGGGTCAACGGCTTCTCCGAAGGGAGGGGGCATGATCAAATTTGCAGGCGAGCAGTCCGATACGCGAAGGGCATTCCGCACATAAGATGCGGGCCGGGGGCCTGCGCCCCCGGCCAACTCTATTCGTACCTCAACACATCCGGCGCGGTGACGCATGTCAGGGCATGCGCCACGTCAGTTGCAGCGCGACCGTGCGCGGCATCGACACGAAGCCGACCTGATCCGCCGTGCGCCCGGCGGCCGTGCCGGTGCCTGCGCCCGATCCGCTGGCGTCGGTCACGCCGGTCACGACGAACTGGTTGGTCAGGTTCTTGCCGAGCAGGGCGATTTCCCAACGCTCATCCTCCGCCCGCAGCCGGATCGACGCGTCGAGATTCACATATTTATTCTGCCGGGAAAGCGGTGTGCCGAAGGACGATGTCAGATAGCTGGAGCTGTACCGACTATCGATCGACAGGCCCAGGACCATCCCCTCGGTAACCGGCGTTTCATAGCGTGTGCCGAGCGACAGGGTCCACAGCGGCGCATCCGAAGTCGGCAGACCGTCAAGATCCTGCCCCGGCGTGCCTGCGCGCGCTGGCGTCGTCGGCGTTGCGGCCACTGGCGCAACCAGCAGCCCTGGGAAACAGCCGTTCGCCGGGGTCTGGCCGCCATAGCAGGGTGCGATCGACGAACCGTAACGCGCCTTGTTATAGTTCGCGCTGCCGTTCAGCTCGAAACCCTCAATCCCGCGGGGCGCATAGGTGAAGTCCATCTCCACGCCCTTGGTCCGAACACTACCCGCATTGACCGAATTGTAGGAGAGCGCCGCAGAGTCGAGATAGGTCACCTGCAGATCGGTGAACTTGTAGCTGTAAACGCCAACGTTCACGCGCAGTTGCCGGTCGAACAGCGTTGTCTTGACGCCGCCCTCAAAGCCCTTCGCGCGCTCCGGGTCGAAGGTGAAGAAGTCGGCCGGAGTGGTCGTCGTCAGGATCGAGCTGTTGGAGAAGCCGCCAGACTTGTAGGCCGTCTTGTAAGCGCCATAGACGGTGATGTCGCGGCTCGGTTTCCAGGTCAGCGATGCTTCGGGCGACCAGTTGTTGAACGTCTGGTCGGCGGTGATGGTCTGGCCCACCGCGTAGGTGATCCCCGCAAAGCGCGGGTTGGCGTAAGGCTGGACGAAATAGCTGTCCTTCGTCTCATGGATGTAGCGCACGCCGCCGGCCGCCTCGACCGTGGGAATGACCTTCCAGATCACCTGGCCATAGACCGACATGGTCTCGCCATCAGTGCCCGAATCCTTCGCATAGGTGACATAGCGATAGCCGTCCGGCGCCGCGCTGTTTTCCGACGCGTTGTTCAGGACGACCTGTTCGAACCCGCGCTTCGTCTTCTGGTAATAGCCGCCCAGCAGGAAGTTGACCGGCGATTCGAACTTGCTGAGCAGGCGCAGCTCGGTCGAGTAAGCATGATATTTGCTGACTTCCGCGCCCCAGATATTGACCGTGGGCGACGACTGATAGTCGATGTCGTTCGACCAGTGGTTCTTGTTCCAGTTATAATTGCTGACCGACGAGATGGCGAGATTGTCGAGGTCATAGTCCAGCGACAGCGTGGTGCCCCAGGACTTGTAATTGTTGAAATTCAGGCCGTCCGGACGGGCAAAGCGCGTTTCCGCTGCGATGTCGGCGGGCAGGTTGTTCACGCGGCCCGCAAAGTCGCGCTCGCATGGCGTACCGGGCGACGTCGTGCTTGTGCCGCCCTGACAGGCGAAGACCGCATAGTTCCAGGTGCCCGGGCGCGTTTTGTTAAGGCCATAATTGGCCTTCAATGTCGCCGAGAAATTGTCGGTCGGTTCCCAGTGCAGGGTGGCGCGGGTCAGGATTTCGCGCTCATTGGGGCCGTCATCCGGGCTTGCGCCTGCGGTATGCGGCGTGTTGGGCGCTACGGTCGCCGCCGTCGGCGTGTTGCGCGTATTATAGGTGATCGGGCCGGCCAGATTGTCGAACAGGCTGCCATAATCCTTCGACGCGCGAACAGCGACGCGGAAACCGAGCGTATCGCTGATCGGTCCAGAAACCACGCCCTCCATCGACACCTTTTGCGCGTTGAATTCATAACCACCGCGCAGGCTGGCCGTGAAATGATCGCTCGGGTTGGCGGTGGTGATGGAAATCACGCCGGCCGTGGCGTTCTTGCCGTAGAAGAGCGACTGCGGCCCTTTCAGGATTTCAATCCCGCCAAGGTCGAAAAAGCCCTCGTTGATGGTGCGGCCCTGTCCGTAATAGACGCCGTCGACGATGACCGCGATCGACTGTTCGGTGCCGATCGACAGCGAATTGGAGCCGACGCCGCGCAGGGTAAGTTGCGCGCCGGAACCGGTCGCGTTGCGGCCGATGGCCAGCTGCGGCGTCGCTGCGGCGAGACGCTCCAGGGTGCTGAGGTCACGGTTCTGGATTTCCACCGCCGAAATGGCCGTGACCGAAACCGGCACGTCCTGAACGCTTTCCACGCGCTTGCGCGCGGTAACGACGATATCCTGAAGGCCGCCTTCGGACGCCTGTGCTGCTGGCTCGGCGGGGTTCGCCTGTTCGGCCGGAGCGGTCTGCGCCTGGGCGGACGCCGCAGCGCCAACGAGCAGGATGGCGCTGCTGCCAAGCAGCATCCGGTGAAGAATGTTCAGACGGCTTGCGCTTGCATGGTGGAAGCTCTGCATCAGTAATCCCCTCAACTATGGTCTTTTTTTGTCCGGCCCAGCGGGCTGGCGTCATGGCAATCAGACAGGCGGCGGCCCGCCATGGCTGTCGATGAGGGCAATCTATCGTCGGCTTATATTTAAGGCAAGTGACTTTATAAATTTCTTGGACGCTGGTGCAAATCATCAGATTTTCGCAGATTTCAGCCAAACAGGGTGAAAATCTTCGGGATTATGTTGCATCGCAATAATCAATCCGATTATTTTTTATCGTGTTCCGGGTGCTCGAGGGTTGCGGATTGCTGCCGCAATACATTAAGTCATCTGCACCAACAAATCGCCGTAGATGATGCGGCGCGCCCCCTGCCCAATCATGATGATGCGCAGGACATAAGGCCGGGAGAGACATATGGACGCCACGAACAAGCGGCTTGAGGATTTCAGCCTTCTGGACCCGCAGACCCAGGATGATCCTTTCGCCATGTATGAGGCGATGCAGGAGTTTCCGGGGATCTATCAGATGCCGGAGACCGGCTTCTTCATCATCTCCCGCTATGCCGACCTGCGCGCAGTGCTGACCGACCCGGTGACCTTCTCCAACGATGTGGATCGCGCATCGCTGCAGGGGCCGGAACTGTCGGAGAAGCACCAGCATTATCTGAGCGAGCATGGCTGGCCGCATATCCAGACGCTGCAGCGCACGGACGCTCCGGCGCACAGCCGATACCGCAAGCTTGTCGACCGGGTGTTCACTGTGGGCCGCGTGCGCGAGATGACCCCGCATATAGAGGGCGTCGCGAACAGCCTGATCGACAGTTTCGCCGGACGCGGCGAATGCGAGTTCATCTCCGAATTCGCCATGCTGCTGCCGGGCATCGTGCTTGCCGAGCAGATGGGTCTGGCGCCCAGCGAGGTCGCCACGTTCAAACGCTGGGCCGACGCGATGCTTGCGCCCGCCTCTCGCCAGATGACTGAGGAGGAATTGCAGGCCGTCGCCGACATAGAGCTGGAGGCGCAGCATCATCTGGCGCGCATGTTCGAGGACCGGCGCGCCAATCCGCAGCCCGACCTGATTTCCGGACTGGTGCATGCGCATGCGGAAGGCGAAGACCCCCTGTCGATGGCGGAATTGCAGAGCGTGATGAGCCAGCTGATCGGCGGCGGATTCGAATCGACGATGACGGCGATCGGCCACGCCATGCTCCAGTTGATCCGCCATCCGGAACAGATGCAGGAACTGCGCGACAATCCCGCGCTCATCAGGGGCTTCGTCGAGGAGGTCATCCGTATCGAGAGCCCGACGCAAGGCCTGCGCCGCCGGGCGACTCGCGATGTGGAGCTGAGCGGCACGCTGATCCCGGAGGGGTCGGTCGTCGTGGTCCGCTATGGCGCGGCCAACCGCGATCCGGCGAAGTTCGCCTGCCCCCATCAATTCGACATGCAGCGCTCCAATGCCGGCACGCATCTGGCCTTTGGCGCGGGCGCGCATTTCTGCGTGGGGGCGGTGCTGGCGCGGCAGGAGATCGCCACCGGCGTCCTGACCGTCCTGTCGCGCCTGGACGACATCGCCCTGGCGCGGCCGCTGACCGAGCCGATCCACCGCCCGAATTTCCTGACCCTCCCGCTGCGCGAACTGCCCATACGCTTCACAGCCAAGGCATGACGCGCAGCTCCTGAAGCGGATTTCCTCCCCCCCAGGAAATCCGCTTCGTTTTTTTTCAGGTTACATACGACCGTTCGTGTCGAGCGAAGACAGGCTGCTTAATCTAAACGAGCCAGCTGCTCCCGGCTGAATGCGCGCAATTCGGCTTCCCGTCCCTCACGCACAAGGTTCGCCCAGTCCGGATTGGCGATCATCGCGCGGCCCACGGCGATCATATCGAACTCGCCCTCGGCGATCAGGCGCGCCACGGTCCCGATATCCTTGGTGCGCGGCGCGCTTTCGGCGATGCCGCCGGTCTCTTCCGACAGGCTTTCCTTGAAATCGGCTTCCAGCGTCACCGATCCTACAGCGATCACCGGCACGCCGGTCAGCTTGCGCGCCCAGCCCGCCAGCGTGCGCGGATCGCTGGCAAAGCCCGGTTCCCAGAAACGCCGGGTGGAGCAATGGAAAGCATCGACGCCAGCGTCGGCCAACGGCTGGAGGATCGCGCCCAGTTCGTCCGGCGTCTCGGCCAGCCGCGCGTCATAATCGAACGTCTTCCATTGCGAGAAGCGCAGGATGAAGGGGAAGTCGCTGCCGCCCGCCGCCTTGCACGCCTTGATCAGCTCGACGACGAAACGGGTGCGGTCGGCGGCAATGCCGTATCCGTCCGTCCGGCGGTTTGTGCGCGGCCAGAGGAACTGGTCGGGCAGATAGCCATGCGCGCCATGGATCTCCACGCCGTCGAACCCGGCGTCGCGCGCCGCGCGAGTCGCGCGGGCAAAGTCGGCGATGGTGTCAGCGATGCCATTGTCATCCAGCGTATCGCCGCCAAGGTCGCCCGTGCCCAGCAGACCCGACGGGCCGACACGGCGCGGCTTCTGCTTGACGGTCGTGGGGTTCACCTCGGTAGGCGAATCCTGCACGCCGACATGCCAGAGCTGCGGCACGATCTTCCCGCCGGCGTCATGCACGGCACTAGCGATCGCGGCCGATGCGCGTACCGTCTCCTCCTGGAAGAAAAGCGGAATGGGGCCGTCATGCGCGCCCGCCGCGTTCACGGCCATGCCCTCGGTGATGATGAGTCCAGCGCCGCCTTCGGCCCGTCGCCTATAATAGTCGACGACATCGCCGCCCGGGATCCCGTCAGGCGAGAATTCGCGCGTCATCGGCGCCATGGCGATACGGTTGGCAACTTCCATCGCGCCGATCTTCACCGGCTGGAACAGGATATCGGTGCTCATACTGCAGTCTCCGAAGCCTTGGCCTTCGCCCATTGCGCGCCCTCCGGCGACGCCACCCAGCGCAGGGCGTTGCCGAGCAGAAGACGATAATTCTCATCGGCATAGGTGGCGGCGCTGTCACCGGGTTGCAGGTATACCAGCGGGCTATTGCGCGCCGCCTTGGCCCAGCCGAGCAAGGGGTTGAGCGTGGGACGCGCCCACGGTGCCTCCGCCTCGGTCAACCCACGCACGGCGTGAAGCGCGGAATGGAAACGCCCGGCATCCACCGGCGTATCGAGATAGAGTAGCGGCTCGATCCCCGCCTGCTCGTGAATTTCGCCCAGATAGAGTTCGTCGGTCAGGTCGAACCGTTCGGGCACTCCGGCCAGCACCGGATGATCGCCCTCGGCCCTGCGCGCGGTATAGCTGACATCGCCCAGATAGCCCGATTCCGGGCGGCTGCGGCCCAATATCTCGGTGGGCTTGTAGAGGAAGATGCCGCCCAGCACCTCGTTGTAGAAAGGCCAGGCGGGCCAGCCGGCGATTGCATGATGCATCATCACCATGCCCTTCCCCTGATCCAGCAGCGCCTGGAACCCAGCCTTGAACGCAGGCTCCGGCTCCACGAAGTGCGGGCGCTCCGCCGCAGGCGCGCGGAAGTCGAGGCCCGGCATGTCGTAGAATAATATCGCGTCATAGCGCGCCATGGCATCGGGATTGAGAAGCGCAGCGGCGGCGGGCTGGTCGACGATTGTCGGCTCCATGCCCATGCCGACGACCATCGCTTCAAGCGCATTGCGATCGAAGGGATGCCCCTTCACCGCCACGAAGATTTCCAGACGTTTCGCCATGTTCCTATCCCTGCCTGTTTTGCGGCCCGGCTTCGTCGACATAGTCGGAAGCCTTGGCATAATAATCCGTATCGAGCCGGCATGCGGTCAGCCCGGCGTCGAGCGTCAGGACCTGCCCGGTGATGTTCCGCCCATCGGGACCGGCGAGATAGGCGAAAGCGCCCGCAACCTCGTCAGCCTCCATTACGCGGCGCAGCGGATTACGCGCGGCGCTGGCCCTGCGCATCTCCTCCTCGCCGCCATAGGCGAGCGCCGTCATCTTGCTCGGCGCATTGCCCGGCGCGACGGCGTTGACGCGAATTCCGAACCCGGCCAGTTCCGATGCCACGGATCGCGTAAGGCCGACCACCCCATGCTTGGCGGCGGTATAAGCATGTGGTCCCAAGGCGACGATTCCGGCCACGCTCGTCGTGGAAATGATGCAGCCGTCCTTCTGCGCCTTCATGACGCGCCCGGCATGCTTCATGCCGTAGAAGACGCTGCTCATCAGGATAGAGATCGTGCGATCCCAGGCATCGCCGGAAATCTCCGTAATACTGCCGATCGCGCCAAGCTGGCCGGCATTGTTGATCATGCAGTCGAGCCGGCCATGCTTCGCCACGGCCAGATCGATCAGCGCCGCGACATCGCTTTCCTTTGTCACGTCGCACCGCTGGAAATCACATCCCAGCTCTGCCGCGAGCGCCCCGCCCTGCGCCTCCTGAATATCGCCGAGGATCAGCTTCGCGCCCCCATCGGCGAACCGGTGCGCCGTCGCCTCGCCTATGCCGCTCGCTGCACCAGTGATGGCGACAACAAGGCCCTGCAATCCAGCCATCAGTGCGTGACCACGGGCGTTGGAAGGCGCGTGGAGCCGCCGTCGGCCAGCCAGCCGCCATCGGCGACCAGTTCAGCGCCGGTGACGAAGCTCGCGTCATCGCTCGCCAGAAAGGCGACGCAGGCGGCGATCTCTTGCGCCGTGCCCATGCGCCCCACCGGCTGAAGCAGGTCCATGGAGGCACGTGCGGCGTCCCTGTTCTCCGCTCCGGACAGGCGCGGTTCGTGGATCGGCGTATCGATCGCGCCGGGGTGAAGGGAATTGCAGCGGATGCCACGATATTCCGTGGCGCAGCGGACGGCGACCGACTTGGTGAGCAGGCGCACCCCGCCCTTCGTCG
This sequence comes from Sphingobium sp., assembly GCA_023266635.1. Lineage (GTDB taxonomy): Bacteria > Pseudomonadota > Alphaproteobacteria > Sphingomonadales > Sphingomonadaceae > Sphingobium. The sequence goes on from JAHFPU010000004.1 coordinate 13,037, forward strand.
CATTATATCCGGGGGCCTGCGCCATGCCGATCATGCCCGCCATGGACGACATGTTGATGATCGAACCGGACGGACCGCCCGGATTGTCGCGCATCGCCAGCACGCCATGCTTGCAGCCAAGCATCGTGCCGGTCAGATTGATGCCGAGCATCCGGTTCCAGTCCTCAAGCGAAGCCTCCTCGATCGGCTGGCGAAAGGTGATGCCCGCATTGTTGACAAGCACGTCGAGCCGCCCATAGCGCTCCAGCGTCGTCGCGATGGCGGCGATCCAGTCGTCCTCGTCAGCGACGTCGTGCCGCAGGCAGAGTGCGGCGTCGGAGCGTTCTTCATCCTGCGGCGCGATGTCGGTCGATACGACGAAGGCGCCCTCATCCACCAGACGGGCCACACACGCCGCGCCGATGCCGGACGCTCCGCCCGTGACCAGCGCCACGCGCCCATTCAGCTTTCCGCTGCTCAACAATCCGCTCACGATCCGCTCCTGCCATCACCGACTCTCGCGGCCGGCGGGATGACCGTAACGGATCATTTTTTTAAGGCAAGCGCCTGATAAAATTTCAGACGCTTGCCATTGGCGGATCACGCCGCGTCGTTGCGATCCAGTTCCTCAATCAATTCCTTCTGAAGACGGAATTTCTGGATCTTCGACGTCGACATAGGCCATGCCGCGACAGACCGGACATGGCGGGGAATCTTGAAGCTCGCCAACTTGCCCCGGCAGTGCTGGATCAGTTCCTGCTCGCTCGCGCTCTGGCCCTCGGCAAATTCCACGAACGCGGCTGGTACTTCGACATAGCGATTGTCGGGGATGCCGACGACCTGCGCCAGCTTCACCGCCGGATGGGTCTGCAGCATCGCCTCGATCTCAGCAGCCGCGACATTCTCACCACCGACCTTTAGCATGTCCTTGGTGCGGCCATGGAACATCACCTGCCCGTCCGCATCGATGGAGCCGATGTCGCCGGTGTAGAACCAGCCGTCGCGAATGACCGCAGCCGTCTTTTCCGGCGCATTATAATAGCCGCGCAGCATGTTGGGGCCGCGAATGACGATCTCGCCCCGTTCGTCGACGCCGACATCCTCGCCCGTCTCAATATCGACGATCCGGACTTCCCACTCATCCAGCGGCACGCCGCACCGCCCGGTGCGCTGCTCGAAACTGTTGCTGAGGCGACTGGTCGATACCGTGCCAGCGCCCTCGGTCAGGCCATAGGTGCCGACCTGAGTCGTATGCGGCATCGCCGCCGTCACCGCGTCCTTGATCCAGGCCGGCTGCACAGCGAAGTTGGAGTTCATCACGCGCAGGCTGGACAGGTCCGTATCCTTGAAGGTGGGATGCGTAATCAGGTCCTGCATGATCGTGACGAAGCTGGGATAGGCGATCGTCGCTTTTTCGCGGCCCAGCATCTCCAGCGCCACGCCCGCATCGAAATGCGGCACGGTCATGTATGCGCCGCCCAAATCGAGGATCATCGTCATCGGCAGGATGCCGGCAATGTGGAAGATGGGCAGCGGCGACCAGACCCGGTCGCTTGCGGTGACTTCGTAGCGGATGCCCAGGTTGCGGCTGTTGCCGACCTGGCCGCGATGGCTGATCAGTGCACCCTTCGGATTGGCGGTTGTCCCGGATGTGTAGAGGATCATCGCAATGTCCTCGTCATCCACCGCGTCGATCCGCGCATCGACTGCGGCGTCCGCGACATCCTGGCCGAGCGCAAGAGCCTGCGCCGCGTCCATCAGATAGGACGGCGACGGCGGGTCGAGACAGATGATCGACCGCAGCATCGGCGCTTCATCCAGAGCAAGCGCTGACGCATCCTTCTGGTCTTTCAGCGACGGCAACGCGGCCACAAGCCGCTCACCGAAATCGAGGCTGTCGGCGACACGGCCGGTGGTCACCAGCAGAACGAGATCGGCGTCGCGGACCAGAAAGTTGAGTTCGCTCGCCTGATACCGGGCATTGACGGGCACAGCGATCCCGCCGGCCATTTCGATGCCATAGAATATCTCGATGAAATCCGGGCGCGTCGTCAGGAGGATGCCGACATTCTGGCCGGGCTGGACGCCCATTGCGATAAACGTTTTCGCCCAGGCGCGGGCCGAATCATTTAGAGCCTTATAGGTCAGCTGGCGGTCGGGAAATATGAGCGCGGGCGATTCCGCAAACTGCGCAGCGGACCTCCGCAGCATCGCGCCCATCGTGTAAATCACTTCCTTCACCGCCATCATCCTCTCCCGGCAAGCCTGTCGTCCAAGCCGCGCCGACACCGCTTTTCGCGTTGTGTCTTTCGGTTAAGGCGCTGCTTATCGGCGAAGCTTATCACCCGCCCAATAAAAAACAATCTTTCATGTCTTTTTTATCTCGCTTCCCTTCACGCCTGCGCTATCAGGATCGCGATAGCGCCGCCTTTAGGTCGCAGAAGGAGAGTAGGCATGGATAAGCTGAACGGAAAAGTCGCCGTTGTCATCGGCGCAGCCGGCAAAGACAATATGGGCCAGGTCATCGCCCGCCGACTGGCGTCGGAGGGCGCGAAACTGGTCGTTGCTGGGCGCGATACGGGGTCGATCGCGGACTTCGCGCAGGAACTGGGCGGCATCGGCGTCGCGTGCGACATCACCAATGAGGCCGATCTCGCGGCCCTTGCCCAGGCGGCGGTCGACAAGTTCGGCGGCCTGGATATCGCGCTCAACGCCACCGGCTGGGGCCTGCTCAAGCCTTTCCTCGAAACGACCAAGGAAGAGATTGAGAAGATCACCGCCCTGCAGTTCACCGGCGCAATCCTCTTCTATCAGGCGATGCTGCGGGCCATGCGGGACGGCGGATCGCTGATCCAGATCTCCTCGGCGACCGCGTCCATCATGCTGGAGGATCATGCCGCCTATATGGGGACGAAGGCAGGGACTGATCATGTCATCCGCTGCGTCGCCAACGAGTTCGGTCATCGAGGCATCCGCGCCAACTCCATCGCACCAGGCTTCACGGTCACGCCGATGACGGCCCGGGCCGCCAAGAACCAGGCGATCATCGATACCTTCTCGAAAGAATATCCACTCGGTCGCGTCGGCACGAGCGAGGACATTGCTGAGGCGGCCGTCTGGCTGGCCTGCGACGACTGCTTCATGTCAGGTCAGGTGTTGCAGGTGAATGGTGGGCTCACCCTGCGCCGCAACCCGACCAATGCGGAAATCGGCGCGGCGGTGAAAGCTGCGCGGGCTGCGCAGGCTGGGTAAATTTTCCTCCGTTCGCCCTGAGCCTGTCGAATGGCTGTCTTTTTCTTGAAGGGAAAGGCAGGGCTTCGACAGGCTCAGCCCGAACGGATTAAAAGTCAGCACTAATTGCTTTCAGCCGCCTGTCCTACATCCGCCCTTCAATGCTAGCCTGCTGTTCCCCCCAGAACAGCGGGAGCATCGGGTCATGACGTACAGAAAACGCTTGAGAACACCGGGCGACGCCACCCTTTTTGCCATCCGCATCCCACAACAAACCCCCTGCTCGCGGCGAAGTTGCGGATCACAATGGCAACCCGCAACTTCCGCAACTTCGTAGGATTTGCGCCTTGTTCTCCGGGAGCTACTACCCCGCCGCGGCGATATGCGGCGCCGTCACCGATCGCGTCGCTTCCATGGACCGGCGGGCGCGCTCTAAGGCGCTGCACCCGGCCTTCTTTGCCTGATATTGCGGAATTTCCGCCTCAATGATGATGTCGCCGGACAGCGGCGCAAGGATGGCGTCCAGCGGGAAGGCCCCCTGCCCCGGCAGCGCCCGTTCCTTGATCGCCTCGCGCCACATCTGGTCGGGATCGATCTCCAATGGGCCGTCGGACAGCTGCACCAGCGAGACAAGATCGGCATTCTCCGCAATCGCATCGACCTGCGCGCCGTTGCGCATCAGGTGCAGCACGTCGAGCACCAGCGTGCCGCATCCGGCATCCCTGACGATGGCCGCAGCGCTGCGCAGATCCTTGACGGCGGAGAAGGCATGGAACTCCAGTCCGGGCACGATGCCATATTCCGCCGCGAGTCCGCAAAAACGTTTAAAACGGTCAACCGCGATATCATGATCGTCAACAGCATGAAGATGCGTTGTCGCCCGCTTGGCTCCGATGATCTGCCCAACTTCGAGTCCTTCGATCAGGTGTGCATAATCACTGTCGTCCTCCAATCCAAAAACCTCCAGATTTCCAACGGTTACGCCTGTTCCGGCCATGGCTTCCAGGAACGCGTCGACATCCTTGCGCTCCAGCAGGGGGTAAAGGCCCTTCGCATCCTCTGGGATATAGGTGAAAATCGTGACATGGCTGCACTCCAGGTCTCCCGCTATCTTCACCAGCTCGACCGGAGGCGTTTCGAGCGCGTTCAACGGATGCAACGAAAAGCGCGGCTGGATCATGGGACCTCTCCTTAATAAAAGACATTCATGATTGTTTTTATCTTTGGCTATGCTAGTAGACGTCAATCAGGAGTGGCACAATGGAATTGAACGCATTCTCGGTTGATCGGGTCAACGAGACCATGGAATATGAGCGCTCGCGCAAGGCGCCCCCCGAAAACTTCCCGTCGATGCCCGATATTCCGGGCGCGCGCTATGTCGACAAGGACTTCCTGGCGCTCGAGCGTGAGCGCATGTGGGGCCGCGCCTGGCTCTATGCCGGCCATGTCGATCAGTTGCCGAACAAGGGAAGCTGGTTCCTCTCCCGCAACACCGGCTCGCCCATTTTGGTGGTGCGGGACATGCAAGGCGACGTGCGCGCCTTCTACAACACCTGCCAACATCGCGGCGCGCCATTGGTCACCGAAAACGCCGGAGAGTCGCGCGGCTTCGTGTGCGGCTATCATGGCTGGAGCTACACGCTGGACGGCAAGCTGACCGCCGTCCGCGACAAGCGCGATTTCGTCGATCTCGATTTCTCCTGCCGCTCGCTGGTGTCGGTGCGCTGCGAATTGCTGGGCAGCCTCATCTTCCTGAACGAGGACCCGGACGCCCAGCCGCTGATGGAACATCTGGGGCCGATGGCGAAGGAGCTTGAGCAATATAAGCTCGAGGACCTGCGTCTCGTCGATTCACGCCGCTACGATGTTGGCTGCAACGTGAAAATCCTGCTCGACGCGTTCCTTGAGGTCTATCACATCAAGTCGATCCACCAGCATACGGTGGATCGCTTCCTCGACCATCGGGGCATGATCGTCACGCTCTGGCCGCAGGGACACAGCCGCATGCTGACGCCCAACAGCCGGCCCGACTGGAAAGATCCGGGCACGTTGGGCATGCCGAAGATCCCGACGATCACGGAAGTGCCGGCCAATAACAATGTGAGCTATCACATCTATCCGAATTTCGTGATGCCCGCGTCCGACAGCGGCATTCCGCTGCTGCAGTTCTGGCCGACGTCGGACACGACCTGCCAGGTGGTGTCGAGCTGGATCGCGCCAGACTATGATCCTGACGTGCCAAGCGCGCTGTGGGATACGCGCCTCTCCAACTGGGAGCGCATCCTGTACGAGGATCTCCAGTTCGCGCCGCAGATCCAGGAATCGCTTGAGAGCAAGGGCTTCCGGGGCATGCCGCTCAACTATCAGGAGCGCCGCATCTATCACTGGCATGAAGAACTAGATCGCCGGATCGGCCTCAACCAGGTGCCGCCCGAGGCACGGGTCGAACAGGTGCTGCACGATCAGGTCGTGCACGCCTGAGTCGCGATGGATTTGCAGTTCAGGACCTGACACAGGACGTCATGGCCGATATCGTCAGTTATGCAAACGATCCCGCCGTCGAGCGGGACATGCTGTTCGCGTTCGACGAGGTTGCGCCGGATCATTATCGCGCGCAGCCGATACCCAGCCATCTGCTGCGCCTTTACGGCGGGCAGGTGGTCGCTCAGGCCGTGGCGGCCATTCAGAAGACCGCGCTGCCCGACCGGACGATCAACAGCTGCCACGCCTATTTTGTGCGTCCGGGCAGGATAGACCGCCCGATCGACTTCATCGTCAGCCGTGACCGCGATGGCCAGAGCTTCTCCGCCCGCCGGGTCGTCGTGGAACAGGACGGGCAGATCATCCTGACCATGAGCGCGTCGCTCCACGTCCATGAGGACGGCCTGCGCCATCAATTGCCCATGCCGGAAGTTCCCGGCCCGGAAGGCCTGCGTCCGATGAGCGACTATGTCGCTGAGGTCGGCGATGCCCTTCCCGTCAGGCACTGGCCCTTCTGGCGCAGGGAACATCTGTTCGACTGGCGCCCAGTGCAGCCTCTTCGGATTTTCAGCGCCAACCCTGAATCGAGCGTTCGCCATGTCTGGTTCCGGTTCAACGGGACATTGGGGGACGATCTAGCGGAACATCAGCGTTTCTTCTCCTTTGCGTCGGATCTCCACATCCTCCACGCCGGTCTTGTGCCACTTGGCGTCGGGTGGGCGGACAACTATCTCCAGACGGCGAGCCTGGATCATGCCATCTGGTTCCACGACCAATTTCGCGTTGACGAATGGCTGCTCTATACTCTCGACAGCCCTGCAGCAGCGGGCGCGCGCACCTTGGGTCGCGGCGTGGTCCACACCGCCGACGGCCGCCTCATCGCCTCCGTTGCGCAGGAGGGGCTGATCCGCATACTGGATGTTCCCCGGAGCGATATCCTTTGAGCCTTAGCAGGAAATGAGAAGCCGTTGAACGACACCACACCCTTCGTCGCCATCAAGCCTTACCGGGCGTTCGAGGATTTGACAGTCGGCGAGTTCCGCACCTCGCGGGAGCGGTCGGTGACGCAGGAGCAGATACTGGCTTTTGCCCGCGACTATGATCCCCAATGGTTCCACAGCGATGCGGAACTGGCCAAGGAATCGGTGTTCGGCGAACTTGTCGCTAGCGGCATCCATGTACTCGCCATGTGGCGGCAACTGGATCATGAGATCAATTCGGATATCGACTTTGTCTGCGGCATCGGCTGGGACGAATTGCGCCTGCGTCGCGCGATCCGCGCCGGAGACGTCATTCATGTGACCTCGGAGATCATCGAGCTTCGTCCGTCAGAAACCCGCACGGACCGGGGTACGGCGCTTACGCGCTATGCCGTGGTGACGCAAACCGGCGAGGAGGCGGTGACCTTCACCAGCATCAATCTCGTCTACACCCGCTCCGGACGGGAAAGAGCGGCGGCGAGCGCATCCGCCTCTTCATAGCCGCGCCGCATCGCATTCTCGACATCGTCGGCCGTACCGTAAGTCGGCCGGATATCGACTGTGCGGATATCGGTCACGCCGATGAAGCCCAGCCAGCTCTTCATGAACGCCATTTGGTGATCCAGCGCCGCCATCGGCCCGTCCGTCCGGATATCGAGCGCGCCGGACCCGACAATGATCGCCGTGCGCCCGGCGGCAAGCCCCACGACCCCAGTCTCACCGACCGTAAAGGTCATGCCCGGATGCGTGATCAGGTCGACATAATGTTTCAGCGGGTAGGGAATGCCGAAATTCCACATCGGCACACTGAACAGCCAGGCGTCGAACGACAGGAAATGGTCGATCCGCGCACGGATCGCTTCCCACTGGGCAACCACGTCTGGCGACACTGCCTCCCCCGCGATCAGCGCATAGCGCCCCTCCATGACGGGTCCGTCAAAGGGCGGTAGCCCTGCGTCGAACAGGTTCAGGGTCTCGACCGTTCCCGGCGCGATCCTGTCGATCAAACGCCGGGCGACATCGGACGAGCGCGATCGCGGACCGCGCGGGCTCGCTTCGACATGCAGAAGCCGTGCGAACCCGCCCATCCTAGCGGCGCTGATCGAAGCGACGGCCAAGCATCGCACCGGCGATGTTGACCTTCTGGATATCGATGGCGCCGCCGGCGATGCCCCAGCCCCAGCTGTCGCGCAGACGGCGTTCCATCGGGAATTCCTTGGAATAGCCATAGGCGCCCATCAATTGCATCGCCTCACCCGTCACCTCGCGTGAAATGGTGTTGGCGAAGCATTTGCCGGTGGAGCTGTTCAGAACGGAGGGCAGGCCATCCTGCGCATTAACCGCTGCGCGCCAGATCAGCAGGCGCGCCGCCTCACACTTCATATGCATTTCGGCCAGCTTGATCTGAACTGCCTGGAACTCAGCGATCGGCTTGCCGAACTGTTTGCGCTCCAGCACATATTGCGAAACATCCTCCAGCGCGCCGGACGCCTGGCCCAGCGACATGGTGGCGTTGCCGCAGCGTTCCAGATCGAATGCCTCCATCAGCTGCTTGAAGCCGCCGGCCGGTACGATGATATTGTCAACCGGCACTTCGCAATCGTCAAAGTTGAGGTCTGACGAAGGGACGCCGCGAAAGCCCATAAGCTGTTCGTTAGGGCCGAAGCTGAGACCCGGCCTGTCCTTCTCGACCAGCACCGCCCCGATCGCCTTCGCGCCGGGATCGTCCGACAGGCGGCAATAGACGACATAAGCGTCGGCATGACCACCACCCGAGCACCAGCGCTTGGTGCCATTGATGACGACCTTATCGCCCTTGACCACGCCCTTGGTCTTGAGGTCCGTGAGCGCGCTGCCGGCGTCGGGTTCGGACATGGAGACCGCAACGACCATCTCGCCACGGCACACGGCGGGGACTATCCGCTTCTTCAGACTGTCGGACGCGAAATATTCAATCGCGCGCACCGGGCCGACAGAGGATTCGAAGATGGGGAAGGCAATGGCGGAGGAAATCTTGGCGAATTCCTCCAGCACGATCAGCGCTTCGATATTGCCAAGGCCAAGGCCGCCCAGATCGGACGACACATTGATGCCCAGGAAGCCCATCTCGGCATAGCGCTTCACCAGATCATGGCTTGGCGGCTTGTTGTCGCGTTCCAATTCGGCGGCGATTGCGGGCAGTTCCGCACGCGCAAAATCGCGGGCCGCGGCGCGCAGTTCTTCCTGATCCGGGGTCAACGAGAAATTCACTTCATCCTCCCTTTGCGCCTATTGCGCCACACTATGTCTAAAGCAGTTCCGGATGCTCGATCAGGTTCGCAAGCGCCGCCATGAAACGGCCGCCGTCGGCTCCGTCAATCGCGCGATGATCGCAGGACAGCGACAGATGGAAAACCGGCACGATGCGGAACGCCCCGTCGTCGTCGATCGGCTCCGGCCGCGCCGTGCCCACCGCAAGGATGGCGCCCTGCGGCGGATTGATAATCGCATCGAATTGCTCGACCCCGAACCCGCCAAGATTGGACAGCGAGAAGCTGCCGCCGGAAAACTCCTCGGGCTTTAGCTTGCCCGACTTCGCCCGTTGGGCGAGACCCGCCATCACGGTGGAAATGTCGGAAACGCTGCGATGGTCGGCGCCCGTCACGATCGGCGTAACGAGGCCCTTCTCGGTCGCCACGGCAACGGCAATGTCCGCATTGTCATATTCGTGGATATCATTGCCATGCACCTGGATATTCACCTGCGGTACTTCCATCAGCGCCAGGGCGCAGGCCTTGATCAGATAGTCGTTCACGCTGGGCTTCTGTCCCTGCACCGCAGCGCGCAAGGCAAGCAGGCGATCCGCGCGAACCCGGCGACGCACATAGAAATGCGGGATGGTGCTTTTCGATTCCGTGAGGCGGCGCGCAATCGTGCGACGCATGGAGGACATCGGCTTGACGGTCACGCCCCCGCCCGGAATCACGACCGACGCTGGCGCGGCGGCGGCTGATGGTGGTGGTGGGGCAGTTACAGGTGCCGGCGCGGGTTCAGGCGCAGGCGGCACGACGCGCGCCAGCACATCGGCCTTGCGGATGCGGCCGCGCGGCCCGGACCCTTCTATTCCTGAAAGCGCAACATTATGGATGACCGACAACCGCTTCGCCATCGGCGACGCGAATGCGCCGCTCTCTGGTGTCAGCGGAAATTGTCCGGCCAGCACGGCAGCCGATGCGGGCCTGGCCGCCTGATCGATATCCTGCGCGGTGATGCGTCCACCACGACCCGATCCCTGGAGAGTGGCGACGTCTACGCCCGCCGCCATCGCACGATCGCGCGCAACCGGGCTGATCAGTGTGCCGTCGGGAATAGCGACCTGCGCGGGTGGCGGAGGGGAAGCAACCGCAGCCATAGGCGCGGGAGCAGGGGCATCCTCCTTGTCACTGAAACTCGTGTCGGCCTGCTTGAAGGTGCCGATGATCGCATCGATCTCGGCTGCACTCGCGTCTCCGCCATCGCTCAATACGGCAAGCAACGCGCCAACGGCATAAGTGCCACCCGCCTCAGCCATGATGCGGACGAAGCGGCCGGGGGCTTCTGCCTCTACCTCATTGGAGATCTTGTCGGTCTCGATCAGGGCAAGTACCGCGCCTTTCTCGAACGGCGCATTTTCCGCAACCATCCATTCGGCGATCGTGCCTTCGCTCATCTCAATGCCCCATTTGGGCATGGTGAACAGTTTGAGATTGGCCATTGCGGTTCTCCTCAGCGGAAGGCGAGAAGTTGGCGAACCGCGTCCTCGATCTTCTGAGGCGAAGGAATCCATGCCCGCTCCAGCTCACGGGCGAACGGGATCGGCGAATGCGGACCAGTGATCATCGCGGGCGGCGCCTTCAGGCTGGTGAACGCCTTGGACGCGACGATCGCGGAAATATCTGCAGCCAAGCTGCAGCGGGGCGGACTCTCGTCCACCACCACAATACGCCCGGTAGACTCGACGGAATCCAGGATCGCCTCTTCGTCCAGTGGACTGGTGGTGCGCAGATCGATCAGGTCGACGCCAATGCCGTCAGCGGCCAGCTTGTCGGCCGCCTTCTCGCCAAAGCCGACCATGCGGCCACAGGTGACGATCGTGACGTCGCCGCCTTCGCGGACCATGCGCGCCTCGCCGAAACGCTGGCGATATTCGCCGTCCGGCACTTCGCCCTTCACGCCATAGAGCGCCTTGTGCTCAAAAAACATCACGGGATCGTCGCCGCGCAATGCCTCAGTCAGCAGGCCCTTGGCATCGGCAGGCGTCGCGGGAAGCACGACCTTCAGGCCGGGCATCGCCGTGAGCATCGCATAAACCGACTGGCTGTGCTGCGCCGCTGCGTTCATGCCCGCGCCGTAGATCAGGCGGACAACGGCGGGGCATTTGGTCTTGCCGCCGAACATGTAGCGAAACTTCGCCATCTGGTTCCAGAGCTGGTCCAGGCTGACGCCCACAAAGTCGGCAAACATCAGTTCCGCCACCGGGCGCTTGCCGGCAAGCGCCGCGCCCGCCGCCGCGCCGATGATGGCGCTTTCGGAAATCGGCGTGTCGATGACGCGATCCGCGCCGAACTTGGCGTACAGCCCGGGCGTCGTGCCCCAGATGCCGCCAATGGCTTCCTGCCCGCCAGCGGTGCCAGCGCCGCCGACCACATCTTCGCCGAGCACGATAATATTGGAATCGCGCTCCATCTCATCCATCAGCGTCTTGTTGATCGCCTCGCGGATATTCATGACTGCCATGTGTCCGCTTCCTCTCAATAATCCACGTAAACATCTTCGGCGACATGCGCCGGGTCCGGCGGCGGCGCAGCACGCGCTTCGCTCACCGCTTCCTCGATAAGCTGCGCGACCTCGGCATCGACGTCGTCGAGCAGTTTCAAATCGAGCAGCTTCGCCTCGCCAACCTTCGCGCGGAATGCCTTAAGGCAATCGCGCTCTTCCCAGAGGCGATCGAGTTCGCCCTTGCCCCGATAGCGCTGCGGATCGCCTTCGAAATGGCCGTAGAAACGCTCGGTATCCAGTTCGATCGCAGCCGGTCCGTTGCCCGCGCGAACATACTCAAGCAGCTCGCGCATCGTCTCATAGGTGTCGAAATAATCGCAGCCATTGGCGCGCCACGCCTTCATGCCAAAGGCTTCGGCGCGGCTGGCGATGTCCTTGTTGGTGCCGACGGCATAATCGACGCCGGTATGTTCGGAATAATGGTTGTTCTCGAACACGAAGATCGCAGGCGCCTTGACCACGACAGCGAGGTTCATCGCCTCGAACGTCGTGCCCTGGTTGCACGCGCCATCGCCCGAGAAAGCGATGGCCACATTGCCCTTGCCGTCCAGCTTGGCGGCGATTGCTGCGCCCACAGCCTGCGGCGCGCCCGCGCCCACAATGCCGTTCGCGCCGAGCATGCCGACGGACAGGTCCGCGATATGCATGGAGCCGCCCCGCCCTTTGCACAGGCCATCACGGCGTCCGTAAATCTCCTTCATCATGCCCTTCACATCGCATCCCTTGGCGATGCAATGGCCATGGCCGCGATGGGTGGAGACGATAAGGTCTTCCGCGCTCAGATGATCGCACACGCCCACGGCGGCCGCTTCCTGGCCGCAATAGAGATGCGTGAAGCCAGCGATCTCGCCGGTTTTGATCTCATCGTGCAGGCGCTCCTCGAACTTGCGGATGATCGCCATCCGCCGGTACGCGCCCACAAGATCATCTCTGGAAAGCTGCATGAAACTCGCCTCTCCTCCTAAAATTCTTTACGCGCCACCGGTCGGTCAGATGTCGCCGGGGGCCTTCTTCCCGGGGCCGTAGACAAAATCGTCGATCACCTTGTGGAAATGCCGGATGCGCAATTCCTGGTCACCGATCCAAAGCCCTTTGAAGGAATCTGAATGCATGCCCTTCTGCACGGTCGGCAGATTGAAGGCATCCTGATCAAGCACCTGGCCGATGCTGCGGTCGCCATGCTTGAAATGCCTGTGCTTCGGACGATCGGGCCATTCTTCGCCTTCGGGCACCAGCTCGAACATCCAGATGTCGTAGAACATCTTGTTGGGATTGGTCGGATGCGGCCGCTGACGGAACATCATGATGTCGTCGGCATGGACGTTCATCGAGACGTTCGGGAAGATCGAATAGTGATAATCGTCGGTCAGCTGATCGTCGTTGAGCGCCGAATAGTCCTTGCCCTGCGCCTTACCATGCTTGCGCTTGAATAGTTGCACATCACGGCGGATGTCGCTGACACGGCCTTCATATTCGGCCGGGTCCATGCCCGCCTTGACCATGATGTCGTAAATGGCCGGCGGAATGGCTGAGGGCAACGCCACACGCGCGCTGATCGTCGCGAAGGGCACCAAATAGCGGCTATGCCGCTCATACACATCGACCTGCGCATTGGTGTCGTCCAGATACCATTGCAGCTGCGGGTGGATGCCCTGCACATGATAGACTTCGCTAAAGGCATCGACACTCGCCTTCCAGTTGCAGTCCCATTCAACTGTAACGTCGCGCGTCCACGCCATCCGGTCCATATTATACGGACCCAGATGCTCCTGCATTGGCGAGAGAAAGTCAGCGAGCGAGCCTACGTCCGGATTGAGCGAGAACCAGACGAAGCTGCCCCATTCCTCGCACGGATAGCTGGCCAATGCCGCGCCCGGCGGGCAGCCCTGCGGGAAGGTGTCGAGGTCGGGAATGCGCGTGATCGCGCCCTGCAAGTCGTAGGTCCAGTGATGATACATGCACTGGAAATTCTCGGCATTTCCAAGACCTTCAGGACGCAGCTTATTGCCGCGATGCAAGCAGACGTTCGGGAACGCGCGGACCGAGCCATCCAGTTGCCGAACGATCAGCACGGATTCCTTGCCGATTTCCGTGCAGATATAGTCGCCCGGTTCCTTGATGTCGTCGGACCGGCCGCCAAGGAGCCAGACCTTCGACCAGATCTTGTCCCATTCCAGCTTCATGAACGCTTCGCCATAATAGCGTTCAGCCGGAATGATGTCATAGCCCAGGTCCGGGTCCTCCTCCTTCTGGACGGGAGTTCCATGTGGCCAGTCCTGTGGATTGACCCGGATGATGTCGACCTTGCGTTTTACGTCCATTGCCGTTCCGTCCCTTGCGGGGCCTGCCCTTAAGTGAGAATGCGCTTAGAAATGCGTGCGGTTGGTGAAGCCGCCATCGACCACCAGATGCGATCCGTTGCACCAGCTTGCCGCAGGACTTGCGAGGAAGACGATGCAGCGCGCCACTTCTTCCGGTGTGCCAAGGCGGCCGGTCGGTTGCTGACGCAGTTGGGAATTATAGAATTTTTCCATCGTTCCTTTAATCATATCCCAGTTGCCGCCCTCGAACTCGATGGGGCCAGGCGACACGACATTCACGCGGATACCGTTCTTGCCATGGAACAGCGCAAGCTGCTTGCCATAGGTCAGGAGCGATGCCTTCAATGCGTTATACGCCTGCGGCCCACCCATCGCTTCGCCCGTGGAGGTGGTGGCGATCAGAATGATCGAACCGGACTGCTTCTCGGTCATGGTCGGGATGACGGCCTCAACTGCGCGCACTGGGCCCATCACATCGACTTCGAAGGCGTTGCTCCAATATTTCTCGCTGCCCATGCCGCCGCCTGCCGAGGTGATCGGGATCATGATGTCGCATCCGCCCAGATCCTCGACGGCCCATTCCAGCCACGCCTTGTAGTCATCCGCCTTCTTGACATTGACGGGTTTGCCTATGACGCGCGTGCCATATTTGGAAAGTTCGGCGATCGCATCCTTGACGCTGTCTTCCGACCGCGCGGTGATCGCCAGGTCGCAGCCCTCGCGCGCCAATATTTCCGCGACAGCCATGCCGATGCCGCGCGCTGCGCCGACGAGAATGGCCTTTTTGCTCTGTAGTCCGAGATCCACCTGTCCGCTCCTTAAGTTTCAAGCCTGAAGTTCGTCGGCGCGCGGCAGGCGCAGCAATTGCGCCCCGCCGCTCACCTGCATGATTTCGCCGGTCGTGAAACAATCCGGCGCTGCAAGATAGGACACCGCTGCCGCCACTTCGTGCGGTTCGGTCAGCTTGCCCATAGCCGTCTCCCGGCTGTAAAGCTCCTGGAAGCTCCCTTTGCCAAGAAACACCTCGGTCATGGGCGTCCGTGAGAAACCTGGCGCCACGGCATTGACACGGATACCCATAGGTCCAAATTCGAGGGCTGCGATCCGCACCACATGATCAAGCGCAGCTTTCGCTGCAGCATAGGCGGTCAAACCGAACCCCGGCACTTTCGCCACGACGGAAGAGAACAGCACAATGCTGCCGCCACGCGGCATGATCGCGCCGAAATGCTTTAACAGCAGGACATTGGCTGTAACATGCATCGCAAGTTGCGGCTCGATCTCCTCCCGCGTGATTTTGAGTATGCGCCGACTCTGTGTCGTTCCCGCAGCATTCACCAGCACATCTACGGGCCCAACCTCACGCACCAGACTGGCGATCGAAGCCTCGTCCAGCAGATCGCAGGTAAAGGCCTGCACACTCAGATCAGCCGCCAGCGCATCCAGCCTAACCCGATTACGGCCCGCCAGAAACACAGTGCAGCCATCAGCAACGAGACGCCGCGCAGTTGCTTCGCCAAGACCTCCTTCACTCGAGGCGCCGATGATCAGAGCGGTTCTTTCCACCATGCATATTCTTTGAACGAGCTTTTCGCCGATCGCAAGCAAGAAACAAGCATGAATGTTTTTTTGTGGCGCAGCGCTTAAATATCCTTCGCAAACGCGGTAAAAAATTGCTCTCCCGCGCTTGACTTCCTTCACAAAAAACAGTCATGTTTGTTTTTTAGCTGGTTTCGTATGGAGATAATATGGCTCTTGCCTCGGGGCGTTCAGCCTCTGCCCCGCGCAGTGCGAAAGCAGCGTCGGCAAACGGGCCGACTCAGCAATCGCTCAAAAGCGCCCAGACAAGAGCCCGCCTAATCGATGCAACGATTCGTTGCATAGTAAAATTTGGCTATGCGAATACTACAACGCCGCAAGTTGCAGCAGAGGCGGGTCTATCACGCGGCGCTATGCTCCATCACTTCGAAAATGGATCGGCGCTGATCAAGGCAACCGTTGTCGAGTTGCACGAAAAGCGCCTTCGGGCGTTCCGGCGCGCGGCAGAGATCACCGAGCACGAACCGGCCACCATGGTGAACACTTATTGGCGCCAGCTGCAAAAGCCCGCCTTCGTCGCCTTCCACGAACTGGCGCTTGCCGCGCGCACCAATGCGGACCTGGCGCGCATCCTTCAGCCGTTGCAGCTTGAGTTCCGACAGAAGTTCAATTCGCAAGCGGTCCTGCTCTTCCCGGAATGGCAGGACGATCCCGTCAGTTTCGAATTGGCCATGACGCTGTCGCAGACGATGATCGAAGGCATGGCGATTAACCTGCTGACCAGCGCTATCGATGAAAGCATGGTGGCTCCCATGCTGCATTTGCTCGAACAGCAGATCAGGCTGATGAAACCATCGGCTCGGGATCAGTCCCGGTGAGTTACGCCCCAGCGAATGCCGCGTCGCAACAGTTCGTAGAATATGGGGTAGTTCCACGCGCAGCGCTGCGGGTGCGGCCAGAAATCGGCGACGGGGCGCAAGTCATAATGTCCCCGGCAATGGCCAAGCGTCAAATAGAGAATGCTGCCCTTTCCGACCTTGCGCTCGTACAATACGGGCATCTCCGGCGCGTCCCACTCCGCCTCGCGGAATTCGTCGCAGCGCCCGGTAAAGCTGGTGTGCATCAGCACGTCGATCTCACCGGTGCGATGGGTAAGGTACAGTTCGTCCTCGACACGAAAATCACGCAGGCCCGTTGTCATCTCATGATCGCTGCGGGTCACGAAAACCTTGTACGGCGCAATTGGTGGGTGGCCCGCAAAGCGCGTGCCGAGCAGGCCGGTGAATTCCGGAGCCGCGTCCGGCGTATCGACGATGCCGTCATCGCCAAACCGCAAAATCGCATTGGTGCCATGCAGGGCGAGCCAACGACCACCCTGTTCCAGCCAACCCTTTAGGACTTCGGTCTGCGGCGGGGTCGGGATGAGATCACAGGTGTAAGTTATCAACAAATCGGCCGCCGCGATGCTGCCGGTATCGGCATAGTCCGAGGAGACGGAGGTACGGATTTCAGGATGTTCACTCAGCAATTTGAGCAGTTCGAGCCGCGCGAAATCGATGTCGTGGAACTTGCCTGCCGCAACCAGATGCGTCTTCATGATCATCCCTCTCTCGCATGTGTACGCGCGAGGGTAAGCGGGCGCTTTGCTTTGGCAAGTGGGGAGCATAGCGCATGAGCGGTCGGGGACAAGGTCCGCTGGCGGGCGTGCGGGTGCTCGATCTGACGAGCGTTCTTATGGGTCCTTATGCGACCCAGATCTTTGCCGATCTCGGCGCGGACGTCATCAAGGTGGAAAGCCCGGATGGCGACACGACACGCTATCTGCCGCCTGGCAACGACCCGGCGCGGGGCGGCATGTTCATGAACGTCAACCGGGGCAAGCGCAGCATCGTCCTGGACCTCAAGCAGCCTGCAGCGCGCGAGGCCTTGCTGAAACTGGCAGAAACCGCCGACGTGTTCATCCATTCGATGCGCGCGCAGGCCATCGGGCGGCTGGGGCTCGACTATCCGGCGCTGCAGGCGGCCAATCCGCGCATTCTCTACGCCAATCTTTACGGTTTCGCGCGATCTGGCCCCTATCGCGACTATCCGGCCTATGACGATATTGTGCAGGCGGCATCGGGAATCGTCGATCTGCAGGCCCGCCTGTCAAAGGGCGAGCCGACCTATCTGGCCACGGTCGTCGCGGACAAGGTCGCGGGTCTTACCGGCGCCTATGCGGTGATGGCGGCGCTCTACGCTCGCGAACGCACCGGCCTTGGTCAGGAGATCGAGGTTCCGATGTTCGAGACCCTCGTTTCCTTCGCCACGGTGGAGCATTTGTGCGGATCCCTGTTCGTGCCCCCGCTCGGGCCGCCGGAATATCCGCGCGCCACATCAGAGGCGCGGCGTCCCTACAAGACGGCGGACGGCTATATCGGCGTCATGATCTACAACGACAAGCATTGGCGGTCCTTCTTCCACGCGATCGACGATCCGGAATGGTCGAAGGACCCGATGTTCGCCTCCATGCGCACACGCACTCAGAATATCGGGACAGTGCTCGCCAAAGTGGCAGAGGTCATGGAACAACGGACCACCGATGAATGGATGGTCCTGCTGCGAGATGCGCAGATTCCCGCAATGGCGATCGCCAGTCTGACCGACCTGCTGCATGACCCGCATCTGGTGGAAACGGGATTCTGGCAGGAGCGCGAAACCGACGAAGGTACGCTGCGCTTCCCCGGCATTCCCACGAGCTTTTCGGCCACGCCCGGCGCGATCGGAGAGCCAGGGCCTGCGCTGGGCGCAGACAGCCGCGCTATCCTCGACGAAGCAGGTTTCGATAGCGATGCGATCGACGCCCTTATCGGCAGCGGCGCGGTACGGCTGGCCGAACCGGCCTGAAGGAGAGCGCAATGGATGGAGTGACGGGCGGGCCGGAAGCGCAATGGCGCGCGGCCCTAGCGGACGGCAAATTCCTGCTGCAGCGGGCGGTGTCCAGCGGGACGGTATTCTTTCCCCCGCGCGTTATGGAGCCGGGCACGGGCGACACGGATCTGGAATGGATTGAGGCGACGGGCCTTGGCATCATCTACTCCCTGACATGGGTGTCACAGAAGCCCCCTGCCCCGCCCTATAATGTGGCGGTCGTCCGTCTCGACGAGGGCGCACAATTGATGAGCAGGGTCGAAGGCGTCACGCCGGAAACCCTCCGCATCGGTCAGCGCGTCCGCGCAAAGATCGCGACGCAGGATGATGGTGCCGCCATACTTCTTTTCGAACCGGCGGGTCACTGACATGGGCGGAAGCTTTCCCCGCGGTAAATGCGCTATCGCCGGCCTCGCGACCTTTGGCGTCGGCGAAGCGCCGGGCTTTACGTCGATGGAATTGACCGCGCGCGCCGCCTCGCTCGCCGTGGAGGAGGCCGGCCTGCGCATCGACGCCATCGACGCACTGTTCATCTGCCAGCCCGACGATTTCTTCGCCGGCCTGAGCTTTGCCGAATATCTCGGCCTCAGCCCGCGTTTTACGGACAATAATCGCACTGGCGGATCGGCGTTCATGAGCCACATGATCACTGCGATCATGATGCTGGAGGCCGGCTATATCGATACCGCCCTGATCGCCTACGGATCGAACCAGCGCACCAATGGCGGGAAGCTGGCAACGTCGATCAAGACCAACGCCTGGGATGCGCCCTACAAGCCGTTATTCCCTTTGTCCTCCTATGCGCTGGCTGCCGCGCGCCACATGCATGAGTTCGGTACGACGCGGGAACAACTGGCGGAGGTCGCCGTCGCTGCGCGCCAATGGGCCAACACGAATCCTGAAGCCTTCGCCAAGGGGCCACTCAGCATTGAGGACTGCCTTGCCTCGCGGATCATCAGTTCGCCTATCTCCGTGCGAGACTGCTGCCTTGTGACCGACGGGGCGGCCGCCATTGTCCTGACCCGGACGGATCGCGCGCGCGACATGCCCAAGACCCCGGTTCCGGTTCTGGGCGCGGCGGCGGCGACATGGTGGAATTCGATCGCGCAGGCGACGGACATGACCACCACGGCCGCGGCGGAATCCGGCCCTCGCGCCTACAATGCAGCGTGTGTGGGTCCGTCCGATATTCAGAGCGTCCAGCTTTATGACGCGTTCACGATCAACACGATCCTCTTCCTTGAGGATCTGGGTTTCTGCCCGAAAGGCGAAGGCGGCCGGTTCGTCTCCGGCGGGACCATTGCGCCGGGTGGATCGCTGCCCGTCAATACCAATGGTGGCGGCCTGTCCTATTGCCACCCCGGCATGTACGGACTGTTCGCGATCATAGAGGCGGCGCGGCAAATCCGGGGCGAGGCGGCAAACCAGCAAGGTACGGTGGATGTCGCCCTTGCCCATGGCAATGGTGGCACCCTCTCCAGTCAGGCGACCGTTATCCTGGGGAGCACCGCTACTCTGTGATCGTCAGGTCATGTAGAATCCCCCGTTGATATCCAACACCGTACCGGTCACGAACCCAGCGCCCTCCGACACAAGATATTCGACGCCGGTGGCGATGTCGGCGGCTTCGCCGAACCGCCCGACCGGTAACTGGTTCAAATAGGTGTCGGTGTCGCCGAAGCTGCGGCTTTGCTCCGTATCGATCCGTCCGGGCGCGATGCAGTTGGCCGTTATGCCATGTGCGCCCACCTGCCCGGCCAGCACACGCGTGAAGCCGATCAATCCCGCCTTGGTCGCGGCATAATGTGCGCCCGACAACAGCGATCGCATCCGTCCGCCCTGCGACGAGAAATTGACGATCCGACCCCACTTCCCTGCTTTCATCAGAGGGAGCGCATGACGGCACATGGAGAAGGTCCCGGTCAGGTTCACCGCCAACACCCTGTCCCATTCCTCTAGGGGCACATCCTCGACCAGTTGCGAATAGCCGCCATGGCTAGGGCTTATTCCGGCATTGTTGATTAGAATATCCAGCCGGCCGAAGCGCTTTTCAACATCAGAAATCGCGTCCCGGGCGGATGCGTCCGAAGCCACATCGCATTCCAGAGACGATACCGAATAGCCTTTATCGCCGAATGCTTCCGCAGCCGCCGCGAGCGATGCAGCGTCCCGGTCCAGCAACACGACATGATGACCGAGCATTCCAAGGCGATCCGCCACGCCAAAACCAATGCCTTGGGCAGCGCCCGTCACCAACGCTACGCGGCGATCCTTCATCATATTCTCTCCTGATCCGATGCCAGCTTGGCATCCTGACCCAAAAACTAGAGTCGATTATTTTTCAGTCAATCGCCTTATTTATGAACCATGGAACGTCACAAATAAAGACATTCTTGTTTGTTTTTTTATTTGGCCTTGCTACTCCTGTTCCGACAGAGAAGAAGGTGCGGATTCGCGGGCAATCGCGATTATCGCCCATGAGAGGACGAGCGTTATGACGGCACCCAAGATCTTCCGGCCGGACCTGAACGATCCGACCAGGCCCAAGCGCGGGCTGACGGAACAGGATCTTGCAACCAAGGACACGGTATATCGGCCGGACCTGCTTGCCGGGCAGACGATTCTGATCACCGGCGGCGGTAGCGGGATGGGCAAGGCCGCAGCTTTCCTGGCAGCGCGCCTGGGTGCGAATGTCGCCATCTGCGGCCGCAACGTCGAGAAGTTGGAAAATACGCGCGACGTGATCGCGAAGGAAACCGGCGTCGAGATTTTTACCCAATCGATGACCATCCGCGAGCCGGAAGCCGTCGAGGAACTGATCGGCGCGGTGCATGACAAGTTCGGTGGTATCGATACTGTCGTCAACAATGCCGGCGGCCAATTCCCGCAGGACGCCATCGATTTTACCCGCAAGGGCTGGCTGGCCGTCATCGACACCAACCTCAACGGCACATGGTGGATGATGCAGGAAGCCGCCAAGCGCTGGCGCGCGGATGGCAAGCCGGGGAACATCATCAACATCGTCGCTAATGTGGAGCGCGGCATGCCCCATGCCGCGCATACCTGTGCGGCGCGAGCGGGTGTCATCTACCTGTCTAAGACGCTGGCGACCGAGTGGGCGCCGTTCAAGATCCGAGTCAATTGCATCGGCCCGGGCGTGATCGAGACGGAAGGCTTCGCCATGTATCCGGAGGAAGCACTTAAGCGCTTCCACCAGGCAAACCCGATGAAAATACGCGGAGACGCATGGGACGTGGCGGAAGCCATCGCCTATCTGGCGTCGCCGGCGGCCCGCTTCATCAATGGCGACCTGATGATCCTGGACGGCGGACAGGCGCAATGGGGCGTCGTCTGGCCCGGTGGCATGCCCGACTATTTCAACGAAAACGGCGCGGCCTAGCTGCTGCGCCAACTTCACCCTGCCGATCAGGCGGGCTGACGGACGCCCATATAGGGAAAGGGGTGATCCGCCGCGATCACCTCAAGCAATTCGACGACATTGCCGTCGCAATCGCGGCCATAGGTCGCCAACATCGTCCCGCCGCCGCCCGGCTCGCAATGGAACTCCATGCCGAGCGCCGAAAGCCGCTCATATTCCGCCCAGACATCGTCGACATAGAGGCAGATGTGGATCAGTCCGGGATCACACATCCTGCGCTCGAAACGCTCACCCTTCGGTTCAAGATACTGGAAAACCTCAATATAAAATCCCGATAGCCGGATCATGGCGTAGCGCGCAGCGGAGCCGGGCAATTGCACCATCCGGCCGACGCGCGCATTGTCGCTTTCCCACCCACCGTCGGCAACGCGCTCAAATCCGTACCATCGCGCATAGTGATCGACGAACCGGTCGAGGTCCGGCGTCGATATCGCCACATGGTGCATACCCAGGATCATTTTTCTCTCTCCACCGGCTCAGGCCTTTTCTGACGCCCTTTGTCCCGCATTTTCCATTCAATAACAAAACAAACTTGACTGTTTTTTTCAACCCTCCTCTGGTGTGGATATTGGAGAGAGATGACCGGCGATTCCGCAAAGGATGCGCGCCATCTCGTAATGCAGGATGAGGCGATGCAGAAAAGCACCACGGCATGAGCGACTATGATGTCATCGTGATCGGCGCTGGCGGTGCCGGTCTCGCGGCTGCGTCAGCTGCTTCGGCGACCGGAGCGTCAGTGCTGCTCGTCGAGGCAGGCAAGGCCACCGGCGGGTCGACCGCGCTGTCGGGCGGCGTTTTCTATGCGGCCGGAACTTCGCTGCAGCGTGAAGCGGGCATCGAGGGCGATACGCCGGACGCCGTGTTCCAATATTATATGACGCTGAACCAGTATAAGCTGGAAGCCTCACTCGTACGTAAGCTGTGCGACGACTCTCCCGCCGCATTCGAATGGCTGCGCTCGATCGGCGTCGAGTTTCGCGTCGAAGACCTTTACATGTCTGGTGTCGACAAGGTCCGGCGGGGGCATCGCGCCGCCGGCGGCGGATTGGCCATCGCGGAGGGGCTTGAAGGCTCCTTCGCCGGCCGTTCGGTCGACATTGCGCTGGATACGCGCGTCGAAAAGCTGCTGGTCGATCCTGATGGGGTCAAGGGCATAATGGTTGACGGGCAACCGATCACCGCTGGCGCGACCATTATCGCCACAGGCGGCTTTGGCGCCAATCCGGCGATGCTGGCGGATATCTATCCCGATGCTGCGCGGCACGGGGACCTGCACTGGTATATCGGCGCGAACACCTGCCAGGGCGACGGCATCGCTATGGCGCGCGCCGCAGGTGGCCAACTCAGCACCCCCAATCGTGGCCTGCTGCTGCTGACGCCCGGCTTTGCCAAGGATCTGGAAAGCTACCTTCCCGGCTGGCTGGTGATGGTAAACGGGCTTGGTCGGCGCTTCGTGGACGAGACGATAGAATATTCGGTGTTGGCGGCGATCCTCAACGAGCAAAAGGATCACACCGCGTTCGGGATATTTGACGAGACCGCCCGCCTATCATCGCGGACGACGTCCTACCGCCCCGCGCCGAACTGGACGGCGGACCGCCTGGAGGATTTCATATCCGCCGGCACCCTGGCCAAGGCGGACTCCATTCCGGAGCTGGCCAATCACCTGGGCATTCCGGCCGACACGCTGCAAACCAGCGTCGCGCGGAACAATGCCAATGCTGAAACCGGTATGGACCGGGACTTTTTTAAGCCGTCCAACTTTCTGCGCAAGATCTACACGCCGCCATTTTACGCGGCCCGCATCCGGGCGGCGATCATCTGCTGGACCGGCACTGGACTGCGCATCGATACGGATGCCCGCGTGCTCGATGCGGCCGACCGGCCCATTCCCGGCCTCTATGCAGCCGGGGAGACGACCGGCGGCATGTTCGGCGAATGCTATGCCTCCGGCGGCGCATCGATCGGCAACGCTGTCGTCTTCGGACTTACGGCCGGAAGGCATGCGACCGGAGCGAATTCATAACAACCCATTACAGGAGCCAGGATCATGAGCACATTGGAAGACCGTATCGCGCTGCTGGAAGCGGAATCCCAGATCCGGCAACTTGTTGCCCGCTATTGCTTCTATCTCGACGACCGGCTGATCGAGGAGGCGTACACGCTGTTCACCGATGATGCCGTTCTAAAATCGGCCGACGGCGTGATGAACGCCACTGGCGTCGAAGCGATCATCCAGCAATTCCACGGCCGTTTCGACGTCCTCGGACCAGGCCATCATTTCATGCACGACATCCAGATCGATTTCGTGGGCGACGGCAAGCAAGAAGCGCGGGGCCGCGTCATCGGTCATGCGGAATTGTGGCGCAAGGGCAAGATGATGGTGACGGCCATCCGCTATGACGATGTCTATCGCAACACGGACAAGGGATGGCGCTTCGCGGAGCGGACAATCAACTTCCTCTATTATGTGCCGGTGTCCGAATATCCGGATATTCTGCTCACCGCCAATCGCAACCACGCCTATGATGAGCCGAAGCCGGCCGACTTTCCCGAACGCCTGCCCAGTTGGATCGCCTATGAGAAGTCCCGAGGCCGCGCGTGAGCGGCCTCATCGTCGAGCGGCACGGTCCGGTCTTGCTGCTCGTCATCGATCGCGAGGCGCGCCGCAATGCCATCGATTCCGTTACGTCGGCGGCGATCGACAGCCATATCGGGCTGGCCGAAGAGAATGACAGCATAGGCGCGATCATCATCACCGGGGCGGGCGACCGCGCTTTCTGTTCGGGCATGGACATGAAGGAAGCCGCAGAAATCGGCGTAGGCCATGGCCTGATACCCGGCAGAGGCTTTGCCGGCATCACCGAGCGCAAACGGACGAAACCACTGATTGCAGCCGTCAATGGCGTCGCCGTAGCCGGCGGGTTCGAGATTGCGCTGGCCTGCGACATTGTCATCGCCGCCGACCACGCCATGTTCGGTCTCAGCGAAGTGAAGCGGGGTCTGTTTGCCTTTGCGGGCGGCGTCCAGCGGCTCGCAAGGCAGGTGCCGCGATCAACCGCGCTGTCCCTCATCCTGACCGGAGAGCCTGTGTCCGCTGTCCGGATGTACGGGCTGGGCGTTGTCAGCGAAGTGGTGCCCGCCGCGCAACTGCGCCAGCGGGCGTTGGATGTCGCGAGCGTCATGCTGCAGAATAGCTGGGAGGCCATCCGCAACGGCAAGCTACTTTATGAAATGGCCGCCGACATGACCCTGGACCATAGCCTGCGTTTCGGCAGGGCCTATGGCGAGGCCACGCTGCAGTCAGCCGATAGCCGTGAGGGCGTCGCCGCCTTCAGCGAAGGGCGCGATGCGAGCTTCGGCCAATTGCAGAGCTAGATTTCGCCATCCGCTCCCGCCGCATGACGGTCGGGAGCGGAGGCAGCATATCTTCAGCGCTTGGCCATGGCTCGGCGCAAGGCGTCGTCGCTATTGTGCTTGAAGGCGAGCGAAACGCCCGCTTCCGCCGCCATATCAAATCCGTGGAACGCACCGGGATAAATATGCAGCTCGACCGGCACGCCTGCCCGCGTCAGCCGCCTTGCATATTCCATATCTTCTTCCATGAAGAGATCGATCGCGCCGACCGCGATAAATGTTGCAGGCAAACCGCTCAGATCCTCGGTCCGCGCTGCCGCGCCATAGGCCTTGGTCGCGTCGCCGCCGGGAGCGTGACCCAGATATGCGCTCCAGCCGAAGCGGTTCTGATCCGCCGTCCAGATGAATTCCCCGCAATAAGGATGCGGCTGCGCTTTCGTGCAGGTGCGATCATCCAGCATCGGATAGATCAGGTGCTGGAAGGCAATCGGGAACTCACCCTTGTCGCGCACCATCACCGCCAATGCCGCAGCCAGTCCGCCGCCGGCGCTTTCACCGGTCACACCGACGCGGGTCGTATCGATCTTGAGCGCCTGCGCGTTGCCGTGAAGG
>JAHFPU010000119.1:0-5249 GCA_023266635.1 Sphingobium sp.
AGGCGAAGCTGGGCAATGCGGTGGTCGCCGCCCCCGAAGCCTATGCCGAAGACGCGCGCCTGGCAGAGGAATATGCCGCGCTGTTCGCCACGGTGTCGCAATCGGTCATCAACTACCAGTTCTTCCAGGGCAATCGCCTGCCGACCAAGAAGCGCGACAACAAGACCGGGGTCTTCGACTGGTCGCTGGGGCCGGGCGTCGCCCGGCTGCCGGGTGCGAAGTCGGCGGACTATGCGCTCTTCATCTACAACAAGGACGCCTATGGCTCGACCGGGCGCAAGCTGTTGCAGATGGTCGCGCTGCTCGGGCCGGGGATGGCGGTCAAATCCGGCGAGCATGCCGGCTATGCCGGGTTGATCGACCTGAAGACGGGCGACATCGTCTGGCTCAACGCGGACGGCGCGATGGGCGGCGACGTGCGCACGGCGGAAGGCGCGGACAAGCGCGTCGGCCAGCTGCTGGAAGGCTTTCCCGGCGCAAGGCTCGACGCGGCACCGACCGTGGCCGCGAGTGCGGTGGCGCAGCCGTGAACACCCGTCTGTCGGTGCCGAGTGTCGCGGCGATGCTGGCGCCTGTGTTGACGCCGATGGCCGTCGCGGCGGCGCCCGCGCGCCCGGCCCCTCCGCCGCCGCCCTATGAGGGCATCTACCAGCCACGGGGCGTCGACGAGATCGGGCTGTGGCACGAGGCGGACGAGGACGAACGGCAACTCGCCGCGTCACCGCTCGTCATCCAGGACGAGGCGCTGACATCCTATGTAAAGGGCGTGCTCTGCGCCACCGTCGGCGCGGACCGGTGCAAGGCGACGCGCGTCTACGTCCTGCGCACGCCGGTGTTCAACGCCAGCATGACCCCGAACGGCACGATGCGGGTCTTTTCCGGAGCGCTGCTGCGGATGCGGAACGAGGCCGAGCTGGCCGCGGTGCTCGGCCATGAATTCGGGCATTTCGAGGCTCGCCATTCGCTCGGCCAGTTCAAGGCGGATCGGCGCGGCACCGACCTTATCAGCTGGGCATCGGTGCTGATCGCGATGGCGGGCACCTCGCAGGCCTATAGCAGCTTCAACAGCCTGCAGATCTCCGTATTCGGCGGGCTGTACCGGCACCAGCGCGACGGCGAGCGGCAGGCGGATCTGCTCGGCCTCGGCTATCTCAACGCCAGCAGCCTGCCACCCCAGTCGGCATCGCGGGTCTGGCAGAACCTGATGGCGGAGGCGGAGGCGTCCGCCTCCGCGCGCGGGCTGAAGCGACCGCAGTTCGACTCGATCGCCTTCGCCGCCTCGCATCCCCCCAATGCGGAGCGGGCCGGCTATCTCGGCGAACTCGCGCTGCCGGAGGGGAGCGGCCGCGATGCGGGTGCGGCGCGCTATGCCAGGGCGATGGCGCCGTGGCAGCGGCTGTTCCTCGACGACCAGATCAAGCTCAACGACTTCGGCGCCAGCGAATATATCATCGCGACGCTGGCGCAGGACGGCTGGACCGCGGCCCTGTGGCATGCGCGCGGCGAACTGTACCGCGCCCGGGGCACCTATCGCGACCTCGCCAATGCGGCCGACTTCTATGCCAGGGCGGTCGAACTCGAACCCGATCTGGCCGAGGCGCAGCGCGGGCTCGGCCTGTCGCTGGTCAAGACCGGGCGGCGCGAGGAGGGTGCCGCCGCGCTCCGCCGCTACCTGACCCTTAAACCCGATGCGTCGGATGTCGCGATGATCGGCATGCTGACCGATATGGGAGCCCGTTGATGCGCCGATCCACATACATTCCGACCGCGGCGCTCCTGATGCTCGCCATCGCCGGTTCGCCCGCTGTCGCCAATTCGTTTCGCGCCAGGGGACAGGCGGCGACGATCGCCGGCACCCCGCTGACCGTGACGCCGCCGCGCGACTGGAACCGGCTGGGCGCCACCGTCGGCAAGAAGACCGAGACCTGGACGCTGGACGGCGAGGAACTGAACGACGTCACCTTCTTCGCCGGGATCGAGGTGGGCAAGCCGTTGATGAAGGAGGCGCACAAGAAGCGCGCGCCGCTGCCCAAGCTCAGGCGCAACACGCTGCTGGTCGAGATCCCCGAGCTTCTGGAGGGCACATATCGCGCGCAACGCGGCATCGCGACCTTTACGGTATCCGGCACGCGGCCGGACCGCTTCCTGGGACATGACGGCATCCGCTTCACCTTCGACTATGTCGATGGCGACGAGCTGCCGCGCCGCGGAGAGGGCGTTGCAACGTTGATCCACGGCCAGCTCTACATGGCCACGTTCAGCGCGCCCCGCCTGCATTATTACGACCGCACCATCACCGAATTCCACGCGCTGGTGGACAGCGCAACGATGACGGCGACCCGGGGGTGACGCGTCAAGGCGCCCCTACAGGATCGATCTTCGACGGCTGACAGCCGGGCGTTGGGATGCGGGCAATGCCAATTGCAGGACTGTCCGGCGCCGGGTTTCGCCGATAGCCCGGTGGAAACCCGCTGCCGCCGGGCATGACGGTTTGCTAGGCGACCGCATGAGCTACATCTTTCTTGCCATCGCGATCGTCGGCGAGGTGATCGCGACTTCTTTCTTGAAGCAATCGGAAGGCTTCACCCGACCCTTGCCCACCGTCATCATGGCAGTGGGCTACGTCATCACCTTCTACTGCCTGTCGCTCGCCCTCCGAACGATCCCCACCGGCATCGCCTATGCCATCTGGTCAGGGGTCGGCATCGTCCTCATCGCGGCGATCGCGTGGGCCGTGCAGGGGGAGAAGCTCGACGCGGCGGCTCTGGTGGGAATGGCGCTCATCATATGCGGGGTTCTCGTCATGAACCTGTTGTCGAGAAGCGCCGGGCACTGACCGGGCGTTTGGGCGCATGATCGAGCCCGGTGGACAGCTATTTACCCGAGTTTCCCCGACCGCCTGTACGCACCCCTAAGGGAACCGGGGGATCGCTCACCGCAATACTCGGAAACTATTCGATAATCTGGTGCCGGTTGCAGGAATCGAACCCGCGACCTTCGGTTTACAAAGTCGATGCTACTAGCCGCCTGGTGTCGCCGGCAGTCGTCGAGTGCCATCACCTTCCCGCCTTGTTCTAAATCTGTTTCGCCGTAGCTCGTCAGGAGCCTTTCAGCGTCGCTGCTGACGTGTTATTCCCGTGCTTATCTGGAACGTGCGGGTATCGCTCATGGCCACCGGCAAAGTCACGAAGCGCAGTGTCGAAGGCGTGCCGGTGCCTGCGGCGGGCAAGCGAGAGCATCTATGGGACGACACGCTGAAGGGTTTTGGTGTGATGGTCACCGACAAAGGTGCGCGATCCTACCTCGTCCAATATCGGATCGGTGGTCGCGGTGCGCCGACGCGGCGTGTCACGATCGGCAAGCACGGTTCTCCCTGGACCGCTGAGACGGCCCGCAAGCGCGCTGCCGAATTGCTGGAGCAGGTTAGGCGTAGAGATGACCCGTTTGACGCCGAGCGGGCGAAGGTCGCTGCGGATCGCGAAGCGAAGGTCAGGCTTGCGGCATCAGAGATTGTTTCTGAGCGGCTGGCGTTTGCCACGTTCGCCGGCCGGTTCGTTGAGAAATATGCCAAGGTCCATCAGGCCAAGAGTTGGCGTGAGACGGAAGGCATCATCAACCGCGATCTGGTGCCGCGCTTCGGGTCGACCCCCCTGACCCAGATTGAGGACGCCGATATTGTCGAGCTGATCGAGACGCTGGGTGAGCGCGGTCCTTCTGCGGCGCTGAAGGGGTACAAGGCTCTTCGTCAGATCTTCGGGTATGCGGTCGACAAGGAACGCCGTTACCTGCCTGCGGCCAAGAACCCCATGGCTGGCATCAAACCGCCCGCCCGGATGGGAAAGCGTGAGCGCACCCTGAGTGATGCTGAGTTGCGGTTGGTGTGGTTGGCGGCGGGCGGGCTGGGGTGGCCGTTCGGACCCTTGGTCCGGCTCTTGATCCTCACTGGCCAGCGCCGGGACGAAGCGGCTGGTATGTCGTGGGCGGAAGTGGATCAGCCCAAGAAGCAATGGCTGTTACCAGGCGCTCGCTCCAAGAACGGCCTGCCGAACCTCGTCCCGCTGTGTGCGGGAGCCATGTCCATCGTCACCGACTTGCCGGTCATCAAACCGGTGCGCGCCGAGGGAGACAAGCGGCCCGATCCCAGGCTGGTATTCACCACCACGGGGGAGACGCACGTGTCCGGCTTCTCCAAGGTCAAAGCGCGGCTCGATGCGTCCATGCTCGACCTGATGAAGAAGGAAGCGGCGGAGAGCGGCGCCAGCACGGAAGATGTACAGGCGTTGCGGGTGGAACCCTGGACGCTGCATGATTTACGCAGAACGCTCGCTACCGGGTGCCAGCGGCTGGGGTTTCCGACAGAGGTCACGGAAGCCGTCATCAACCATGTCAGCGGATCGCGGGCAGGCATCGTCGGTGTGTACCAGACATACCGGTACGAGAAGGAGAAGCGGGCTGCGCTGGACGCGTGGGGCCGGCATGTGTCGGACGCGGTCGCCGGATCCTCCGACAACATCGTCTCTATCAGGACAGCAGCATGAGAAAGCCGGGAACGCAGCCACAGCAGGACCTTCGCGCCCTGCCGGGCACGCGCCTTCATCAAATCGCGACGCCTACGCTGCGTCCGCTTGCTCCTGTCGAGCGGGCAGATGATCGCGAATGGATCCGACTTCCTGAAGCGCTCGGGCTGCTCGCGCCCTATCACTCTACCCCGAAGTTTGCGATGGACGGCCTGTGGAAGCGCGTGTTGCTCGGACAGGTGCCAATAACCTGTGACACTCTGATCTATGAACGCGCAGACGGCAGCGTAAGAACTTCTGAGCGCCACGCTCGCCCAGGTCCTGATGCTCGCCTTGCTGAGCAGTTACTACAAGCCAATGGCGACGGGCGGGCGAGACTTCGCATCGACGTGGGGAATAGCGATGTAGAATGGTCTGACGTGAGCGGAGCCTA
Source organism: Sphingobium sp. (assembly GCA_023266635.1). Classification (GTDB taxonomy): domain Bacteria; phylum Pseudomonadota; class Alphaproteobacteria; order Sphingomonadales; family Sphingomonadaceae; genus Sphingobium. The sequence goes on from JAHFPU010000119.1 coordinate 4,951, forward strand.
TCCTGTTAATGCGATTGCCATCGGTTTGGTTGTTGATCGCGCAGCGGTTGCTTTGATGGTTGCTCGCTCTGCGAAGCGGCCAGCAGCGCCAGCGTCAGATAACGGCTTGCCGCGGCCAAGCTCTGGAAAGGGCCTCGCGATTTTGCGATCCTTTCATCAGCGATTGAAATTGGGCCAGACACAGACGGTCAAATCTGCCGAGTTTCGAGCCATACAGGATGCTTGGCCCGATCCAAGAGCTAAGCCAAGCGAGGATACGTGGGCGCGCAGTGCCGGTCCATATTGGGATCGATTAACGT
>JAHFPU010000119.1:5259-9849 GCA_023266635.1 Sphingobium sp.
AATTTTGGAGGATATTACCCGCATCTAACCGCACACAGCGGCGCGGTGATTTGCCCCCTGTTTCGTTAGGCATCGTCAGAACCAAGACTACTCCACCACAGGCAGTTCGCCGTGGCGGAGGTAGATATGACCCAAGGCTATCTAAGAACACCCGAAGCCGCACGCTATCTAGGCATCGGGCAGTCGACGCTGGAACGGAAGCGCATCGACGGCACCGGCCCCAAGTTCCGGCAGCTCGGCGCACGCATCGTGACTTATGCCGTTGCGGATCTGGATGCGTGGGCGTCGGAACAAGTGCTTACCAGCACTTCCGAGCGAGTGGCCGCGTGATCGTCCATGGCACCAGCAACGGCACGGGCGCCGCAGCCCGATAAGCGAAAAGGCCGCGCGGGTGGGACCGCACGACCTTTCCTGAAACTCAGTAACACCAGCACCACGGCAGATAGCACCACGACCCTTCGACTGCAACGCCTGCGGCTCGTCGGGATCAATGGACAGCGTGCCCACCTTATAGCCGGGATGGCTTGGGAGGTCGGCAACAATGGCTGACCTTCACACCATCGTCATCTGCAAGGCCGATGTCGGTTACAGCGTTACGGTAACGCCGCCTGTTCCGGGCTTCGACTTCGACGCCAACTATCCGGATTTGCGGAAAGCGGCGACCTTCGCCCGCGGCGTGCGCCGATACCGGGACTTCCCGATAGTCGACCAGACCGGGGAGGGCGCTGATGTCTGAGCCCGCGATCAAGGCGGCAGCTCTGGCTCTGCTGACCCACGACGATCCTAAGCTGACGTACAAGGCCGGCCAGTTCCTTGGTGGCCTGATGTTCAGCGACACGCCCCTGACCGAGAAACAGGAACGGTGGTTCGCCGACCTGCTCCGCAAGCACGGGCTTCCCCCTCTCGCCGATGGAGGCGATGCACATGGCTGAGTATCCTGACGTTCCGGGCGCGTACCCGGTCGACACCTCAAGGGCAGCGGCAGAAGCGATTGCGCCGATGGCCAACTTCCTGCGGTCCGTCGTGCTGCGCGTGCTGTATCGGCACCCGGACGGGCTGACCGTGGACGAGTTGTGCGCGAAGGCGGGTTATCCTCGCTACTCGCTCCAGCCTCGTTTTACCGAACTAAAGTATCTGCGCATGATCCGCGACACCGGTTTGCGTCGGCGAAACGTCTCCGGGCGGAACGCGATAGTCTGGCGGCTGGTCGCCGCGGACGCGGACGCGGACGCGCAGGAGCAGGCGGCATGAGCGCGGGGACGAAGGCCGCGATTGTCGACCTGTTCGTGCAGCGCGCGGCGATGCATCCGGATGGCCGGGAAGACGAATTCTGGTCCAACAGCCTCTATGATCTAGCCGAGCTGCTGAACGAGACGCGGCATTTGCTGACGCTCGAACAGCAGTCAGATCTGGTGCAGATCGGCACACTGATCGCTTGGCAGATCGAGCGCAACACCGAGGCGCTGGTGATGGCGGAAAACGCGATCGGCCGGGCGGGGGGCGCCATATGAGCGGCCTCGTCTACTTCGCGCCCGCATGGCACCGCGCCCGCGCTCGTCGCGCCGCTGCCGGTAAGGCTCCCCGGCTCGCCGTCACCCGTACCATTGTCCTGCGCCAGACTGCGGACGGGGACTGGTTGGTCGTGATCTACACCCGGCGCCTTGGCGTCTGGAGCAAGCCTGAGCGGCTGTGTCGTCCCTGCTCATTCGAGGAGGCGCGCGCAGTGGCCGTGACGGCGTGGCGGCGCTACCGGCTGCCGATAGTGCGTGTGCTGCACGCGGACGGCAAGATGCGCCCATTCCAGCTGGATTGCGACGATATGCGAGAGGCGCGCGCATATCGCTTTTCCGCGGCTGGGGAGGACCAGTGATGGCCCGCCTGGACAGCGCCGAGCTGGCGCGGGTCGTTGCCGGCATTCGCGACCGCTTCCCCTTGTCGGGAGTGGCATCGAAGGCGGGCGTGAAACTGCATCGCGCGGGTAACGAGATGAAGGCTTGTTGCCCCTTCCATGCAGATCGCACCCCTTCCTTCACGATCTACGCGGATGATCGCCGGGCGCACTGCTTTGGGTGCGCGTGGTCGGGCGATGTCCTCGACTTCGTGCAGCAAGCCTATGGCGTAAAGCTGCCTGGCGCGATCGAGATGCTGGACGGTGGGGCGTTGCGCGAGCTGGAGCAGCAGCGTGCGCCGGCCAAACCGAAGCCGGACATGCGGCCCGTCGCGCAGCGGATCGTCAACGCCTCCGCGCCGATCAAAGGAACGCCGGCCGAGGTGTACCTGCGGTCGCGCGGGATCACGATGGCCCTGCCGCATACCCTCCGGTTCGCCCGCCTTGCGCCGCCCCAGATCGAGGGGAACGGCGTGCTGGCTGCGAACGGGCCGGGCCTGCTGCCGGCGCTGGTCGCGATCGTTACTGACGCCCGCGGGCAGCTCGTCGGGCTCCAGCGCACCTATCTGACGGAGGAAGGAAGCAAGGTCGCTGTGAAGGCGACCGACAGCGACCGAAAGCCGAAGGTGAAATACTCCCTCGGGAACGTCATCGGCGGGTCGATTCAGCTCGGGCCAGCCTCCGCCAGCATGCTTGTCACAGAGGGGCTGGAGGACGGCTTGACACTGGCCCAGGCGCTCGGGCGATCGGTGTGGGTCGCGGCGGGCACGTCGATGATGCCGCAGATGGTTTTCGCCCCGGAGACAAAGGCCGTCGTGATTGGCGCGGATGGTGATGCGGCCGGCGACCTTGCGGCCACAAAGGCGGCGGCAGCCTACCGCGAAGCCGGGTTGGCCGTTCGGATCATGCGGCCAACGCCTCCATATAAAGACTTCAACGCCGAGCTGATGGAGGTCCGAGCATGAACGCCGCAGCATTCCAGGCGGCGTATGAGGACGCTCGCCCATTCGCGCCGATCCCGTTGAATGGTCAGCGCGCAGCGCCGGAGCGCATCAGGGTCGCTGCGACGCCCTACGCATGGCGGGACCCATCGACCATCAGGCCGCGCGAGTGGGTCTATGGGCGGTCGATCCAACGCGGGCACGTTCGGGCGATCCTCGCCCCCGGCGCGGCCGGCAAGACCATCCTGAGCGTCGGTGAGGCGCTGGCGATGGCGACCGGTCGCAACCTGTTGGGGCAGGAGGTGCCGGGCGGACCTAAGCGGGTCTGGCTCTGGAACCTTGAGGATGACGGCGAGGAACTGGCCCGCATTATCCAGGCTGCGTGCAAGCACTGGTCGATCGGCCCGGAGCATATCCGCGACCATCTCTATGTCGACAGTGCCTTGGAAGGGGCGGTGCTGAAGCTCGCGACCTCGACGGCGGCTGAGGGCCTTACGATCAACCGCCCCTTGGTCGATGGGCTGGTGGACGAGATGCAGGGGCGTGGGATCGACTACCTGCATGTTGACCCGTTCGTGTCGTCGCACGCGGCGAACGAGAACGACAACATGGAGATAGACACGATCGCCAAGGAATGGGCGCTGGTAGCGAAGAACGCGAAGGCGGGCATCGGTCTGGCGCATCACGTCAGCAAGGCCGGCGCGGCAGAGGTGACTGCCCTGTCCGGTCGCGGCGCTGTCGCGCTCATCAATGCCTGCCGTTCAGTCCTGGTCCTCAACAAGATGAGCGAGGACGAGGCCAAGCGGTATGGTATTGAGGAAGAGAAGCGGCGGCGGTTCTTCCGGACCTATGACGACAAGAACAATCGCGCCCCGCCCAGCGACAAGTCGGACTGGTTCACCATGGCGTCGGTCAGCCTTGGCAACGGCGCGAACGACGAGGGCGACAACATGGGTGTGGTCATCCCGTGGTCACCGCCTGACGCTTTCGAAGGTGTGACCGTCGACCACCTCCGTCAGGTGCAGCGGATCGTCGCTGGCGGGGAGTACAAGGAGCATGCAGCATCCAAGCCTTGGGTGGGTGAGGCTGTCGCGGATGTGCTCGACTTGGACCCGGACAGCAGAGCCGATCGGGTCAAGATCACCGCAGTCCTGCGGACTTGGGTGGACAACGGTGCGTTGCAGCGGGTTTCCAAGCGCGATCCAAAGAAGCGCGAGGACCGATGGTACATCGAAGTTGGCACGGTTTCCGAGTGACCGCCCCGGTTGAATTTTCAGGGCGGGCGTGCCGGGGCGATCGGGGCATCCTTAAGCGCCCCGCCCCGACCGCCCCCCTACAGGGGCGGGGTGGGGCGGGCGGTGCGGACGAGAGACGATCAACCGGGGCAGGGGGCCCCGCAAAACGGAGGAAGTACGGATGGCCTTTGACCCTGACTTCGGAAAAGTCGGATTCGCACGCGACCTGTTCCGGCTGCGGTTCCGCCGGTTTCGCATCGAGCAGCCCGCATTCGCGGCGCGGTTCGGCCTGACCTTCGGTATGGTGAAGGATCAGGAACAGGCGCGAGCCAAACCGTCCAAGGCGTTCAAGGTCCTGGTGGCGGCGATCGAGATGGACCCAGATTTGATTGAGCGGGCAGCGCGAGAAGCTGAGGAACGCTGGCCGTGACACTCGCCGCACTGGTTTCCCTTGCCATCGCGCGCGTGTCCGCGAGACTCTGATGCTGCGGGTTGCCCGCTGTTCTGCCAGACACGCGCATGTGCG
>JAHFPU010000005.1 GCA_023266635.1 Sphingobium sp.
AGAGATAGAGAACAAGCGGATCAACGAGGTCTTCAGCAAGGACTTTTTCGAAAGCAACTTCTGGCTCTATTGGCGCACCATGTTCGCCTTCGAAGAGTGGCACTCCGCCCTCGAGATGAAGCTCTACATTCACCGTTTTATCCACCATATCGCTCATCTCGCGGACTTCTCTTCGTTGAAGTTCAATCGCTACAACCAGTACGAGTCCATGGTGCTGCCGCTGGTTAAATGGCTGACCGATCACGGCGTTCAGTTCCGCTACGGCGTTGAGGTGACGGATGTGGATTTCGACATCCGGGAAGGCCACAAGGAAGCGACCCGAATTCACTGGAGGGAGAAGGGCGAGGAAGGCGGCGTCGATCTTGGCCCCGACGATCTCGTCTTCATCACCATCGGCTCGCTGACCGAAAACTCGAACAATGGCGATCACCACACCCCGGCGGAACTAAACGAGGGACCGGCGCCGGCTTGGGATCTGTGGCGGCGCATCGCGGCGAAGGACCCGGCCTTCGGACGCCCGGATGTGTTCGGTGCCCATATTCCTGAGACGAAATGGGCATCGGCATCGATAACCGCGCGCGATCCCCGGATCGCGCGGTACGTCGAGAAGATCACCAAGCGTAACCCCTTCACCGGCAAGATCGTCTCGGCCGGCATCGTCACGGCGAAGGATTCTGCATGGCTGCTGAGCTGGACGGTCCACCGGCAGCCGCATTTTAAAACGCAGCCCAAGGACCAGATGATCGCTTGGTTCTATGCGCTCTTCGTGGATTGCCCCGGCGACTATGTGAAGAAGCCGATGCAGGAGTGCACCGGCGAGGAGATCACCCAAGAGTGGCTCTATCACCTTGGCGTGCCGGTCGAGGAAATCCCAGAGCTCGCAGCAACTGGCGCCAATACGGTTCCGACGATGATGCCCTATATCACCGCATTTTTTATGCCACGTCAGGCAGGCGACCGCCCGGACGTGGTTCCGGAAGGGGCAGTGAATTTCGCCTTCATCGGCCAATTCGCCGAGTCCAAGCAACGCGATTGCATCTTTACGACCGAGTATTCGGTGAGAACGCCGATGGAGGCCGTCTACACGCTCATGAACGTCGAACGCGGCGTGCCCGAGGTATTCAACTCGACCTATGACATTCGCACGCTGCTTGGCGCCATTACCCCTCTGCGCGATGGGAAGCACATCGAGTTACCGGGTCCGGCTTTCCTGCGCAAGCTAGCGATGAGCAAGCTGGAGGGCACAGAAGTCGAGAAGCTCCTTAGGGAATTCAACCTGTCCTCGGGATGACGGTGCGCTGCTTACGCGCTATCGAACTACGCCATTCTGAGAGTCCGGCGGTCGCATTGTCTTTTCAGGATCGACATGCCTCCGCGACGGCGGCTGGGTTCAGCGTGAATCCGGCATTCTGAAGAATGCCGCTAGGGTCAGGACTCGTTGATCACAGCCAGAAGATGACGGTGGCAGCGAGGGCGATTGCGGAGAAGAAGGCGGTGGGGCAGCGGTCGTAGCGGGTAGCGACCCGGCGCCAGTCCTTGAGGCGGCCGAACATGATCTCGATGCGGCTGCGACGCCGATAGCGGCGCTTGTCGTACCGGATCGGTTCGTTGCGCGACCTGCGGCCTGGGATGCAGGGTTGGATGCCTTTGGCCTGGAGGGCGTCCCTGAACCAGTCGGCGTCGTAGCCGCGATCACCAAGCAGCCACTGCGCCTTCGGCATGTCATCGAGTAGCGCTGCCGCGCCGGTGTAGTCGCTGACCTGGCCCGCGGTCATGAAGAAGCTCAAGGGGCGCCCGTTCGCATCCCCAAGCGTGCCACCGACCGGGATGGCTTGGTCCCAAAGCCGGACGATATTACCGGTGCCCCGGCGCAGGTCCGCATTCGGCGGCTCGAACCGTCGCGTGACGGGCATGCGACGCAGTTCGCGCAGCACGTTCTCGGCGTCGCAACCTGCGAAGCACGTCACAAGGATGCCGCGATCACCCTGGCGGAGCGACAGGCTTGGAGTCTTGTCGGAGTGTGCCGGGCAGCGACACGAGGCGACGTAGCCGTGCCAGACACCGCCAAGCGAGCCCACAATGTCGACGAGTTCCTGGCTTGGTTTCAATGCGGTATAGGGCATCCCGTCAGCTCCTTCGCAACTTTGCCCCCCTCCCCTCGCTCAGTTAGTCGTGCGGTACTCGATGGTACCATGGGAATGCCGAAGCCGGCGGGGTCATGCGGACGATGCGTGTAGTATCCTTGGCCCTGCTGCGGTTCCACGCTAAGGCTTGGCCGTGGGTACGCCATCGTTCACACCGCATTGCTACGCGAGCCCTGCGGTGGCGGGCGCGGCGTTGCGGTACGTCGTCCCGCGAGGCGAGGCGTAGCGATGCCATGTGCAGTCGGGTGAGGCAGTGCGGGGGCGGGCGGGGCGTAGCCCTTGCTGCGCATGTACTGCGTTGCGTTGCAAAGCGCGTTGTGGCAGTCGGTAGCGAACGCAGGCGATGCGTAGGCCAGCGAGGCAGTGGACTGCGGTGGCCAGCACCCCTCGAGAATGACAGGGAAGGCTAGGGAATGCCTGTAATCAGTTTTGCAAGTCCGAAGGGCGGCGTCGGGAAGAGCACCTCGGCGCTGGTGCTGGCCAGCGGCCTCAGCGTTGCGGGGGCGTCCGTCACCGTTGTCGATGGCGATCCGAACAGGACGCTCGAGACCTGGGCGAAAGCTACTGCAGAGCCCGGCTTCGACTGTCGGACGCTTCCATCGGACAATGCGATCATCGATCAGATCGAGGAGGCAGCGGCTTCAAGCCAGTTCGTGATTGTCGATCTCGAGGGAACGGCCAACCTGGCGATGTCGCGCGCGATCTCGCGCACCGATCTCGTCATCATCCCGCTGCAGGCGTCTCCGGTAGACGCGCGGCAGGCGAGCAGGGCTATTAAGCTCGTCGTGGACGAGGGGAGGGCGCTGCGTCGCGAAATACCCTACCGGATGCTCTTTACGCGCGTGAACCCGGCGATCGCGACCCGCGACGAGAAGGAGATAAGGTCACAGTTCAAGGGAGCAGGTATCCCAACCTTCGAGACAGCCCTCAACGACCGAGCCGGCTTTCGGGCGATGTTCACCCACTATCGCTCGCTGTGGAGCCTTGAAAACGAGCAGGCGACGGGCCTCGATAAGGCGAGGGCAAATGCCTCTGCGTTCGTGCAGGAGGTCATTCAGGAGATCAGGAAGCAGAAGGTCGCGGTGGAGGAAACGGCATGACGAACGGCGGCATCGATCTCGGTCTTGGCGATCTGTCGGACATCAAGCCAGCCGCGCGCCCGGAGCGCCCCTCAGTCGAGCAGCGCCGGGACGCGGCCGCGGTAGACAATGTCGGACGGGAGCATGGGTTTTCGAAGCCATCCGCTCCCGCCGGCCTACCACGGCGACAGAAGTCGGCTTACGCGGGCGAGCAGCTCCACCAAGTCAGCGTGAAAGGGCCGTTGAGCGTCATGTCGCGGTTCATCGAATATTGTGATCGCGAGCGCCTTCCGTACTGGCAGGCGATCGAAAAGCTGATGGACCAAGCCGAAGGGGCAGGGGGCTAGGCTCTTGGGAGCGTCGTCACGACTTCGCCGACCAGGTAGAACGACTCCGATAGCACGAAGAGGGCGTCAACCTGGGCATGGTCGTCCGCGGGCGCCTCTGTTGGCCCGATGACGGCGCCCCAGCGTTCGTCGATGTAGCGGAGGAGGGCGTCCCAGGCGGCATCGTGGGCAGGGTGGACCGATAGCTCGTCGGTTCCGCCGGCGAGGCTGATCATCAGAAGGTGGTGCGGCATAGCGAGCTCCTCTGAGCTGCGCCTCGACTGGAGCCCGGGCAGGGGAGGGGCAGGGGCCTCGGGACGTAAATTCCGCTTGCCCGCCTCTCCCGACCCTTCTCACCTTGTCGGATCGTTCTGCGCTCAGCGCAGGAGAACCGCCGCGATCTGCGAATAGTTGCGGGGATGTATGCGGTCCCGGGTCTCGAACCGGACCAAGTCCAGCGTCTCGTCGCCGAAACGCGCGGCGACAGAGCTGACAGTATAGGCCTGCGGTCGGGCATAAGGCAGGAGCCAGATGACCCGGCGATAACAGATGCTAGACCGGATCTTCGCCAGCTTGGCGGCTAGTCCGAGACCGGCCTGATCGTTGGAGCCCATCGCAAAGATGCAGGCGCCATAGTCCTTGCCGGTCTTTCGCCAGGAAAGGATCTGCGCTGCGGTTGCGCGTTCCACGGCCTGCACGTCGCACTGGCGCGCGTAGCGGTGGTTAATCGCCTGGGCCGCGCCCACGCCGTACTGTCCCCCAAGATGAGGCACTCGAACATTGCTGGCTCCCGCTTCCCCGAACCTTACGACGTCTGAGGATCGCAGGGGAAGAGCCTGATTGAAGGTCAGGTCAACGCGTCCTGCAGTTCGGACACGTCGGCGTCGATGATCGCGTAGAAGTCGTCCCCATCGTTGCGGAAGAACTCGTCCGCACGCGCCTCGGGTTCGATAGGCGAGGGCGTTCGGCCGAACCGGGCCTCCCAGCGCCGGTCGACAAACTCCATGAGCTGCCGCCATGCCTGAGCGTGTGTGGCGTGGAGCGTTACCTCGTGAGCGCCCTCGAAGATGATGACGAGGACGACTACGCCGGGGTGCATCACCAGCCGGAGCCAAGCGCGTCTCCACGGTGCGCCAGTCGCAACCTCCGTCGGCCGATCGTGCAGAGCCGGTTAGCGACCATCGACTTGTGTTTTGATGGGAACTTACGTCACTTTCGTTGCGGTGGAGGGTTAAGCGAATCCTCACCGTGCTGTCCTAAACAGATAGGGTCCATCCGGAACCGGCCAAGGGTCGGCGACATTATTCCCCCGGGCGGGTTGTGAGGCTGACCATGGCGCACTTGACCCAAGTCGAGTTGATCAACTGGGTCGCGCTCTACACGGCGACCGGCCTGTGCTGTGCGATCGCGATGGTGCTCTCGGTCTCCGTGGCCGGCGTCCGCCTCTATCGCGAACAGTCCTGGCAGGAGGTCCGCACCCTTCGCGGCGCCGTGCTGTTCCTTCCAAAGACCTGGTGGCGGTGGCAGAAGCTCTACCTTCTGTCGACGCCGGTGACGTTGGCGATCGTCGTCTCGTTCGGGATGAGCCTCACTTGGAGCTGACCCGTCAGATGTCCAGGACGCGGGCGAGGTGATCGCCGACGCGGTCCTTTTCGACGTCGCTGGGTAGGATCGTCAGCAGGGGGCCGAGAAGCCGCATTCGGGGATGCGTGGTCGACTTGGAGGCGAGATAGTCCTCGTCGCTGAAGCCCATCGCCTCCACGACGAGTTGCTTGATCTCGCCCGTGAGGCGCGAGCGCGCCTCTAGGAGGAAGTCCGGCCTGCAGGAGCCCTGTGTAGTGAGCCGGTCGAACACCGGCTTCTCGATCGCGAGGTCGACGCCGGACTTGTCCAGTTGGCGCCGCGCCTTGAAGAGCTCGCGCAGGACCGATCGCTCGAACTCGGAGTAGACCGGAATGAAGCGCTGCCCAGAGAAGATCGGCTGAGCGTAGCCGCGCAGTGGCGCATAGCCGTGAGCCTCGGGGTATTCGCCGGCGACGATCACCACGAGAAACGGACCCTTGATGAGATTGCCGCGGACCGACGGCGACTGGACGCGGTTTGCGACATGGATGGGTTCCGCGCCGGGAACGTCGACGACGTGGCCGCGGACGTGCGGCGAGAATAGCACCAAGAAGCCTTGGGGTGCGTGGCGGCTCGGCCAACTCTTCGCGAGCTGGCGCAGCATCGCATAGGCGCGCCGGCTGTGCAGGGCATTGGAGTGTGTCCAAAACGCTCGGCCGAGTTGGATGCCGGGGGCGATCTCGATCTTGGCAGCGGCTCGGCTGAGAGCATCGAACTCGCGCTTGATGGAGGCCGGCTCGGTCTCGTGCGGCTCGGGCGGCACGCGGTTGGTGCCGGCAGCATCGATCAGGCGCCACAGGAGCCGCGCCAGACGCGGCACGGAGGCGTGGCGTGTCCGATCGTCGCTGGCGTCCTCCTCGGGCCTATGGGCGAGCTTTTCCGGGGCAGGCCGCAACACCTCGAAGAAGCCGGCCGGGGGGTCAGCCGGAGTCTCGCGGGAGCGGATCTCGGTGATGCGATGCGTCACCTGGTCGCGAAAGAAGGGGCAGTCCTCGCGATGTTCCGGCCGCTTAATACTGGTGAGGCGTCGTAGGTAGTAGGTTTCCGCCTCCGAGAGGAATGCCGGCGTCAGGATCGGCGGGGCGTCGTCGGCCGCCAGGCAGTCGCATGCGATCCATTTCGCACCGATGCGCGCGTTCTGCACGAGGGTGATGCCGGCTTCCTCGTCACCGCGGGAGCCCTCGCCGACGTACCAGCGCACCAAAGCCTCCCGCAGGGGCGGGGGGAGGGGGATGCGACGTCCTCCGACGCCGTTCGTGTCGCGGTCGATGAGCCACATTTCAGGGGTCCAAAGGCTCGATTTGCAGCCAGTCTCACCCAGGCCGGGGGGATTGACAACGGAAAATCAGTCCACCTCACTCTTCAGGAACGGGGTCGGGAGGACCACATGCGAGCGTATTTTCTTGCCGGAGCGGCACTGATTTCGACTGTTGCGACTGTCGCGGCGGCGGGGGCGCAGCCCGCCCGAACCGTCCGTACTGTCCAGCTGATCAGCATGATCGGCGCGCCCTCGCCGGCACCGGAGGAGGCACCCGAGGGACCGTGGGGACCGGCGCCGGTCGATGCCGCTGCCGCCTTGCCGCCCGAGTCAGCGGCGCTCCCCGAGGCGTTTCGTGTCCACGATCTCAGCCGGCAGTGGGTCGCATACCAGATGGCAAACAGCCTCGCTCCGCAACCGGCGGTAGCGGCGGCGGGGGCGGGCGCGATCGGAGGCGAGGATCCATTCGCGTCGGTCGGGGTCGCACAGCCTAGGGTTCCGGCCTACGGCTCCGCGCTCAGCGTCGCGCCGATGTCGGCCATCTCGGTCCCCTTGTGGATGCGCGGTGGCCAGGTCTTCGCCGCGGCGGTAAACTCCTATGTGCCGGGATGCGTACCGACGGACTACAGGCCGAGCGGGCTCCTGCGCCCCGACGGCGAGTTTCGACGTCGCGGCTATTTCGCCATGATGTCGACCATAGCCTGTCAGTACGGCATCCCGGTCGGCCTGTTCGACGCGATGATCATCCGGGAGAGCCGCTACAACGCCTCGATCTTCTCGCCGAAGAACGCTTTCGGACTGACTCAGCTCATGCCCGACACGGCCGCGGGGCTGGGGGTAAACCGCTACGACGTCGAGCAGAACCTGAGGGGCGGGGCGCGGTACCTGCGCCAGCAGCTCGACAAGTTTGGCAGGTATCACCTCGCGCTCGCCGCCTACAATGCGGGGCCGGGAAGGGTGAGAAACGGCCGTATGCCGCGCATCGTCGAGACACAGGACTATGTGTTGAACATCCTGCTGAACTGGTCGCGGCTAGCCGGGCTGTCGCGTGTGGCCACAATTCAGTCTTCGGAGAGTGCGGCCCCGGTCCCGCCCACCTTCTCGCGCGCGGCGATGGTCTCGTCGTTCTAGCTCAGGCGATCGCCTCGAGCGTCTGCTGGACGTAGGGGCAATCGCCCGTCCGGGGCCGCTCGGAGAAGGTGACGATCGTCTCGTTGGCGCGAGCGCGAACGCGATGTCCGTCAATCTCGTCGCGCATGGCGATGCTGTAATGGGGCAGACTGTCCGACTGCTGGATGTCACTGATGTGCTGCTTGAACCGTCGTAGTGCGCTTCGGCTGCCGACCGTTTTCAGGAGCGATTCCAGGTCGACCTCGAACGGTCCCTCGTCGCAGTGTGAGCGGGCGATCTCGTAAAGCCGCCGCTCGATCAAACCAAGTTTGAAGTACTCGTGATGGTAGGAGTACATCGACACATCGCGCTCGATCGCGCGAAATAGAAAATCACAGAGGCGAATTTTCACCGCCTGCAACCGCTCATAGCCCTCGGGCATATCGCTGTAGATAACCTGGGCGTTTTCTACCCATGAGAACCAGCCACGGTGGCCAGAGCCGCCCGTCTTGAGATTCGTCTGGATCTGAGTGCCCTGAAGGCGGGACATGGCGTCCGTGAAGCGGGCATAATCGCGCTTGCCCGGGTTCGGCGTGCCGGTCGCGCGGAAGAAGTCATGCGCCGTGAAGGTAATCTCCTGCGAGAGCGCCTGTCCCCGCGCCTTCTGCTCGAAGATGATCGAGGCGACATAGAGAATGATCTCCTTGTCGTACATCGTGGCAATGCCGCCTTCGCCAGCGCGGATCGTAATCGAGACATTGCCGATCTTGTGCTCGATAATGCCGGTCTGGGGCTTCTTTTCGAGCGCGAAGAACGGGAAGTCCATGACGCTTCGGTCGCCGTGAATGTCTCCCCGCAGCGGGCAATCCAGCGCCAGCAGGCCTTGAACCTCGGTGTTGGTGCGCTTTCTCGCCATTCCGCAAGGCCTCCATAACTCGACTCGTTGATACCGCATCGGATCACGGCCGACCACCGAAGAGAACCGCTTCGCACCTAAAAGCACTAGGAATCGTCGTTACATGCGCCGTTCCGCTCCAACCGCACCCGAAAACCGACGGGGTCTAGGTGTGCCGCTGCCCGATCGCACCCGAAAACTCGCCCATACGCTAGAAAACATCGTGCTTTTGGGTGCGTTTGCCTCGGGTCGGGCCATAGAAGCGTGTTTTCCTCGTGCTTTTGGGTGCGTTTGCTCGTGCTTTTAGGTGCGGTACCCCGGCGAGCGGCCCTTTGGAGCGTCCCCATCGTGCTTTTGGGTGCATCGTTGGGCAGGCTCAGCTTTCGCCACTCCGCGCCTCGCGCATGCCGTGGAAGGTCTTGCCCAGGTTCAACTCGCCGGCAGCGGCCTTGGCCGTCATACCGCGCAGATACGCGCCGGGGGAGCGGACCTCACCGGTCAGCGACTTGGCGACGGTCGCGATCACAGCGGCCGCGGCGCCGCGCTGCCCCATCAACCGGCAGGCTTCGCGCCAGGCGTGTGAGCCGATTGCGTACTGCCCCGTCAGGCCCTCGGCGATGCTGACGAGCCGACCCCAAGCTCGCGGGCCAGGGTCGAGATCCCAGATCAGCTCCGGCGCTGCCTTGGCCACAAACTTCGGGTCGACGCCGTGACGGTCCAGGTCGGCTTCCACGTTGCTCTGCGGGGCGAGAAGGGCGATGTCCCACCCGCCACTACTTTTTCTCGCAAAGCCATTACTCGTAACTGCGTTAGCAGTTTTAAGTTGGGTTGTAGTTGTAGAGTGAACGAACGGACGTTCGCCCTTGGGTGAACTATCAACAGGGCAATCTGAAGCGCTTTCGACGTCCGGACTGGTATTTAGCGCTTCCAGCGCCCCATCAACAGTTGCCTGAAAAACGTCGACGCGCGACGTGACCTGGGCAAGGCACCGGATGAGCGTGTCCAGGTCGCGGCTGCCTTTCACATGGTCCAAAGCCATCCGCACGAGTTCGACTTCGCGAGCCGCGTCCACGCCCTGAATTTCGGCGTCGAGTACCGCGTTGGCGAGCGTGCGGGCACGGCGTCGTGCTGCCGATAGGGCGCGCTTGAGTCGCTCTATCTCGCGGTCCTCCGCGTATCCCTTGGCCGCAACCGCGTCGAACTCGGCCGCGCGGGTACCGAGCGGCCGCAGGTCGAAGCCGTAGCCCCAAAGGATGTCGCCTGCGGCATTGCGTTTGCCGCCGCGATGCCCGTTGGGGCTGTCGTGGGGTACCATCAGGCCGAACTCGATTGCCGCACGGATCATCTTCTGCACCTGGCGGACAGAGACGCCGAGCTTGCGCGAAAGCGTCTCGTTCCTCGGCCATACGAGCGGCACCCGGCCGGGAAGCCAGTCCTGCGGTTTGGAGTGGGGAATGAGGGCGTCCATAAGCGCCAGCACCGAAGGGGAGACCCCCATGTACGGGGCGGCGCATTTGAGCTTTCCGAGCAGCCGGGCCGGCGAAACCTTGTCCTGACCGGCATAGCCCTTCGCGATCCGACCGACGACGGCGTTGAATTGGTTGTAGCGGCGCATGCCGCCCGAACGCTTCGGGGTATAGGTTCCCATTCGTCACTCCCTGGGGGCGTGCCGTTCGGACAAGCAGGGGCGTGGCGCGAAACGCGCTTCGGCCTTGTCTGTTTAGAGGAGATCAGTTAGAACCGGGTTTCCAGACAGGTTCTATGACCACCCGAAAAGCCCGGCCTAGCGCCGGGTTTTTCTTGCCCTCACGACATCTCCGTTCCGCACGTTGATCCCTGAGCGAACGACGCGGTGCGGGCGCGTTTCAGCTCACCCCGCCCCGATTCGCCGATATTGCCGAATCCGGTGAGGCCTCGGGACGAGTGTTAACGGCCGATAAATGTGGAGCGAGCGCGATTATTAGTGCTTTTGAGGACGTTTCCCCGAAAGCGCGCAACTATTTCCAGTGTTTTTAGGGCCGCTCGCTAGTGCTTTTAGGTGCAGCGAAGGAAAGAGAAAGCGGCTGGGCGGTCAGAACATCGAGATCTTGCCAGACTCGAGATCTGATCGACGCTGCAGGACCATGCTGATCTCGGAGACCATCTTCTTGATCACGGCCGATTGGAAGTATGTACCCCATTCCTTGTGGACCTCGGTGCCGTCCATGCCCTCGAGATCGCGAAGCGCCTCGACAATGCGATGAGGGAGGCCTTGAAACAGCGTGCTGAGCATCGACACGAGCGTCAGAAACCGCTCGTCGCCCACCAGTTCGAGGTCGCGGGCCATCTCAACGCTGATGATCGCGTGCATGA
Organism: Sphingobium sp.; assembly: GCA_023266635.1. Lineage (GTDB taxonomy): Bacteria > Pseudomonadota > Alphaproteobacteria > Sphingomonadales > Sphingomonadaceae > Sphingobium. The sequence goes on from JAHFPU010000005.1 coordinate 10,788, forward strand.
CCTCGATGTTGAGGGCACGCAGGATCGACTGGAACTCGGGGAGCGTCATCGCAGAGCGCTTCGCGGGATCGCGGTGGAGGATTGTCCCCAGCCGGCTCTTCTTGATGTTCACCTTGAGGGCCATCTGGCGAATGCCCAGGTCCTGGGACTCCATGGCCCGCATGATGAGCGGAACGTAATCCGGTTCGCTCGGCGGCGCGAAATCCCCTTCGCGCCCGGAATCGATCGCAAGCGACTTCTGTTCAATTACAGCTACGGACTGCACGGCATCAGGCCCCCCCGAAATCCAATTCGGACCCTGCGAGAAAACCAAACTCTCAGCAGGTTGGCAACCCTAAGTTACAATTGGGACGGGCACGCCCTGCGCCGCTAACTACCTGAGACGCACGACGTTATCGGCTTTCTCCCGGCCCGCGCCCGGCCCGTCGCACTTGGAACTCGTCTCGTCGAGGCCGAGCTTTGAGAGCAGGCGAGAGGCGCTCTGGTCGACCACGAAATCGAACAGAAGCATGGAGATCGCGTCGCCGACTGTGAGGGTGGAGCCGAGTTCCTTCGCAAGCCGCTTCTTCGCCTCGATCAGGTTGTCGGCGCTGGTCTTCGTGATGTGAAGGTGGATGCGGATCGGACCCTTGGTCGGGATCTTGCTGAGGTGCTGGCGCAGCGTCTCGACGTCATGCTGCGCGATAGCGTCTGCCGCGCCCGCGCCGGCGAGCTGGTTCACCATGCTGGTTAGGCTGTGATAGCGCTTCGTCTCGTTGGACAGGAGCCGAAGGCTCTCTGTGGTGAGGCGGAACAGGTACTCCGATACGTCGAGCGAATAACCGCGAGTATCCCCACTCATTCGTGCACGTCCCTAGCTTTCGATCCTGCTACACCCCGGCTAAGCCGAACATCGCTAGGATGTGATGAACGCGCCCTATACGACTCAAAGGTCGCCCGTCGATTCTAGACTCTTAAAGCTCGTCCGCCAATCGGGACAGGCGTCCGTGACTGCGGACGCCTGTCCGTGGTGGCGGACGCCTGCCCGCAGCCTCGGACAGCGGTCCGCCGCTGCGGACGTTTTTTCATCGTAAATCGCGAGAAGTGAAAAAAGGGTTTGTCGGCGGCGATAGTTCCGTCCGGACCTGATTGTCCGCCAAATCCATCTCGGCTCACCTTCCGATTGGGCGCGGACCAACCGCGTCTCCATCGAAGGGAACTCAACATGCAGTCCGTGCTGAAAAAGAGCGGCCACATGGAGATGGCGGTCTTCGCCCTCGCCGTGCTGGCGTTGGCGCTCTTCTATTTCGCCGGCCCGGCCTTCGCCGGCGCCGACACCACGTTCGACACAGCCCTGACGAAGTTCACGGACTTTCTCGAGGGCTCGGGCGGCAAGGTCATCACCGTGCTGTCGCTCGCAGGCGGCATCGTGGCGCTGGCCTCGGGCCGCTTCTCCATGGGCCAGATCGCGATCCCGGTCGGCGTCGGCGTCGGCGCCGGCACCGGCATTCCGATCGTCACCAGCACGGTGACGGCGACGATCTGACGCAACCGTTCGGCCGGTCGGGGTGGCAGCTCCGGCCGTGCTCGCGGGGAGGGTGAGGGAGACTTGGAATTGGCTCGTGCTTCTGCAGCAAGTGCAGCGACGATCAGCCTGCGCGCCGAGCTGGCAGCTGGCATGCGTCGGATTGCAGACATGCCCGTCGGTGTCCGATCACTGGAGGTGCTGGAGGGCCGGGATTCCATCTGGGCGATCATCAGGCGCCCTGACCGGGGTGGCCTGGCGCTGCGCATCGCTCATTGCTGGGGTGGCCCCACCAAGGTCAGGAAACGGCTGACGCGGGGAGGGGAGCTGCTGCGGCTGGAGATCACCAGCCCTATCGGCACGCAGGATGTGGTGCTGCGCTTCGATGATCTGGAGCTCGCCCTGATCCGGGTGACGACTACGCTCATCCCGACCATTCCGCTTCTCATCCCCTACTTCCCACGCGATCTGTATCCGCTTGGAGAAGGGGACGACCCGATGGCGGCAGATGGCCAGGTAGAAGCGGGCCAACGCGGTCTGAACGGCGGTGTCTGCTACTTCCATCTCGACGAGCCGGCGTTTGGCAGCGTCCTCTATTTCCAGAACCTGACGGCGCTCAACGGCTATTACGCCGCGACCGATACGAAGCCGGACGGCGCGGTCGGAGGCGAGTGGCCAGAGCTCGGCTATCTACCGCCGACACCTCCGCAAAGCGGCACGCCTCCGACCAATCCGTTGCCGGCGGGCAAGCCGGTGGTGATGTCCGATGCGATATTAGCGTTCCACGATGATGCCGCATGCGACGAGCAGGACATGGCACGGCGGTTCCTGCAGTTGCTCGGTGCCGCCTACCGGCAGCTTGAGCCGCCATCGACCCAATACCGGGATTGGGTCGAGCGGGCAGAGCGAACGCTCCACGATCTGGAAACCGCGCCAGACACCCGGATCGAGCATTACGGCCACACCTACATCCATCCGTATACGGCAGCCGAGTATCCCGATGTCATGGTGCAGATGGCGATCATCGCGCCATTGCGGGATTATGCAGCATGGACGGGACGGGACTTGCCGTTCTGCAAGGCGCTGGAGGACGGCCTTGCCAAGTTCCACGACAACAAACTGGAGACGATGCGGCGCTATCTGCCGAACGTCGGCAAGGACAAGGACAAGTTCGCCGTCGACAGCTGGTATCTTTACCACCCGCTGCTCAATCTCGGTCGCCTCGCGCTCGACGGCGACGCCCGCGCCAAGGGGCTCTTCCTTGGCTCGCTCGGCCTCGCGATCAAGGCGGCACAGCACTTCGCCTACGCCTGGCCGATCCAGTTCAAGGTCGACAGCCTCGACGTCATCGTCGAAGCGCGCAACGACGACGGGCTCGGCCAGACCGATGTCGGCGGCATCTACGCCTATGTCATGGTCCAGGCCTATCAGCTGACCGGCAAGCCGACCTACCTTGAGGAAGCGCGAAAGGCGATCGATGCCGCACGCGAGATGCGCTTCGAACTCAACTATCAGGCCAATCTGACCGCTTGGGGCGCCGCGGCCTGTATGCGGCTCTGGCGGATCACCGACGAGGAATATTACCTGCGGCAGAGCTATGTCTATCTCGCGAGCTTCTTCCACAACACGGTGATCTGGGAATCCGAGATCGGCCATGCCAGCAAGTACAAGGTCTTCCTCGGCGCGACCTGTCTCCACGATGCCCCTTACATGGCGGCGTTCGAATGCTTCGACAGCTTCGCCGCGTTCGAGCGCTACCTGAAGGACAGCGGGCCCGATCTGGAACCTGCAGTGCGGCTGCTCGTCAGCGAATATTGCAAATATGCGCTCGACCGGGCCTGGTATTATTACCCCGATGCGCTGCCCGAGGACGCTCTAGCGCAGGAGGACATCCGCAATGGTCATATTGATCGAAGCCTGTCGTTCCCGATCGAGGATCTCTACGTCGACGGACAACCGGCAGGCCAGGTCGGCCAGGAGATTTACGGTGCGGGAGCCGCGTTCGTCTTCGCAACGCGGGCGTTCCATCAGGTCAGCGGTGCACCCTTCCGTATCTTCTGCGATCATTTCCCGGTGACCAGCGAACGCACCTCGGAGCGATCGCTGAAGTTCGGCCTCGACGGCGGCCATGCTCGCAACGCGGTCTTCAGCCTGTCTCGGCTTTCGGGAGAGACCCTGCCCAGGTTCATCCTGCGCACCATAGCCGGCGATACGCTGCGTCCGGTGACGAGGCGAGCCGATCTCATTGAATATCAGATACCTGCCAGTGGGGAGATCAGTCTTCACTGGTGAGGGAACCGACGCCCGCGCCGACGCTTCCTTGCTGATCAACGGGAGCCGATTATGACCTCTGCCACAGACGCCCATACCGAGATGCCGACCCTTGCCGGACGGCGGGCGATCGTCACCGGCGGCACTACCGGGATCGGCCGCGCCATTGCCATTCTGCTCGCCAGTGAAGGCGTCGATGTCTTCATCTGTGGCCTTGAGGCCCAATATCTTGAGGACGCGCTCGCTGACATCCGCAACGTCGGCAAGGGCGATGGTGTGGTCATCGACCTGGCGGAGCCGGACAATGTGAAGGCAGTCTTCGATCAGGCCGTCGCTTATCTCGGCGGGCTGGACATCGCCGTCGTGAACGCGGCAGTCGCGGCGGAAGGGTTGAGCGATACGAGCGAAACTGATTTGCGGCGGGCGATCGCCACGGACTTCACCGCCTATCTGCTCAGCGCCCATGCCGCGGTCGACAAGTTGGGAGGCAACGGCGACATCGTGCTCATCGGGTCGATGAGCGCGCATGTGCTCGGCCCCAATTCGACGATCTACGCCGGCATCAAATATGGCATCCAAGGCTTCTCCGAGGCACTGCGCCGTGAGCTTGGACCCAAGGGTATCCGGGTCGCGCTCGTGGAGCCCGGCAAGACCGGCTCTGACATGCAGACGCCCGATATCCCGACCGACAAGCAGCGCGAGATGATCCGAGACGAGGAGATGCTGCGGGCAGAGGATATCGCCGTCGGCGTTCACTACCTGCTGACGCAGCCCAATCGTACTGTCGTCCAGCAGCTCACCATCGCGCCGCGGATGCAGTCGCAGGAATGAGCTACGCAGTCGACAAGCTGGTCCTCGTTCCCGACGACATTGATCTCTCCCGCTCGCCGCTGGCCGGCCACCTCGACGCAGAGACCTATGTGCTTGGCGTGTTCAATCCGGGCCTGACGCGGTTACCCAACGGCAATCTCATGATGATGGTGCGGGTTGCCGAGGCGCTGCGCAGACCCGTCTTCGACGGCAATGTCCACTCGATCCGCTGGGAGGAGGCAGGCGAGAACGGCCGTTATGTGCTCGATGCATGGCCACTCGAACATGTTGACACGTCTGACCCGCGCAAATTCCTGCTGCGCGGCGGGGGCTGGCGCGTGATGGCGCTGACCTCGCTGTCTTGGCTGCTGCCGGTCGAACTCAGCCCGGACGGCCTCGAGCGCGTTGCGGTCCATTATGATCGCGCCATCGCGCCGCAAGGAAGCTGGCAATGCTACGGCGTCGAAGACGCACGGATCAGCCAGGTCGACGGGCGCTACTTGATGACCACCTGCTCGGTCAGCCCCGAGCGTCACTCGACCACGCTCTACGTCTCCGACGACGGCTACGACTGGCAGTTCGAGGATATTCTACTCGACCATCAGAATAAGGACATGGTGATCTTCGAAGGCCGGGTCGACGGCGCCTATTGGGCGCAGACTCGTCCCTTGGGCGACCATTACTTCGCCTATCCGCCGGGCAGCGAATGGCGCGCCGGACCCTCGATCAAGTTTGCGACGTCACCCGATGCCCTCCATTGGAAGCCGCATCTGACGGCCAGCATCCGCCCGCACAGCGCGACCGTGGCGACGGCCCGAATGGGCGGCGGAACACCCCCGGTACTCACCGATCGAGGCTGGCTGACGCTGTGGCATGGCGTGGAGCCGAAGGAGATCGTCGGCATCTATCGAACCTACTGGTCGATTTTGGATCGCGACGATCCCGGCAAGATCATCGCCACGGAGCATGCGCCGTTGCTGGAGGCCAATCCAAAGCTGACCGCCGACCTCGAGCATCAGATGTACGTGCGAGACGTCGTGTTCACAACAGGCATCGCCGATCATGGCGAGGTGTATGTTGTGGCTTCAGGCGAGGCTGATCTGGCTTGCCGTATCACGCACATCCCGAAGTCGGCTTTTCAGGAGCAGCACTGCAGTGAATGATCATCACACGCAGGGGCCAATGGGGAAGGGCTTTCTGGCGCCTGCTGCTAGGGTTCAGACTCATTCAGAGCCAGAACGCCAAAGCGGTTGCCAGCGCGACGCCTGACAGGAAGTTGGCCGCGAGCTTGTCGTATCGGGTGGCGACGCGGCGGAAATCCTTAAGGCGGCAGAAGGCGTTCTCGATGAGGTGGCGACCGCGATAGCGGTCCTTGTCATAGCGGATGATGCGCTTGCGGTTGCGCCGACCTGGGATGACGGGGACAGCCCCTGCATCGCGCAACGAGCGCCGCAACCGGTCGGCGTCGTAGCCCTTGTCGCCCAGCAGGTAGCGCATGTGCCCGGCGCGCTCGAGAAGCGCGGGTGCGGCCTTGATGTCGCTGACGTTGCCGGGCGTCAGCATCAGCGCATACGGGCGGCCGATGACGTCGGTGAGCGCGTGTACCTTGGTGGTCCAGCCACCGCGCGAACGGCCGATCGCTTGGCTCGATCGCCCCCTTTTGCGCCGAACGCCGCGCGCTGTGCCTTGACGTAGGTGCTGTCGATCGCGGTGCTTTTCGTGACCGCGCCGGTATCCACCAAGGCATCGAGCAGCTTCAGCCAGAAGCCCCTGTGCGACCAGCGGTTGAAGCGGTTATAGATCGTCGTCGATGGACCATAATCGGCCGGGCAGTCGCACCACCGGCAACCGACCTTCAGCACGTGCAGGATGCCCGAGATTACCCGACGATCATCCACCCGTCGGGCACCGGGCTGGTTCTTTGGCAAATGCGGTTCGATCGCCGCCCACGCCTCGTCCGAAAGCCAGAACAGCGCCATCCCGCACCTCTTTTGATCCACACCGCCTGTGAATCACGAAAGCCGCACGCCTTCAAGCAGATGATTGGGTTTGGACCCTAACGGCTAAGCCCGCCGCTGCTCCAGCGCGCAGGCAATCTCCTGCTCCGTGGCGACATGCTCCTCAATGATGCAGCGTAGATCCAAGGCCGTGATACCGTCGGCTGAGGTGACATGAGCCTGCGCGATGTTGAGACCGTCCGATGACCTGACGGTCGTACCAGCCGTCTGCACGGCGTGTGGGTGCGTTGCATGCCAGGCGTAGTTTCCCGATGCGGCAACAACCCGTGCGCTTCGGTCGACAATGGCAGCCACGGCATGAACCCCGGCCTTGTTGATCACGCTCGTGATCAGGCTTGCTTGGCCTTCGAAATCGAACTCAAGGTAACATACACCGACAATCGTCCCTTCCGCGCGCACCGGCGCCACGTAGATCAACACCTTGCGATCATTCGACCACGGGTTTTGCCAGACCTCATCTGTCATCCACGCCACATCAGGCGGCGCAGCCATAGCCTTCTGGAATTGTGCGTAGCCCTTGAAGTTAGCCCGGCGGACCGCCGCGTTGTCATGGGCACATACAGCCACTTTTCCGTCGGCATCGACGACAAAGGCATTCAGAAAATAGGGTGAGCAATCCAGAAGCGTGCGCAATCTGCTCAATGCCTTGGCCTCAACCCGGGCCGAGGCATGATCAAGCATCAGCGCTTCGGCGACGGAGGCGTCTGTCGCCAACATGCGGACGTCGATTGAACGATCGTAGAGCGTACGTGCAAGCGTGTCCGCCATCGACTGGGCGAGATCGGCCAACCGACCGCCCTCAATGTCCCGAGCAAGCTCGTCGGCGATCGCACTGCCGTGCTGAAGATAGCCGAGAACGTCGTCACGGAAGGTGCTGGCTGCAGCTCGCGCGAGGCCAGCGAGCGTCTTTACCTCCTGCGCAACGACGGAAAATCCCCGCCCTGCCTCCCCCGCACGCGCCGCTTCGATAGTTGCGTTGAGGGCAAGGAGGTTGGTGCGACCGGCTATGTCTTCGGCCTGTCGTGCGTGCGTCGTGACCTCCTGACCAAGGGCGTTGAGCAAAGAGCGTATTCGGCGCGGCATCTATCGCTTTCGAAGGCAGGTGATGCGGCGATAGACGAATATGGTTATCAAACTGTTGGCGTCCGAATGCTCTGGTCGTCGGGTCAACCGAGTTCTTCGACGTTCCTGTGATCTGGCGGCGATGCGCGGTGGGTGCAAAAAGACCAAAACTTTGGTCATCGAATGCAATTCGACCCGAAACGAGGCTCGCGTTTTTCAGGAGGCGAACGGTAGATCCCCTAGGTAATAGCCAAAGCGGTCTGGTATCCCTTTGCCTCGGGTCGACTTGGCGATGCGTTACCTCCTGGACGAAAGCCCAGGGTGGAAACTTGCTGCATAAGGCGCTGTGGATCTGCGATGGCCAGCATTCCGCCGGTGCATGATACCAATCCGTCGGCGCGGAGTCGCTGCAGGGTCCGATTGACGTGCACTGATGTAAGCCCCAGCGCATCGGCGAGGTCGGTCTGGGTCAGGGGCAATTCCATGGAGCCGTTGCGTACAAGCCCAATCTCCTGACCTCGTTGCCAGAGGCTTAGCAGGAGCGAGCCAAGTCGATCGTAGGCATCGCCGCGTGCAACGCTTGTGAAGACTGCGCGGACCCGTTCTTCCTCTTTGAACTGAATCGACCTCAGCGCTTGGCAAATCGGCAGGTGCTGCGATGCAAGTGCGTTGAGGGCGCCATGCTCGACCCGTAAGGTTTCTCCGCTTGTCAGTGCTTCCACGGAGTAGCTGAGCGGTAGCTCGGTCTGCGAATTTAGATGAAGGATATCGCCTGGAAGGTAGATCGCGCTGATACTGCGATCACCATTGCGATGCAGAACCTGAGCCACCGCATAGCCAGATTCAAGGACCAGGGCATGACGGGGTGCATCACCGACCGACGCGAGGGAAGCTCTGCGTTGGTGAGAAATAGCCCGGTATGGCGTTCCTTCCAGTGCAGCTCTTGCATGCTCGTCGAGCGAGGCATGTTTGCCAAAGCGGTTCACCAGCAGATTCATCGGTATACTTCCCGCTAGATAACGTTTCGCCACTGTATCGGTTCATACGCTGTATGCGATTGGCATCGATAGAGGCGAGCACCATTGTCATGGCCGTATGGTAAACGCGGAAGCAAAAGCCCCCGAGGCTGGCTATAGGGCGTTGAAAAGCCGCCTGCAGAACGAATTAAGTGTCACGTCCACCTAGGTTGCTGAGTGACAGGGGCGTTCGAGTGATTTATACTGTGAAAAGCAAAGCAGAGGGGAGTTTCGCGCCAAGCTTTTGCCCAAGGCGCCATTGCTTGTCTTAACCCCTGTTCAATCGTGCATTTTTGCATATTGGCCTTGATAGGATGTTACTCGGCGAAGACTAAATTATCGCCTCCTGAAGAATGCGGGCCTCTTTCATCAGGCGTTCGATCGTGTCGAACGCCTTGCCTGATAGCGTAAGCTCATCGTCCAGATCACCGACGCCATCCCCGATGATGAGGTGAATCCGGGTGAGATGCATCAGCCATCGCGACATGACATTCGGCGGCACTTGGTTTTGTTCGCTGACCTGCCAGCCAGTGAGACGGCGTCCCTGGGCGTCAGCGACGAATAGTTCCAGAAGGAGATCCCACGCTGGTTCGTGGAACAGCTCTGCCGGCAGTATCTCCGATCGTGCACGACGAAATCGAAGGATTGCCGCCGCGGTCGTTGCCGCACGATCATTACCCTGCATGCTGGCCTCCCTTCCAACATCGCCATCCTGCGGGAGAAGTCTTTACGAACGCAAGCTAAATTGCCGCTTCAGGGTAATGGTCCGTCAGGTGTGAACGGGCTAGCTCAAGCGTTGCGGCGAGAACGAAATCCTCTTCCTGATCTGCAAATGCGATCAGAGCATCGAGATTCGAGGCCATTGCCTGGAGCTGGCCTTTCCGATCCAAGCTATGCATCGATACCCCCTTGAAGATGCACCGCTTGTACAGAGCGGCAATATTTGAGCAATAACGCGCATCAGGGTTGATCGGCCGTTTGGAAGGCTTCGGCACTCTCTAGCCCCAGTGCCGTTAACCGCCTGCTAGTCAGCCGAAGTGTAGGTCACGGCATGCGCTTGGCGACCATCACGAATTGGGCATACGGCGCGACCGTGGCGCTCACGCTGGCATCTGGTACAACGATGTTGCTCGCTTCGTCAGCGCAGCAGGAGGAGCGGACCTCCGTCAGCCAGCGCTATGCGCTTGATCGTGCTACCGCGACGATCGAGGAGGATGTGCTCGCTCTCAGCGAGCTTGCCCGCCAATACGCCATCAACGGCGATGCTTCTGACCGCCTCGCCTACGCAAAACTGCGTAGCGAACTGGGCACGGTGGAAGCGCGGACGCGGCAGATCAAGGACGCCGGGGCAGGCGAAGACGAGCTTCGCAGCCTGCGTGAGGCTTTGAGCTGGGCAGACGCTCTCCAGGTCCAGCAGGAGCAAGCGATTGCGGCACGGCGCCGGGGGAATGCTGATGCCGCTTTGCGCGCGCTGTTTGCTCCGGAGTATGAGCGCGAGCTCGATCGGTCGAGGGCAGCAGTCGAGCGATTCCAATACCGTCTGGATCAACGTACGGCCGACGACCTGCGTGCAGCAGAGAAGACCGCGCGAATCTGGCGCTCCACGTCCGAGGCTATGCTGGCCGTCACTGGCCTCCTCTTTCTGTGCGTCCTGTACTTCATATTCCGCCGACGAGTGCTGCATCCGGTGGTGAAGCTGAGTGACGTGATAGGCCGGCTTGCAGCCCAGGATTATGAAGCCGAACCGCCTCAGTATGATCAGATCGACGAAATCGGGGACATGGCACAGGCCCTGCGCGTGTTTCGTGAAAACGGGATCGAACGCCAGCGGCTGGAGCGGGAGCGCGATGCCGATCGGGCCGTGCGCGACCTTCTATCGCGGATGACACAGCGCATGCAGGGCTGCGATACGGTCACGGAGCTGAAGAACGTCGTGCAGCGCTTTGTCCCTGAGGTTGCGCCGCAGCTGGCAGGGCGCCTCTATCTATTCGACCCCGCCCGCAATGTGCTTGTCGAGGGATGCTCTTGGCTGGATCCGATCCACTCTGCTGCCGAGTTTTCGCCGCTTGCCTGCTGGGGGCTTCGACGGGGGGCACCGCATCGACCATCAGGGGCCAGTTTTGACGTGCCCTGCGGCCACCTCATCGGGGAACCTGCTCCCGAGAGTTTATGCCTGCCGCTGATTGGGCAGCAGGGCACGCTTGGCATGCTGTACCTGGAAAACCGCACAGCCGATCGCGCCACACCGCTGGTCGAGACCTACCTCGAATTTCTGGCGGAGAATATCGGCCTCGCGTTGGACAACCTGCGTCTGCGAGAGGCGCTTCGCCTGCTTGCCATGATTGACCCGCTCACGACGCTACCTAACCGCCGCCAGCTGGATGAGGTACTCGCTACCGCACTTGCCGATGCCGAACGTAGCGGCTCGTCAATTTGCTGCGCGATGATCGATGTCGACCATTTCAAGCGCTTCAATGATGAGCATGGGCACGACGCCGGCGACGCGGTACTTCGTCGCGTTGGTCAGACGCTCAAAGATGCGGTAAGGGACACCAACCTGGTGTTTCGATACGGAGGCGAGGAGTTTCTTCTGCTGCTACCCGGCATGGGGGAGGCTGCGGCAGCCGTCCGGGCTGAAGAGATCAGGAGCCGCATTGCTGCGCTTCGTGTTCAGTACGAGGGCAAGGACCTTGGACCGATTACCGCATCCGTCGGTCTTGCCTGCGCGCCGTCGCATACCGACTGGCAAAGCCTGGTGCAAACCGCGGATGCCGCTTTGCTCCGGGCCAAACAGGCAGGTCGCAACCAGGTGATCACAGCGAGTGAACGCAGGCGCCGGTCAGCGTGATGCTGCTGTATCGCCTGTTCAACGCCATTGGATCCGCTCAATTTACGCGCTTCGGAGATATGGCCCGCGTCAGCATGTGAAGCGGCTTTTCCTCACCAATGGCGGGGCCGCGTTCACCGGTCCTCATTAGGTACACCCAAAAGTCACCTTTACGAAATCGATCAGCGTCGCAATTGTTAAAAGATGAGTCTTCTATGACGCTCTTTTGTTACAAGCGCGTATCGACCATTGATCAGGATGTCGGCATCAGGAGGCGGCGCTTCTGACGGCCGGGTGCCAGACGGTTCGGTCCGAGAAGAAGTCTGGATCGGATCGAAGCGCCCTGAACGAGCTTCAGACGCTGCTCGACTTCCTGCGCCACGGCGACACTTTGGTGGTGACGCGCAGCGACCGGCTCGCCCAATCGATGAGGATCTGCAAAACATAGTTCACGAATTGAAGGTGAGGGGGCTACTCTGAAGGCAACGGAGCAGCCGATCGCCATCGGCAGCGCGGCAGGAAAGGCGTTCCTCGACATGCTGGGGGCGTTTGCCGAGTTCCAAACCAACATGCGTCGCGAGTGACCGGCGGATGGTATCGAGGCCACCAAGGCCGGCCGCGTATACAAGGGTGGCAATGCGCGCATCGATCCAGAAGCGAACAAGGCACTGCTGGCTGAGGGTATGAAACCATCGCATGCCGCCGGGCAACTCGGGATCTCGCGCGGTACCGTGTATCGCTTTTATACAGGCCGGGGAGCGCAGCGACACTGCTACGGTGTGAGGACGGGCGCTACGCGCCCGTCATTGTGGCTCATTCGCCGGCAGGCTCTTCGTTGCTGGCGGCAGGTGCCGCCTTGCGACCAAGGCCAATCGACTTGGCCATCGATCGGCGGGCTTCGCTGTAGCTTGGTGCCACCATCGGGTAATCGGCCTTGAGGCCATAGCGCTGGCGATAATCGTCCGGCGTAAGGCCGTGGGTCGTCAGGTGACGGCGCAGCGCCTTGTATGGCTTGCCATCGATCATCGAGATGATGTGGTCGGGGGAGGCGAGAGACTTCCGGACGGACACGGCAGGCGTGTGGTCCTGAACCTCTGACGCCGGCGCCAGCTCAGCTGAAATTTCCAGCTGTGCGACAGCGTCGTGCATCGACTGGAGAAACGCCGGAACGTCATCAGCCGACGTGCGGGTGTTGGGATTGCTCAGCCACGCGATGGTAAGCTCGGTGGCAAGTGCAATCGCGTTGAATGGTTCGGACATGTAGTTTTACTCACTCTTGAAGCTACGCAGTCACCGGCGGCACAAACGCCGGGAGACCTTCCTCACGTAAGGTCGATGACATGATACACTAAAGGGTGATGTTGCGCTTCGTCATTTCCGCAAAAGCGATCTCGCCAAGAGGCGTGAGGGGTTCTTCCTTGAAGATATCCGCGAGGTCGAGGAGGTCTTCACTGGCGAGCGCGATGATCGAGGCCTCGATAGCTGCGAGGCGCTGCACTGCTCGCTCGCTGCGACCCGAGAGCCGCTTCATTCGTGTCTTGAGCATAGGGTCGCTATAACAGGGGGGATGTAAAAAACGGTAATCGATATGCCATGGTCATCAACGTGGCGGCTTGACGCCCGTTCGTGTCGGACGTGACGTCATAATGCCTGAGGGCCGCCGCGGCGCACCGCCACCTTGGACTGGTCTAACCCTGCTGACTTCCTTGGCATCCACGACAACATAGCCGTCTTTTTTCAGCTGTGTGAAAGTTAGCCGGACGCTATTTGCAATCGCGTCCCTAAGTGCCGGCGGTAGGTCCGCCGCGGCTGTGTTGGGATGAATGGCATTGAGGTCCCGCAACAGGGCATTTGGTAAGCCATTGGATGCTGCCTTCAACGCTGACACCGCATCGACCACCGCTGAGGTCAGTGCGTCATGCATCACGTCTGTCGCTGATTTCGTCATATGCTCTCTCAACCCTGCAAGCGCTCGCATTCGACCGGCGGTCGGTGACGCGAAAACGCCCCGTTGCAAAGGGCAGCAACGGGGCGCTTCATCAGCCAGAACCGCGGGGGGGGATCCACGATCCGGTCGTGACAAGAACCGCGGAGGCTTTGGTCCGTTCCATCAGCCGACAGTAAAATGCCCTGCTGATCCGTCGACCGGCAGGGCATTGCGAGCTTTCACCGCCGTTCCCCCCGAAAGGGCAGGACGCTTCCAGCAGACTTACAACCTCGACACCTCGGCTTCGTTCCGCTTGATCAACGATCCACATCCGCGACCTAGCCCAATTCTGATCGAAAGGTACCTGACGGCGAGGTCCCCAATCCAAGCCGGGTCAAGCGCCTGCTGGGTTCGCCGACACAGTTCGCTCATTTACATGGAATGGATGGCTGGTTTCGGGTGCCGCCGTGCGGTTGCTGAATGGCCGGAAATAGGTCGTTGCGTGCGCAACCTGCAGGTCGGCTCCCGACCCATTCCCGGCCGTTCGGTAGATCGTCGTGGCATCCCGAAACCGGCCGTTCCGGCAACTCGCAGCTGTCCCGTTTCTCCATCTCCGACGAACCTGTTCGGGAAAACGCAATGGGGAACGGATTTTGGGAACACGGCCCGACCCGGAGGCATCGGAAGACCAATCCTCCGGCGGCTGTCCCGCTAGGCTTTCGTTTGTGGAACGCCAACAGCATCACCTTCCTTCAGGTCAACGACGCCAGGACCAACTGCAGCGACATGGCCCACGCCCTCGTGGCCTGGTATCAATGGGAGGATTGGCTTCACCGGCCAGTCACCGTCAACGACGTGAAGATAGGTATGACACACGCCTGTAGCCCGTATTTTGACTAGGACCTCCCTAGGACTGGGCAAGGGGACAGGGACGGATTCAAGGGTGAGCGGCTCACCGAGCGACGAGCTACTGCAGCGATCATTGTTGTCATGAGATGAGCTCCTCGACGCTTAAAGCCTAACGCCGACGCCTATTCCGAGCACCAGCGGATCCAGATGAATCCGAACGCGCTGAGTGCCGATCGCGGTAGTGCGGAGACGCGCCGTCGTATCAACGTCGATGTACTTGACATCAATATTAAGGAAGATGCTCGGTGTAACATCAATATCCACGCCGGCTTGAGCTGCCCAACCGAAGCTATCCTTCATGTGCACTCGTGTGGATCCGACCGCATCCTGCAGACTTGATGAAGCTTTTTCATTCCAGAACACTGTGTAGTTGATACCGGCACCGACATACGGTCGGACGTGACCAGCAGGACTGAGATGGTACTGCGCCGTTAGAGTCGGCGGTAGAACCCACGTCGAAGCGAGATCTCCAATTGCCCCAGTCGTACCCGTCCGACCCGACGCGGTATGCTTGGTGGTGGAGGCGATTAGCTCGACCCCAAGATGATCGGTCGCCATATAGGTTACGTCCACCTCGGGCATCGGCGAATTATCGACCCGGACGCGCTCTGCCGGAAACGTCGGCGTGATACCGCCCGAACGCTCATTGGGCATAACTTGAATACCGCGAAGTCTAAGCAGTACGTCGCCCTCCTGTATGCCGATGCGATTACTGTCCTGCGCAAAGGCAGGCGCAGCCAGAAGGAGTGCCACAGAGGCACCCGCAATCAGTCGGAACATGAATAGTTTCCTTGCCAGGTTTGCGGGCAATCAATGCGCCAGGAAAACAGGTACAGGGCTCTTGGTCAGCATGGTTCGCGTGACGCCACCGAAAACCGCTTCTACAAAGCGGTCGTGACCGAATCCGCCTAAGACAACGTAGCCGAACCGATGCAATGCCGGATGTTTAAGCTCCCGGAGCAACAGATCTGCGGCGTCTCCCTGTCGACAGCGCATTCGTCTTACGCTCGCATGCACATCATGGCGGGACAGATAGACAGCGGCATCTTCTGCTGGCGTCACGATCGATCCGTCCAACGCCTCAAAGAGGATCACATCGTCGGTTTTCTGAAGTAGCGGGATTGCCGCCTTCAGTGCCTTTGCTGCACATGCGGAACCGTCCCAGGCAACCAAGGCGGATGACAAGTCCAGCCGGTCACATGTTGGCGGCACAGCAATTACCGGCTTGCCTGATTTTACAACGAGCTCGGCCGTCGTGCGCCGCATATCGATCATGGATGTGTCGATGTGGCGGCTCACAACGATAACGTCTGCCCAGTCGGCAGCCTTTCGCAGCGAAGCAACAACTTCACCTTTTGCATCGCGCCAATCCCAACTGACGTCCTCGTGAGCAAGACGGGCTACTAACCGGCCTTTGTTTACGCTTTCGCGAGCGACCTCTTCCGTCATCAGCTCTGCCATTGCGTAAGCGCCTTCAGGGCATCCGCATCCAGGGAATGGCGGCACATACGCCAGATCAAGGCAGGTGAGGTGCCCACCTATTGCGCGGGTAAGGTCCAAGGCCGTCTGGTAGCGTGCCTCTTGGCCATCGTCATCATGTACGAGAAGAAGAACGTTCTTCATGGTCGCGTTCCAGTCTAACTAACTTGCTTCCTTTGCTAGAGCGGTCATCGTTCCTGCGGCATTCGGGATTGTACGGAGGCCGTTCAGCAGCCAAGGCTATGGCGAGTTCTTGCTGACGCAACGGCTTTTCAAGAATGGCATCAAACCCGATCTTCTTCGCCGTGGCGACAAGCTCATCGCTCGGGAAGGCTGTGATGAGCACCGAGCGCCCGGTCCAGCCACGCTGCTGCAAGGCGAGCAGGACGTCGAAGCCGGTTGCGTCAGGGAGCCGGTAATCGGCAATCAGGACGTCCGCCCCGTTGATATCATCGCTTGCGAGTAACAAATCAGCAGCAGCGTATGAGCGCACGTCATAGCCGCGCCAGTGTAGCAGAAGCTGGAGCGAGCGGCGGACGCCTTCGTCATCCTCCACGATCAGCGCCCGGCGCCCGGTATCCTTTCCCTTGTTCATCGGCATACAGCACACTCCGGTTGGAGAGCCTGATATGCATAGGCCGCGTGGTGGGGTCGCTACGTGATGTCCCTAGTCGTCGGCGACCTCGGCAGCGAACGCGATACGCAGTGCATCAGAGAAACTATGCACATCCAGCTTCGTCATGAGGTTGGCGCGATGGACCTCCACCGTGCGCGCACTGATGCCGAGATCGTAGGCAATGGTCTTGTTCGGATGCCCACGCGCCAGGCCGGCGAGCACATCCTGTTCTCGCGGGGTCAGGGCGGCAACCCGGACCTTTGCCTCCTCAGCACTGGCCAAATTTTCACTGCGCTTTTCGAGACGATGGAAGCCGACGCTCAACGCGCCCAGCAATGCGGCTTTTTCGAACGGCTTTTCCAGAAAATCTACGGCACCCTGACGCATGGCGGTCACTGCCGTCGCAACGTCACCGTGGCCGGTGAGAACAATGATCGGCAAGCCTACGCCATGCACGGTCAGCTCGCGCTGTACCTGCAATCCGTCCATCTCGGGCATGCGGACATCGAGCAGCACGCAGCCAGGTTCGACTGACCGCGCTGCCCGCAGGAACGCCACCCCGCTGTCCCAAGGCGTCACGGCAAAGCCCGACGTCTTGAGCATGAAGGCCACCGAACGGCGGATGGACTCATCGTCATCGACGATATGAACCAAGCGCTTGTCAGACATGACGTTCCTCCGGATCTCCGCTCCAGACAGTGAAGTGAAAGATGCTACCGCCGCCCTCATTGGATTCAACCCAGATACGACCACCATGCGCCTCGACGATCGTCCGCGAAATCGACAGACCAAGTCCCATGCCGCTTTCCTTTCCGCTGGCGAAGGCCTCGAACAGGCGCGGGGCGATCGCGGGGTCGATCCCCGTCCCCGTATCCGCGACCGACACATCGACCAGAGAGCCGTCCCGGTGACTGGCCACCGTCACGTCGCGCCGTTCGCCGTGCGCCACCGCCTCCGCGGCATTGCGCAGCAAGTTGACCAGCACCTGCTGGATCTGAACCCGGTCGGCCAGCACATGGCGAGCCGCAGGATCGAGCCGGGTGAACAAGCGGACCCCGTGTTCCGTCGCGCCGAGAAGGCCGAGCCGCGCTGCCTCGTTGATCATCGTCGGAAGATCATGCACGGCCCGTTCGGTTTCGCCGCGCGCGACGAAGTCACGCAGGCGGCGGACGATCTGCCCGGCCCGCAACGATTCTTGAGCCGCCTCGCTCATCGCTTCGCGAAGGAAAGGGAGAGCGTCCGGCGTATCGCTGTCGATCAGGTCCCGGCCGGCCTCCAGGTAATTGGCGATCGCGGTCAGCGGCTGGTTGAGTTCATGGGCCAGCGTGGAAGCCATGGTTCCCATCGCACTGACCCGTGAGACGTGGATGAGTTCGGCCTGCAACTCCTTCATCCGCAGCTCGGCCAGCTGCTGCGCGGTCAGGTCCCGAATAAAACCGGTGAAAATGCGGTGTCCCTCGTCCCGCGCCTCACCGACGGACAGCTCCATTGGGAATTCGGTGCCGTCCCCGCGCAGCCCCGTGACCACGCGGCCGATGCCAATGATGCGGCGTTCGCCGGTCGCCTCGTAGCGAGCGATGTAACCATCGTGCTGCTCCCGATAAGGGCTAGGCATCAACACGCTAACGTTACGTCCTACGACGTCCGCTTCCGTATAGCCGAACAGGCGCTCTGCGGCGGCGCTGAACGACAGGATGACACCGGCATCATCGATGACTACCATAGCGTCCGGAACGGTCGCCAGGATCGAGCGCACGTGGAGTTCGCTTTGTCGTAACGCCTGCTCGCGCGCGTGACGTTGCGTTACGTCGGCGATGCTCATCCCGAAGCCGGACGGCGCGCCCACATCGTTGTGTAACGCCACGATTGTCGTCTCGGCGACAAATTCCGAACCATCGCGGCGTGCGCGCCACTCCTCACCGCGCGTAGAGGAGCCCACTCGCGCCGCCACGAGATCTGCGCCCAGCCTGGCCTCAGCCGTCGCGCCAGCGGGATACAAGGCAGCGGCCGACAGGCCAATGAGCTCATTGCGAGGCCAGCCGAGGAGGATCTCGGTACCGCGGTTGCATGCGGTTACAATGCCGTCGTTATCGAGCAACAGCACGCCGCGATCCAGTGTGCCCTCGATGAAGCGGGCCAACCCGTCTCTAACTTGGCCGTCCCCATCAAATTTCGTCATATCAACGTCCAAGCTCGCGCTCCACGAAACCGATCCGGCCTACCATGGCAACGAAGAAGGCCGTGGACCAACCAAGCAAAATGATGCCGTTCGCACCCTCGATGGCACCGACGATCCGCCATGACGGTGTCAGTAACACGTCACCATATCCAATCGTCGTGTACGACGACGTCGAAAAGTAGAGGGCCGTCTCGAAATCGATCGTTGCACCGATCAGAACATAGACGATGGCGTAGGTCCAGATTTCGAGACCGTGCAGCGCGAAGAGACCGCATGCCGCAGCGACGATGGCGCCGATTTCATGCTGTATCGCCCGCTTGCCGGATGCGTCGGCCCGTCGCCGGATCAACAGGAGCAAGGCCGCAATCCCGCCCAGGTGGAGCAGGATGGTGACGAGAACCAGCACCGTAGAAAGCAGCAATTGCAGCAGGACGCCCATGTCGTGATCCTAGCGGAAGGGGGGCGGGCATCCAGATGCGTAGTATCCCGTAGGTGACAGAGCCGGAGGACACGGACGGATGAAGCGAGACGAAGCGGGCTAGATTGCGACGCTTTGCAACGCAGGCATGGTAGGACGTCGCGTGTCGAAGGCTGCGGCGACCAGCCGGCGATAGGGTCGGCTGTCGCTGCGAACATGCAAAGCCCAGCCCCTACGATCGACGATCGCCCGTGCCTCCAGCGACTCGAGCGTCGCCATCGCAGGCGACAACCGGGCGGGATCGGCTGCGGCGTCGCGGCACAGCGCTGCGACATCGGCATGACCATCGCACAGGATGCGTTCGATGATCGCGCCTCGAAGGCGATCATCGGCGTCGCGCGTCACGCCGCGGACACCGGCCAATCGCCGGCCGCAGACGCTGTCTCGATAGCGGCCGACATGCTTTTCATTCTGGACGATCACGCCATCGAACTGACTGATCGCCGAGGCGCCAAGGCCGATGACAGTGCGAGCGGGATCATCTGTGAAGCCCTGAAAGTTGCGGAACAGTCGGCCGGTCGCTTCGGCGCGGGCGAGGCTGTCGTCTGCCAGAGCGAAGTGATCGAAGCCGATCGCGCGATACCCAGCTGCAGTGAACAGACGATGCGCCAGTTCGCTTTGCAGGAAACGCTCTTCAGCATCCGGCAAGGCGGCGCCGTCGATCATGCGCTGGCGTGCCAGCATCGCCGGCAGGTGAGCATAGCCGAACATCGCCACGCGGGACGGAGCAAGGGTCAGGGCCGCAGCGATGCTGCTGACGATATCACCGCAGCTTTGATGGGGAAGACCATACATCAGGTCGAGATTGATCTTTCCGATCCCCGAAGCGTGCAGCGCGTGCACGGCGTCGGCCACCATCCCAAACGGCTGAACACGATTAATCGCGCGCTGGACCTGCGGTGCAAAGGTCTGCGCGCCGATGCTGACGCGACCGATCCCGATCGCGGCCAGGGTGTCCGCCTGTGCTGCACCGATGGTGCGGGGATCGATCTCCATTGCCCATTCGGCATCGTCGGCGATCCGGAACGCCGTGCGCAGGGCATCGGCGATCGCGTACAGGTCGGACGCGGGGAGGACGTTGGGGCTGCCCCCGCCGAAATGCACTGCACCGACGCGGCCCCGCATCATCGCACCGACGCTCGCGATTTCGGCCAGCAGGGCGTCTCGGTAGGTGCCCAGCCGTTGCTCCCGCCCGATCGCGCCGGTGTTGCAGCCACAATACCAGCAGATGTCACGGCAATAGGGAACGTGCAGGTAGAGGGAGGCGGGGGTGTCGGGGGCGACGGCAACCAGTGCCTGTCGTTGTGCGTCCGCCCCGACTGCCGGCGTGAAATCGGCGGCAGTCGGATAGCTTGTGTAGCGCGGAACCGGACAGGCGGCGAGGTCTGCGTGGAACTTGGTCACTGCGACGCCTCTCCCTCGTCGGCGGGCAGGTGGAATTCGTGCCAGATGCCGTTGAGGATGCCGAAGCCCACCGCCAGGCCAAGGCCGAGAACCCAAGCAAAATACCACATGATGCTACCTTTCAAGGAAAGTTCGGGGATCAGTAGAAGTCGGGACCGGTCATCACAGCGTCGGTAGTGACCCGGCCGAACATCACGCGGTACGCCCAGGCGGTGTAGGCAAGGACGATCGGCAGGAAGATGATCGTGACGACCAGCATGATGCCGAGCGTCTTCTCACTGGAGGACGCGTTCCAAACTGTAAGGCTTGAATGCGCATCAGTGCTCGACGGCAGGATGAAGGGAAACATCGCGCATCCCACCGTTGCAATGATGCCGGTCGCGCCGACGCTGGACCCGCCGAAGGCTAGCGCCCCGTGCCGCCGATAGATGCCGATCAGCGCCAGACCCGTACCTGCGAAGCCCAAGACAGGGGCGGCCAGCATCCATGGATGCAGTCCGTAGTTGCGAAGCCAGCCACCAACCACCGCCTGGGACGTCGTATGCAGCGGGTTGGACGGTGCCGCTGTCTCAACGGCACCGACAATCTGCCAACCTGGCATCTGCCACACGAGCAGTCCCCCGACGGCAAATAGTATCAAGACGAGCGTTCCTGCCGCAAAGCCGTACGCGGTGGCCCGATCATGGATGGGGCCGCGCTCGACCTTGATCGCCAACCAGGCTGCGCCATGCAGCACCAGCATGGCGACCGACACCACGCCTGCAAGCAGGGCGAAGGGGCTGAAGAGCGCGAAAAAGCTGCCCTCATAGAAGACACGCAAGTCGCTATCGAGGCGGAAGGGCGCGCCGGTCAGTACGTTTCCGACGGCTACGCCGAAGACGAGCGCAGGCACGATCCCGCCGACGAACAGCGCCCAGTCCCAGCGGGTACGCCAAGACGGATCGGGGCGCTTCGACCGGTATTTGAAACCCACCGGCCGCAGGATTAGCGCCGCCAGCACCACGAACATCGCGAGGTAAAATCCCGAGAAGCTGGCGGCATAGACGAACGGCCAAGCTGCGAAGATCGCACCACCTCCGAGGATGAACCACACTTGGTTGCCTTCCCAAGTTGGGCCGACGGTGTTGATGACCGTGCGGCGTTCGGCATCGTTTCTCGCGACAAACGGCAGCAGCGTGGCGACGCCAAGATCGAAGCCGTCGGTCAGCGCAAACCCTATCAGCAGCACACCCAGCAGCGCCCACCAGATCAGGCGCAGGATTTCGTAATCGAACATGGTCGGCCTCCTTCAGGCGGCAAGCGGCAGGGATGGCAGCGGCGCGCCCACCGGGGCTGGGGCCTGCGCCTCGTCCTCGACCGGCCCGTGACGGATCGCAGCGAGGATCAGCCGCACCTCGATGACGGCCAGTACGCCGTAGAGCAGGGTGAAACCGGCAATGGTCGTCAGGATCGCCGCGGGCGTCAGGCTGGACGAGGCAAGGAAGGTAGGCAGCACGCCGTCGATTGCCCAGGGCTGGCGACCCAGTTCGGCAACGACCCAGCCTAGTTCGATAGCGATCCAGGGCAACGGAATCGCCAAGACCGCTGACTTCAGGAACCAGCGCACATCCATGTGCATCCGCAGCGAGCACAGCACAAATGCGGTGGCGAACAGCGCGATCATCGCAAAACCGATCGCGGCCATGATCCGGAACGACCAGAACATTAGCGGGACGCTCGGCACCGTGTCCCACGCCGCCTGGCTGATCTGCTTCGGCGTGGCAGTCGCGGGATCAGCAACGTAGCGCTTGAGCAGTAATCCGTAGCCGAGGTCGCGCTTGTGCGCCTCGAAGGCCGCGCGGGCCGGCATGTCGTTAGCGTTCGTCTTCAGTCGCTGGACCGCGGCATAGGCGATGCGCCCAGAAGCAATCCGCTCCTGCGCCTGCAGCACCAGTTCGGACATACCGGTCACGGTGCCATCGAGGCTGCGCGTCGCAATCAGGCCGAGCACCCAAGGAACCTGCACCTCGTAACGGGTTTCATGGGTCGCCATGCTAGGCACGCCGAACAGCGTCAGTCCGGCAGGAGCGGGCTCTGTGTGCCAGGCGGCCTCAATGGCGGCGAGCTTCATCTTCTGGTTGTCTGTAAGGGCATATCCGCTCTCATCGCCGAGGACGACGACGGACAAGGAAGACGCAAGGCCGAAAGCGGCGGCAACCGTCATCGAGCGACGCGCGACCGGAACCCAGCGGCCCTTGAGCAGCCAGAAGGCAGAGATGCCAAGTACGACCACCGAGGCGGTAACGTAGCCCGCGCTAACGGTGTGGACAAACTTGGCCTGCGCGACAGGGTTGAACAGCACCGCGCCGAAGTCTGTGACCTCCATCCGCATAGTGTCAGGGTTGAAGCGCGCGCCGACCGGATTCTGCATCCAGCCATTGGCGATGAGGATCCACAGGGCGGACAAGTTGGTGCCGAGCGCCACCATGAAGGTGACGATCAAATGCCCCAGCTTCGATAGCCGATCCCAGCCGAAGAACATGAGACCGACAAAGGTCGCTTCGAGGAAAAAGGCCATCAGCCCCTCGATTGCGAGCGGGGCGCCGAAGATGTCGCCGACGTAATGAGAAAAGTAGGACCAGTTGGTCCCGAACTGGAACTCCATCGTCAGCCCCGTGGCAACCCCGAGCACGAAGTTGATGCCAAAAATCTTGCCCCAGAAACGTGTCACCTGCCGCCAGACCGGGCGTCCCGTCATGACGTAGACGGATTCCATGATGACGAGCATGAAGCTGAGCCCAAGCGTCAGCGGCACGAACAGGAAATGATAAAGCGCAGTTAGCGCGAATTGTAGCCGCGACAGGTCGATAACGGTCGGGTCCACTGGCGGGGTCTCCTCCATAATCCGCGAACATTGCGGGTATGGCTGCCTCATCGGCGTCGGTGCGAACGTCGGGTATACGGGAAGTCCCGTATTCGGCGGTGCGGTCCCGCCGATTAGGCCGACGATCATGTCCACCATCGCTAACCGCCCCACTGCTACCCGCCTGCTCGCCGATCTCGCGCCCCGGCGGGGCCGGGCGGAGGCGCTGCTGCTACTTGATACGGTGGCGGCGATCGGTTTTGCCGGCGGCCTTGCCGGCGCGATCACGCATGCGGACCGCGTCGCTACGCTGCTGCCCTGGCTCTGCATCGCGGGGGCCGCGGCGATCGCCCGCGGAGGACTGATCGCCGCACTCGCCGACGCCGGCGCGGCGGCAGGACGGCAGATGACGATGACGGCCCGCCAGCGCGTCGTCTCCGCCACGTTCACCATGATGCCGGGCGGACGCCGTACGTCAGCCGACATCGTCACCGCGGCGGTGGACGAGGTCGATGCGCTGGACGGCTATGCCGCGCGTTTCCTGCCGGCGCGACGCGCCGCCGCGATCGCGCCGCTGATCGTTCTCGGCGTGATCGCGACGGCAAGCTGGGTCAGCGCCTTGATCCTGCTCGCGACATTGCTGCCCTTCGTCGCCGCCATGATCCTGGCGGGGGGTGCCGCGGCGGACCGGTCGCGACGCCAGTTCATGGCCTTGTCGCGGCTGTCCGCACTGTTCGCCGATCGCGTGCGGGCGTTGCCCGTCGTATTGGCCTTTCGCGCCGAGCAGCGCGAGGCGGACCATATCGGTCGTGCTGCCGAAGATCTAGCCACCCGCACCATGGGCGTCCTGCGCGTGGCGTTCGTCTCGTCCGGCGCGCTGGAGTTCTTCGCGGCGCTGTCTGTTGCGCTGGTCGCCGTCTATTGCGGCTTTGCTCTGTTGGGGTTGCTGCCGTTCGGGTCGCTCGAGACGCTTGATCTGGGCGACGCCTTCTTCGTCCTTGCCCTGTCGCCCGAATTCTACGCGCCGATGCGAAGGTTGGCCGCTGCTTATCACGAGCGGCAGGCGGCGCAGACGGCCGCGGAACGGCTGGCTCCGCTGTTGAGCGATAGCGCCATCGCGCCGGTGCAGCTCCCTAGGGCAGCCGTCGCCCCAAGCGTCGCCTTTCAGGCAGTGACGATCCGTTATCAGGACCGCGACGAGGCTGCGGTGATCAACCTCTCGCTGACGATCGAGTCCGGGGAAACGCTGGCGCTGGTCGGTCCATCGGGCAGCGGCAAGACCAGCCTGCTTCATAGTCTGCTTGGTCTTGCTCCAGTCTCGGAAGGGACGATCCTGATCGACGGAGCGCCCTTGCCCCTCGGCGGCAGCGTCGCTGCGGTGGCAGCATGGGCCGGACAGAACCCGCTGATCCCGCCGGGAACTATCGGTCAGGCGATTGCGCTGGGGGATCGCACGGCGGATGCAGCCGGAATCGCTGCTGCGGCCGATGCCGCAGGCCTCGGCCCTGCCCTCGCGCGCCGGCCGGAAGGCCTGGAGGCGATGATCGATGCGCGCGGGGGCGGTCTATCCGGCGGCGAGCGCCGGCGCATCGGGATTGCGCGTGCGCTGTTGAAGGACGCACCCCTGCTTCTGCTCGATGAACCCACGGCGCACCTCGATGCGGCAGCGGAGGAAGAGATAATCGCGTTACTGGCCCGTGCCTGCACCGGTCGAACCGTCATCATCGCGACGCATTCGGCCAGACTGGCGGCGATCGCCGACCGTGTCGTCATTCTGGGAGGGCATGCGTGAACGCCTTCGAAAGCTTGCTGCACGATGAGATCCGCAAGGAAGCCGCAACGCTGCGACGTGCCGCGCTGCTCGCAGCAGCGGTCGCGGGTGCGACGATCGTGCTGCTCGGCCTGTCCGGCTGGTTCATCACCGCAGCGGGCGCCGCGGGTCTCGCCGGCGCGGCGACGGCGCGCGTCTTCAACTACATGCTTCCGAGCGCTGGCATCCGGCTGCTGGCGATCGTGCGCACAGGCGCGCGCTATGGCGAGCGACTGGCGAGCCATGCCGCCGCCTTTGCCGTGCTTGCGCGGGTCAGGCCGGCGCTGTTCCGCTCCATCGCCGCAGCACCGGTGCGGCAGGCGCTTGCGTTGAGCACCGGCAGCGCGACGGCGCGGCTGGTGCAGGACGTCGGCGCGATCGAAGGCGCGGTCGTGCGCCGGTCCGCAACATGGGCAGCGGTGGCGGCGGTGGCGACCGGCGTCGCCCTGACGGCGGCCGCCGGACCGATCGTCGCTGGAACGCTGGCCGCGATGACGGGCCTGACGCTGGCGGTAACGTTCCGTCACCTCGCCGTCGGGCGCCAGCACGGCGTCGCGCTCCAGCGGATGCAGGGCGAGATGCGCGAACTGCTGGCCACCCAATTGTCCGCAGCCCCCGAACTTCGCTGCTATGCGATGCAGGACACGACGATCGATCAGATCGCACGTCTGGATGCGCGACTGGCCGCAACGCGACGGGATCAGGCACGCGTTGCAGCCCGTGCCGAGGCCATCGCCGCGGGCATGGCAGGATTGGGCGCGGTGGCGGCGTTCGTCGTCGCATTGCCCGCTGGCGTGCCGCTTGCCGCGTTGTCCGCGTTGACGGCGGTGACCACGATCGACGGATTGGCGCCGCTGCTGCGCGACCGCGCGGCTCGCGGCGCGACGATCGAGGCGACGGAACGGCTTTCGGACCTGTTTCGACCGGTGGCTGCTGCCGTCACGATTGGGCCGGCCTGTAACCCGACGCTGGCGCTTCCTGGGCTCTCGCTGACCGCGCCACCGGACGCGCGCATCGCGATCACCGGCGTATCGGGTGTCGGCAAGACGACGCTGCTGGAAACGCTGCTGGGCCTGCGTACAGACGGGACGGACGGCATCTTCGTCGGGGGGCGACCCCTTGTCGGCATGGACCCAGCCGTGTTGCGCGGCATGTTCGCCTGGTGCCCTCAGGATGCGCAATTGCTGGCGGGGTCGATCCGCGACAATCTGCTCCTGGCGCGGCCGGACGCCCACGATGCCGAACTGTGGCAGGCGCTGGACGATGCCTGTCTTGGACACCGTATTCGCCTGTTGCCCGAGGGACTGGATAGCTGGGTCGGCGAGGACGGTTCCCGGCTGTCCGGGGGCGAGCGGCGGCGACTATGCCTGGCCCGTGCCTACAACGCGCGCGCGCCTTGGCTGCTGCTCGACGAACCGACGGAGGCGCTCGATGGGCAGACCGAACAGCAAGTAATCCAACGACTGAACACCCGCCTGATGCGTACGCAACAAGGGCTGATCGTGGTCACGCATCGGGCCGCTCTACTGAAGATGTGCACCCAGCACGTCATGCTATCCACCAATGCGCTCCGTGATCTGGCGGCTTGAGACGTTAGGCTTGCGCTTGGCGCCTCGCCAGCTTGCATGACTTCGCGGCCTCGTGCGCCGCACTCAGCAAGACACTGCACGTCTGGCGGCTGCGTTCCGCTGCGCGTTCCAGGCATTCCGCCGCGTAAACTGGAGAGAGGGGGCTCACGATCGAGTCGAAGTGCTCGTGATCGCAATCACTCAGGCCGAAAATCGCCTCGAGATAATAGTCGAACGCCTCTTTCAAGCCATGCCATTGCCCGCGCTCGGCGAGCCAGGGCAGGGTTGCGCCTGAGGTAGTAAGCAGGACGATGCGCTTTCCCGTAAGCCGTCCTTTATGCTGATTGTGGCGGATTGCGGTCGCGGTCACTCCCGCCCCAAGGACGCGATCGACATAACCCTTTATGATCGCCGGCGGCATGCCGAACCAGACAGGATAGACCAGTACGATCACACTGGCGCGCTCGACTATCTTCAGTTCCGCGCGCACATCGTCCGACAACGCGAAACCCGCGGCCTCCGGGCGTTCGCTCGCGCGTAGCAGCGGGTCGAATCCTATTGCGTACAAGTCGCGAACTTCGGCTGTTTGGCCACATGC
>JAHFPU010000120.1 GCA_023266635.1 Sphingobium sp.
TCGGCGACCGCCCCATCCTGGAAATTGAGATCGACCAAGCAGACGGACGGCGCGGGCTGGCGTTTCTCGGCCAGGAGCTGGAAGGCCGCCTGGATGGCGAGGATCGTATTGCCCGACCCGCCGGCTGCGGGCAAGAAGGAATAGCAGACCGCCTCTCGCACCCGCCGCTCCAGGGCAGGCGCGCGCACCAGCCGCTCGCATGATTTATGGAGGTCGGCAAAGCCGCTTTCCACGGGCAGCCAGTCATCAACCTTGATCTGCACCAGCCGCCGGACGACGTCCTGATCGAGATAGTTCGTCACGGCGATGATCGGCGTTGCGGCGAAACGCGCGCGCTTGATGCGTTCGAGCGCCGCGAAGTCTTCGGGCAATGCCGCCTTCAGGTCGATGATGACGACCGTCGGCAGGGCCGTGTCGGCTTGCCATTCCTCGATCCCGGCGGCGGTGCCCTTCAGCGAGCGGAAGGCGAAATGGCCGTTCTCGGCGAAGCCGGCGCGCAGGCGCTCCGTCAGTTCGCCATCCTGGGTGACGAGCAGGACATCCTGCTGCTGGCCAGACTTGGAACTGCTCTTGTCGGTCATATCGTCCTGACTTACCTCGGCCGTGGACTGCTTGCTCGTCCGATCCAGGACCGCCAGCCGCCCTTCTCCCATGAACGCCATTACACCCATCCCACTTCGTGCTCGCTTCTCAGGCTGCTTACTTCGCAACCGAAGCTCCCTGCCCGGAGAGGTCCGGGGGCGTGTTTTCCAGACCCTTCGGCGGAATGGACTGGTTCTTCTGGTATCGGGTGATGGCAAGGCCCGCGCGCCTGCCATCGAGGTTAATGCGCGAATTCCTGGCGTGGCGCGGCCAGGGATCGACCGTGTGAACGGCGATGTTGGAGGCTTGCGCATTGCCGGCGCTGGAAGTGAGGGTGTCGCGCCGGTCGCGATAGTCGTAAGGGTCGGCCAAAACGGGCAGTGCGGCGGCGGCGACAGCCAGTCCGATTAGCGTGGCGCCGATGGCGGTGATGCGGTGATGATGGATCAATTCTTATATCCCTTATGACTTGGATCGACGGTCCGGTCCCCGTCCCAGTCGATGATGTGGCCCGTCCAGGACGAGGCTGGCTTGACCTGCTTTTCCGGAAGACCGCGCAGGAAGAACTCGCTGTCGTTGGACGACACATGGCTGTCGAGCGGGGTGGCCAGCCTCTCGCCGGGTATCCTCGGCTTGACCAGATGCGGGGTGATGATGATGACGAGGTCGGTCTCCCGCTTCTGCCACGCAGCGCTGCGCATCAGCATTCCGAGCACCGGCACATCGCCGATCCATGGGAGCTGGCGCTGGTTCTTGATATTGCTGCCCTGAAGCAGACCGGCCACGGCGAAGCTCTGTCCGTCGCGCAGCTCGACCGTGGTGGAAGCGCGCCGGACGATGAGCGAGGGGATCTCCACATTGTTGCCGATGCGGATGAAGTTCGTCGGATCCAGTTCGCTCACTTCGGGTTCGATCTTCAGATTGATCTGCCCATCGCCGAGTACAGTCGGGGTAAAGGCCAGTCCAACGCCGAACTTCTTGAATTCCACGGTGATCTTGTCGTTGTCCGACGAAACCGGAAACGGAAACTCGCCGCCGGCGAGGAAGCTTGCCGTATCGCCCGACAGCGCCACCAGATTGGGCTCGGCGAGGCGGCGGGCCACGCCGCGCTGCTCCAGCGCCTTGACGATGAGGTCTGCCGAAGCGCCGCCCATCAGCACCCGCCCGATCAGCGCGCCGAATGGCGTGCCATTGACCGCAAGCCCGCCGGACAAGTTGTTGACCAGGTCGCTGACCAAGTTGCCATTTGCACCGCTAGAGATAGTTCCAGTCGTGCTTTCGAGGCCGGTGACGCCCACCACCTCATTGCCCGCGACCAGGCTGTTGAAGCCAAAGGCTCGCGTGGCGGTCCGGTCCGCTTCGATGAAGCGCACTTCAAGCAGCACCTGCTGTGGCGCGGCGACCGTGAGTGCGTTCGTGACATCGCCGGGGGCGATCTGCTCGGCCAGCAGCACGGCCTGCTGCATCGTGACCGCGTCGGGGGCCATGCCCGTCAGCAGGATCTTGCCGTTGACCGACTTCACCTTCACGCCGCGCAACCCCTTGAGCTGGGCCTTGAGCACGGACATATCGTAAGTGACCTCGACATCGACGACTCCCGAGGGCCGCTTCTCCTGGTCGAGAAGCGTGAGGCGCGTCACGCCGATCTTCTTGCCAACGATATAGAGCGAACTGTTGGTCAGCGGCACGATGTCGGCCACCTCGGCATTGCCGACCAGGGCCTCGGTGAAGGGCGTGCGCATGCTGATGGTTTCGGCCTTATGCACCGTGACCTTGATGTCCAGCCGCTGAATAGGCGCCGGCGCGGTGGAGGCGGGCTTTCCGGACGCGGCCGGCACGTCGATCTTGTATCCCGTTACCGGCGGGGTCTGGGCAGCACCGCCGCTCGCCGCGAGCAGGCTTGCCAGCACAACGGCACAAAGGCCGGGCAGCGAGGCGGCTGCCGGCATCCATTCGCATCGACGTTCGGAGCGTGGTAAAAAACCCTTGAGAAACGCTTCCCCCCAAGCCATTCCCGCCGATCCTTCCTGCTTTGGCATGCACATGCCGCTGTTGGTCATCGTGCCCGGTCGACTCGCGGAGACTCAGGCTTGCTCAACGCTGATCATCCGGCCTGGGAACTTGCGCGAAGCTTGCGGAAAACGATCGAATTCGCCTCTGCCAACAGATGCGTCCCATAGTGGACCATCACTGCCCTGTGATCGCACAATGGTGGGGGAAACCTTTGCGATGAAGGGCCGGCCGTGCCATCGGGGGCGTGGAAGAGGCCGGCGCGATGGCCGGCCTGCATCCGCGATTCTCGTCAGCGCACCTTCCGCGCCGCCACCGCGCCGGACTGCATGACATATTCCTGACGCTCGCCGCCCCGCACGACGGTGACGACCTGTGCCGGCTTGGCTGTCACGGGGATCGAGCCGGTGATGAGTTCGTCCGCCGCGATCGGCCGCGTCGGGATATCCCCGCCGCCATTGGCGCGGCGCAGGGCCAGCGACAACTCGCCGATCGTCGAGGCGAGAATGAGCTTCTGGGCGTCCTGCGTCCCAACTTCGAGCGTGACAGCCTTGGCCGGGGCGGCCTGCCCCTTGCGTTCGGTCGTCTGATCGGTCGCCAGGACACGGACGTTCCTCAGGAGCACGACCACCGAGGGCTGCTCGGCGACAGGCGTTCCGCCCTCGCCGGACTTACCGCCGGCTGTCATGAAGACGTCCACCCGGTCGCCCGACTGAACGAAGCCAGCCACGCCGGCCACCTCGTTCACGCGGATCGTGACTGCATTCATGCTGCCGCCAAGGTTGGAAGCAAGAGAGCCCTGCCCTGCCTTGTAGAGCTTAGGCTCCATGACCGGCTCATTCGCCGTGATGGCGGTCAGGACTGTCCGCTCCTGTCCGGGCTGAGCCAGGAGCGCCGGGTTCTCGAATGCACCGTTCAGGCGGGCATCGTTCGGCCATGCCACGGTCCGCAGCATGTCGGAGCTGAGCTTTTCGCCTGGCTCCAGGTTCCGTGCCGCCACCACGATCGGGCTCGTGGCTGGCGGCATCGTTTCCTGAGGCATAGCGACCATGACGTGCCTGACAGCGGTCTGCTCGTTCATCCAGGAACGGGCGAGAAAGGAAGCGGCGGTGGCGCATATCAGCGCGGCGCCAAGGGTTAAGACATTTCCGAAGCGCATGAACGTCGCCCCTATCCTCGTTGAACCGCGATCTCTGCGTGCTTTAATGGATGCCGGCGGTGGCGAGGGCCGACCACTTGCTGCTGACCCAGGTGCCAGCACCGGTAATGAAGCCGATCACGCCGGCAGTGATGAGGCCGATCAGGATGGAGTATTCCAGAAGAGCGGCGCCGCTTTCGTCTTTGGCGAAACGGGTCGCGAGGGCGGAGAGATTGATCTGCATGGTGGGCTCCATTTGGTAAAAACTGCTAGATGCTGCCATTTCGGGGAGAAGCCGATAATTGGGGGGGCGGCTCGCCTCGACTGCATTCGGCTCTTCGATTCCGAGGCGCATGAACGTCGCTCCTACCCTCGTTGAACCGCTATCCTTGTGTGCTTTAATGGATGCCGGCGGTAGCGAGGGCCGACCACTTGCTGCTGACCCAGGTGCCAGCGCCGGTAATGAAGCCGATCACGCCGGCAGTGATGAGGCCGATCAGGATGGAGTATTCCAGAAGAGCGGCGCCGCTTTCGTCTTTGGCGAAACGGGTCGCGAGGGCGGAGAGATTGATCTGCATGGTGGGCTCCATTTGGTAAAAACTGCTAGATGCTGCCATTTCGGGGAGAAGCCGATAATTGGGGGGGCGGCTCGCCTCGACTGCATTCGGCTCTTCGATGTCGCCGGATGCATATACATAAAACGGCAGGCGCAGCTTTAATGCAATCTTTACGAGCGGATATTCTTAATTTAACCAATTAAGTTGTAGTGTATTTTCTTAATAATGCGATGCTAGATGTTAATGACACCTCCCTCGTCGATTCCGATTACTGAGATTTCTGTAATTAAAATTCATTAATCGGAGGGAGATTTAGATTGACCAATTATTAAATTCGAATGATTTTCACTTAAGGATAGCTAACAACGGCGTTTTACATGATGTATTTGATAAACATCACCTTCTTAACATTGCGAGTCTTGCAGAAGGGCGTCAGTTGACCTTCTGGACGACGCGCGTAGCTCGTGGCCGGAAGTAGGCCTGGCCGGTCAGGTTCAGGGCGCCGGTCAGATACAGGGCAATCGTAGGCGTGAACTGATAGCTGGTCTCGGCCACGATGATGCTGGAGTTCGGCTCGGTCAGTCCGGTGGGAGGGGAGAATGCGCCGCCCTGCCCGCGCGCGCTTGCGCCGAACCCACGCGCATAGCTCCAGCCGACCTGGGTTGCCCCTTTCTGGTCGGCTTCCACGCTGCTGATCACCAAGCCGAGATTGCCGGGGCCATAGGGCGCGAGCAGCGTATCGGCGACCTTGGCGATGTCGCTCAGGTCGGCGGTGCTCACCTGCGCGTTCTGCGCAACGAGG
This sequence comes from Sphingobium sp., assembly GCA_023266635.1. Lineage (GTDB taxonomy): Bacteria > Pseudomonadota > Alphaproteobacteria > Sphingomonadales > Sphingomonadaceae > Sphingobium. The sequence goes on from JAHFPU010000120.1 coordinate 5,090, forward strand.
TCGGACACGGCGGCGGCGGCATTGGTCAGCTTCCGCTTGACCGCGAACGCCTCGCTGAATTCCACGACGCCCACGAACAGCGCGACCATGATCGGGAAAGCGAGCGTGAACTCGATCATCGACGCTCCTTCGGCAGCCACGGCAAAACGCCGGCAGCCACGGCCGGATCGGTCGATGAACCGCCGCAATGGCATCATCACTTGTCCTCCGGGAACGGCTCGTTGCGAAAGGCCGTCGAAGCCTGGAGCAGGCGGTTGCCGCTCGCCATGTTGCCCAGGCTCATACTGCTAATGATGTTGAGAAGCGGCCATTCGTAATAGGTGGACATCAGCACGATCTCCTGCGGTCCACCGGGCTGGTAGGAGAAATTGTCCTTGAATTGGCCCTGGGCATCGAACGGCTGCGGCGGGGCCATGCTGCCGAAGTTCGGGAAGTTGCGGACATCCACGCGCAACTTCGACGTGCAGTCGAACAGCAACGAAACCCGCGCGCAGACCTCCTGCTTGACACGGTTCGCGTCGTATTTGCCGGACTGCGCCTGCCCCGTGCGAACCAGACGCGCCGCGTCGATGGTGGCGTTGTCGAGTTCCAGCCCGCCCCATATGACGAGCCCGACCTCGAAGATCCCGAAGACCAGGATGAAGAAGGGCAGCATCACCAGCGCGAATTCGACCATGGCGGCGCCGCGCTTGTCCCCGCGCAATCGGCTAACCAGCCGCCAGCGCCTCCCGGCTTTGCCTCGGGCCGATTGATCCGGCGCTTTGTCACCGTCCATCGCTGCTGCACCGCTCTCGCCCAAAGTGTCCCCCGCTTCCCGTGTTCCAATGGGAGGCGAAGTCCCCGCATCGGGAACTCCGGAAATGGAGGCATTTTAGCGACGATAGGGCAACATTTTATCTCCATAATAGGACGAATTGCGCATTCGCGCAGTGTCTCCGGAACAACGCCTCAAATCCGTCAGAATAAATCCGATGAATTTTATCAGTCGCCGCTTTCTCAACAGGGTAAAAAAACTCAATGGCGACCAAAACGGCGTCGTTCTTATTTTATTCACATTGATGATCGTGCCGATACTGATGGTCGTCGCCGTGGCGATTGACTACGGTCAGACGCTGGTGATCAAGCGGCAGCTAGCGGCCGCGGTGGACGCGGCGGCGCTCGCCGTCGCTCAGATGCCGAGCCTCACCGACGCGGAGGCCACCGCCAAGGGCGAGAGCTATATCCGCGCCCACTATCCCGATGCCGCCATCGGCGTTCTGAAGGGCTTCTCGGTAGTGCGCAATGGCGATGGCGTCAGCGTCTCCGCCACCGCTGAAATGGATACGACCTTCCTGTCCTTTGCCGGCTACGACACGCTGTCGGTGACGGTGGGCGGCATGGCCACGATGAAGCAGACCAAGATGGAAGTCGTCATGGTGCTCGATAACACCGGGTCGATGGGCGAATTTGCCGGGGGAATGAAGAAGATCGATGCCCTGAAATCCGCGGCGAGCGCGCTGGTCGATATCCTTTTCCAGAAGGATACGGAGTCGCGCTACATCAAGATCGGGCTCGTACCTTTCGCGAATACGGTGAACATCGGTTCCGGCTTTCGCGGCTCCGCCATCATGGACGAGACGGTGCCGACGAGCCTCAATAGCGAGCAGATCCTCAATGACATCGGCAACGGCTACAGCAGCCTGTTCCAGGCATTCGACAAGTTGGGGAAGGCATGGGGCGGCTGCGTGCGCTCCCGGCTCGGCGGCAACGACCTCTCCGATGTGGCGCCCTCCAAGGCAACCGCCAATACGCTGTTCACGCCGTATTTCGCCCCGGACGAGATGGATATGGACCCGAGCAACGCCCGTTTCATGCCGAACAACAGCTATTTGAAGGACGGCATCGCCACCGGCAAATACAAGAATTACACCTTCTATCGCGACAGTCCGCAATGGGCGGGATGGGGCGCAGGCCCCAACTATAATTGCCCCACCGGCCCCATCCAGCCGCTGACCAACGTCAAAACCATCATCACCACGGCGCTCGGCAAGATGAAAGCCCAGGGCAACACCGTGATTCCCGAAGGTCTCGCCTGGGGCTGGCGGGTGATCTCGCCGGGCATCCCCTTCACCGAGGGCGTGCCCTATGACGATCCCGAGACCTTGAAGGTGATCATCCTGCTGACCGACGGGCGCAACGATGTCGGCGGCGGCGGCAACGGGCCGTACAAATCGGCCTTCACGTCCTATGGCTATGCGGACAACGGCAATATGGGCTCAACGAGCGGCTCCAACGCCGAGGCCACGCTCAATTCCAAGCTGACCACGCTTTGCCAGACCATCAAGGCCGACAAGGACGGCGATCCCAAGGACCAGGACATCATCATGTACACGATCGGCTTCGGCATCACCGCGGGTTCGACCATCGACAACATCATGCGCGGCTGCGCCACGGAACCGGCCAACTTCTTCAACACGCCAAGCGCAGAGGATTTGCAGGCCGCTTTCCAGGATATCGCGCTCGGCCTTAGCAAGCTGCGACTGGCCAGATGATGACGCGAGCGCGGGCGCGCCTACGGCTTGCGCAGCCGATGCGCGAACCTGGCCGAGACCTGTCTGCCGGCGTTCACACCCTGGCGAAAAGCGCGGGCGCCACGATCAGCCCCGCCGCGCCGATCGGCAGCGCATAGGGGCATATGCCGTTGCGCGCCCAGCCGCTGAACTTGGCCATCCCCGGCACGGTCTCGATCTGGGGGTATTGGACCATCGCAAGCCGCAACGACCACAGCCCGAGCCCGAGCGCGCCGCCCAGCACGGCGAACAGCAGCACGAAATTCATCCCCTGGCTAGGGCCCACCCACAACATGATCGCGCCAGCCAGCTTGACGTCGCCTCCGCCCATCCAGCCGAAGGCAAAGCACAGAAACAGGAGAGCGAAGATCAGCGCGGCCAGCCCCAGATGCTCGAGGAGCGGCATGGCCTCAGGGCCGACGATCAGCGCGAAGGGAAAGAAGGCCAGCGTCAGCACGATGGAAACCATGTTCGGGATGCGCAGCCGGCTATAATCTGTGATCATGGCATAGATCACGCAGAACACGAACAGCGCCGTGAAGGCATGAACAATGACGGCTTTCATGGCTGTTCTCTCCTGCTTGAGCCTTCTGCCCTCTGAAGCGATTGCCGTTCACCTTCGCTTCCTCCCATAGCTCTCGATTCTTGGTCGGTCGCGCAATCGGACGGAAAACAGGATTCCGCCCCGCTTTCATGAGGCATCCTTACGGATTGCGCTCCGGCCTCCTGGCTTGACGAGCATCACCAACCATCAGACGGAATCTTCTGATCGGGATCTGCTCTCAGCTTGCGGATGAAGTCTTGTAGTTACGTTAAGCAACTTCGCTGTCTCGCCATGCGGCCGCCGGAGGTCCGGCGTCAGGCCGTGAGAGCTTGCGGCAAGGAGGTGGGGCTTGGGCGGCCTTCGAGCAGTTGCAGGACATGGCGCATGTGGCGCGGCTGACAGGCACCGACACCTCCCCCGTGGGCGTTCCTGAGAAGAACGCCGCCGACGCATGACAATCGAACACACCGGTTGTTGATGAGGTGCGTTCTGCGCCGTATCGCGCCGCCAGCTGACCATAGGCAGGGTTGGTGTAGAGGTCGATCGCACGGCAAAGGCCGAGCGGATTTGCGCCGGGCTTGCGATTATAGTCGAGCAGCGCTACTCGCCATGTGTCTCCGGCATCGGAGGGGGCGTCGGGCCGGGCATATCTGTCAAACGGCTCGCAATGATGACCCCTTATCGGCGTCCAATTCTGACCCCCATTTTGGGGGGCATTTGCCCCGCTAACGCCTGAGATCGCTTGGATTTGTAAACTGAGCTGGGCTTCTAACGTCGACGCGTCTCTGTGCGCTGTCGGGCAGCCATAGCGGGGTCATCAGCTCACGCCGATCCACACACATGATGGCTCTCGCTCGCCCAGTCGACACCGGCATACCATTGCGGCTCATCAGCCATGATCCTCTCCCCGTGAAAGACGAGCCACCTCTCTGTTGTCGATCGGCGCAAGCCCTAAGCCTGTTTTGATCACTCACTGGTCGCGGTCGGTGCTGCTGCATCCCACGGATTTAGTATCGCAACGCCCGTTGCATCGAAATCCTTCACATTGCGCGTCACCACGGTCATGCCGTGGACGAGTGCCGTTGCCGCTATGAAAGCGTCGCGATCGGGCCGTGTGTGCGGCACATGCAACTGGGCGCTGCGTTGTACGACGGCTGTGTCGACAGCGAGAATTCGGCTGGAGAACACCGGCAGGACATGGCCATCGAGCCAGGCGCGGAACAACGCCCCCGTCGTGGGGTCACGCCGCTCCATGAGGAGCACGCCCAACTCGATCTCGTGGATCACTATGGCCGATAGATACAGGCCGGCGACGGCCACAGTGTTGTTCCACGCGATGACGTTCTTGTCCGCCTTTCCCGATGCGACCTTGCGCAATTCGGAAACCACATTGGTATCGAGCAAATACATCACGACAGATCCGCCGGACGGGGGCGGTCGGTCAGGCGCGGTGGATCGAACGCGATGTCTTCAATGCCCGGCATGGCGAGCAAATCCCCGATGGTCGCCCGGCTGC
>JAHFPU010000121.1:0-777 GCA_023266635.1 Sphingobium sp.
GGTGATCCATGTATCAGGCGAACATACAGGCCGCTGCGATCAACGGCTTTCACACGATGGCATTTTCCGAGCGCGTCCAACGGCTCTGCGCCACTGGCGAGGAGCGTGTGTCGGTGACGCGCCCGGCGAGCTCGGAAGAAGCGCTTGCTGCTCTGGCGGTTGCGAGAATCCATCTGGGAGGGCTGGTCTCCGACGATGTCGCCGCGGCGGCAATCGCGCACAACCCGGACATCTTTCATCTCGTGGGGGAGCGGGGCGAACGAGCGGATCGACCGGCTTTCCTCGCCTATCTCCCGCTCAATCGGCGAGGGGCCTGGGCGCTCGCAAATCAGCAATTCAGCGGAATGCGGCCGGACTTGACGATGGTCTGCAGCGCCGATGAGCGCCCCCACGCGATCTACATCTGGCTGATCTTTGCGCCCGGCACGCTGACCCCCACGCTTCGTGCGCTCGCTCCCCTTCTCGGCCGGCTCGCGCCTGAGGGTTGTCCGCTATTCACGCGAGGCGTGACCGGGCACACGTCTCGTCTGTTCCCTGCCATGGGGTTCGTCGAAGCGCGGGCCGCCTATCCCAATGCCGCTGCGGATCTGCTGGCGCTGTCCCCGCGCTCGGGATTCCCGGTCTTCGAGAACGAAGCCGTTGCCCGGGCAGCAGGCGCGATCACGGTGCGTGTGGCCCGCACGATGGAAGACATTCTGAAATGCTTTACGGTCCGGTCGGCGACTTACATGGCGGAACAGGATTGCCCGTTCGACGAGGAGTTCGACGGGAACGACT
>JAHFPU010000121.1:787-9684 GCA_023266635.1 Sphingobium sp.
GTGCGCTATTTCGCGGATTTCGTAAAATTCGAACGCCTCGCTGTCAGGCACGAATTCAGGAACTCGCGATTATCCTTTCGGCTCGTCCGTGAGGCGATCGACCATTGCCGTCGCAAGGGGTACCTCAAGGCTTACGGACACTCGCGCAGCGACCTGGTCCGCTTCTGGGGTATCTTCGGGTTCAGGGCGATCGCGGGACGACCGCATTTCACCTTCTCCGAGGTCGAATATGTCGAGCTTGAGGCGAGCCTCGCGGCGACGCAGGACCGGCTCATCATTGGTGTTGACCCCTATATGCTGATCCGACCGGAGGGAGATTGGGATCGGCCTGGTCCGCTGGACCGATCATCATCACGGCCCGCTTCCATCGGTCCGAGCAGGCGCAGTCGTGGACCGTCGGTCAAACGAATGTCGCAGGCCCAGACCCCTTCCCAAATGGTAGATGTGTAGTGTCTGGGCCGAAAGGGCAACGGCGCCGTGGAGCGTCATTCCGCGATGAAAAGGAGTTCAGTGTTGCGCGCGCGCGCGCTGACGGTCTGACACAAACCGTGTCGGTCGATCCGTCGGAATCCGCTTTGCCCGGTGCACAGCTCGCATATTGGGTGCTGACGGCCAGGCGCCTCCGGGAAGAGGTGATGGGCGGCGAGCTCTTCTCGGACCCAGCATGGGACATCCTGCTCGACCTTTACACCGCACTTGCCCGCGGGGTTCGGGTGAAAACCAGCAGTGTCTCAACAATTGCCGGCGTGCCGCCAAGCACCGGCCGCCGCTGGGTGAGCAAGCTCATTGATCTTGGCCTCGTAGAGCGTGCGAAAGAGCTGCCGGATCAGCGGTTCACCTGTCTAGCGCTTAGTGCGAAAGGGCGGGATATTATGGAAGCCTTCATGATCCGCTTGGCGGGGAAAGGCACGCCACCTCTGATCAGTGTTGATTGCCGTTGAGAAGTGACCCGGGATTTCCACCGAGAAGTGACCCGCCTGATGGTTATGTTTCGGATGTCATTGGTGGGTCAAGACGGGGTTTCTCCTTTCTGGGTTTAGCCTGCTGGGCGGAGCTGTTTTTGAACCGGAAGCTGTCGTTGCCGGTCTCCAGTATGTGGCAGTGATGGGTAAGGCGATCGAGGAGCGCGGTGGTCATCTTGGCGTCGCCGAACACGGTGGCCCACTCGCTGAAGCTCAGGTTGGTCGTGATGATGACGCTGGTGCGCTCGTATAATTTGCTCAGCAGGTGGAAGAGCAGCGCGCCGCCGGAGGCACTGAACGGCAGATAACCCAGTTCGTCCAGCACGACGAGGTCCGAGTGGACGAGCCGGTTGGCGATCTGCCCGGCTCGCCCCTGGGCCTTTTCCTGTTCGAGGGCGTTGACCAGTTCGACCGTGGAGAAGAAGCGGACCCGTTTTCGATGGTGCTCGATAGCCTGAACGCCCAGGGCCGTGGCGACATGGGTTTTGCCGGTGCCCGGGCCGCCGACCAGCACGATATTGTCGGCGACGTCGATAAAGTCGCAGCGGTGAAGCTGCCGGACCAGCGCCTCATTGACCTCGCTGCTGGCAAAGTCGAAGCCCGCCAGATCGCGATAGGCCGGGAACCGCGCGACCTTGAGCTGATAGGCCACGGACCGGACCTCTCGTTCGGCCGTCTCGGCTTTGAGCAACTGGGAGAGGATCGGCACCGCCGCCTCGAAGGCGGGCGATCCCTGCTGCATGAGGTCGGTCACGGCCTGGGCCATGCCGGGCATTTTCAGACCGCGCAGCATCACGACGAGGGCGCCGGTGGCGGGATCATGACGCATGACGGTTCTCCCCGCGCAACGCATCATAGCGCTCGACATTGGCCATCGGCTCGCTGACCAGCCTCAACGCCTGTGGCGCCGTCACCGGCGGCGTCGAGAGCGGTTTTCCATCAAGCAGCCGGTGCAGCAGGTTGAGGATGTGCGTCTTGGTCGGAACGCCCGCATCCAGCGCCATGGCGACGGCGGTCAGTACCGCCTGTTCGTCATGGTGCAGAACCAACGCGAGGATTTCGACCATTTCCCTGTCGCCGCCGGGATTGCGCAGCAGATGTCGTTGCAGCCGCTGGAAGGCCTCAGGCAGTTCGAGGAAGGGCGCGCCGTTGCGCAGGGCGCCGGGCTTGCGTTGAACGACGGCGAGATAATGACGCCAGTCATAGACGGTGTGGCCGGGACCATCATGGGATCGGTCGATGATACGCCGGTGCTCGCATATCACCTGTCCTTCAGCGACGACCAGGAAGCGATCGGGATAGACCCGCAGGCTGACGGGCCGATTGGCGAAGGACGCCGGCACGCTGTAACGGTTGCGTTCCAGGTGGATCAGACAGGTTGGCGAGACCCGTTTGCCATATTCGACAAAGCCATCGAACGGTCTGCCCACCGGCATCAGACATTCCACTTCATCGGCCCAGGCATCGGCGACCGAACCCGCTTCGATCCCGTGCGGGATATCCTGCCACAGCTCCTTGCAGCGCTCCTCCAGCCATAGGTTGAGAGCATCCAGGCTTTCCGCCTGCGGCGTGGGTTGCCATAGCCGATGCCGGGCATCCTGGACGTTCTTCTCGACCTGGCCCTTTTCCCAGCCCGCTGCCGGATTACAGAACTCGGCCTCGAACAGATAGTGACTGACCATGGTGAGGAAGCGGTTGTTGACGTTGCGCTCCTTGCCGCGCCCGACCTTGTCGATGGCGGTGCGCATATTGTCGTATATCCCACGGCGCGGAACGCCACCCAGCACGCGGAAGGCGTGATTATGGGCGTCGAACAGCATCTCGTGGGTCTGGAGCAAATAGGCCCGCACGAGGAAGGCCCGGCTGTAACTGAGCTTGAAGTGGGCGACCTGCAGTTTAGTGCGCACGCCGCCGATGATCGCCCAGTCCTCGCTCCAATCGAACTGGAATGCTTCCCCGGGTGCGAAGGACAGCGGCACGAATGTCCCGCGCCCGCTCATCTGTTGCTCACGACGATAATCATCGCGCCAGTCCCGGGCAAAGGCCGCCACCCGATTGTAGGAGCCTTCATAGCCCAGGCTTACCAGATCGGCATGCAGCTGCTTCATCGTCCGCTTCTGCTTGCGGGTCCGACCCATCTCCCGTCTCAGCCAGGCTGACAGCCGTTCCGCGAACGGGTCCAGTTTGCTCGGCCGATCGGGCACCTTGAACCGCGGCTCGATCGTGTCCGAACGTAGATATTTACGGATCGTATTACGTGACAGCCCGGTACGCCGCGCAATCTCACGGATCGACAGATGATCGCGGAAATGCCAGCGCCGGATAACGCTCAATAACGCCATGTCCAACACTCCATGACCCCTCGCTCGCCAAAGCCAGGGGTGAGTTCAACATGGGTCACTTCTCAGTGGAAATTTGGGCCCTTCCCGGGTCACTTCTCAACGGCCATCAACACGAAAGGACCAAAGCGCCACGTTCAAGGCTCAGTTCGAAGGAATGCCCTTCGAGCCATTCACCTACGACGATCATGTCGAAACGCTCGATCGCCTTGTGCAGACGATTCATGCCTCGTTCGATGCCGATGATCGACGGTTTCTCAGCAGCTTCGAGGCCGGGGATCCGGAGTGGGAAAGCTTCCCCATGCCCGCGATCCGTGAGCTTCCAGCGCCGCAGTTCAAATTGCTGAACATTCATAGGTTCAGAGACACGCAGCCCAAAAGGCATCAGGCCGGTCTGGCAGCGCTGGAAGTGGCGCTTTCGTGATGAGCCATCAGGATTGCGAACAGGGTACGCCTAGGACGGGACCCGCTCCAATTGAAGGTGGTTCGCCTCCTGTGCAGTGACGACATATTCGATCGCACCTGGGAGCCAAGGCTGGGGGAGGGGATTGGCAGCCAGGGGATTGTGAATGACATAATATGGGGGCTGGCCACAGAATTTGTCGCGGTCATCGGGAAAGGCGTAGAAGCCCGAGCAGCCGACGATAGCGCTGACGCAACGATAGTCCTCCTGGAGGAAGCTGTCGGTGGGAATCTCTTCCCCAGTGGCCTTGAGCACGGTGTCTTGCCATGAGAGCTGCCAGCCACCGAGCGGCTGACCTGTCTGCACGTCGACATGGGCCTGCGGGCTGCCGAAGGGGAGCACAGCCATGGCTGCGAGCGGGGCGCCCCCAATGCCGTGGGTATCGCCTCCCAGCCGGCAGGCGTTCACGGCGATCACGAAGGGGAGTTTCGGATCGACGGCCTCCTGCTCCAGGCATTTGAGATAGCCATCACGCTTGGCCTTGATGACAGACGTCCAGCGCAGGAGCATCTGGTCGGTGGGAACCATCACAGCGGCATTGGCGCCGCCATCCTGCCACTCCTGCGGCAAGCCACCCTTGGCGGCGTCGCCCGGCTGCGCGGCTACCGCCTCGATATAGATCCGGCCATCGACCATGAAGTCGGGGCCCATGTCCTCGCTGGCCATGTTCCAGCCGAGGTCCTGAAAGCGTCCATAGAGCATCGATTCCCAGATCCGGCTCGCCAGCTTGCCGAGATCGCCGCTCCCGAACTCGTCGAGGAAATGTCGGTCGCGGCAATCCGACTGCGCGAACCTCGCCACCATTGGCGTCAGATAGTTCGCGATGTCGGGATCGCCACTTGGCCAGATGCGCGAGAATGTTTCGCGAATGAGCGCAGTCAGTTCGTCGTTATCGCTCATTTGGTACCGGGCCGACCATCAAGGGGGGAAGGGGGCGACGCCTCAGTCCTCAGGGGTTCGAGGCGTCAACCTCGACTAGCCGTTGAGCTTGTCCTTGACGGCTTTCGCCACAGTGAAGGTGAGCTTCCTGGACGCCGGAATCTTGATGGTTTCGCGGGTGGCCGGGTTACGGCCGTCGCGCGCGGGGACGTCCTGTCGGGTAGGAGCGACCCGTTACCGGACCGCTCCCCCCTTAGAACTGCACGTGCAAGTTTCCCTGCATGCAGCTCAAGCCTCCACGAAGCCCTGTGTGACCAGAGCCACCAGTCCCCTCGATCAAGGGGCGGATGCGGGTCATCCGAGGTCTGCCGGTAGATCCGTGGGTCGGCTGCGCCTTGCGGCGAAGTAACCGTCCCAGACCGGATCAAACGGATTGGCAGCAGCCCGGATTTTGCAATGGCGACGGATGGGAACGTCGGCTGCATTCAGCAACCGTGTGAACGTGACGTTTCCTCCGTCGTCCTTCACGCCTGCGCGGAACACCCAGTCGCGCGTGCCTTCCCGAATGAAGTAACGCCCCTTCACCCAACGACGCGGTTTGTTCGGGTGCCTACGACAGGCCCACTGCCAGAGACACTTCCAGATGAGGTGATCGACCTTTCGGAAGGTTTCCTTCGCCACCTGGTTGTGATGATAATTGGTCCAACCCCGTATGACAGGGTTGAGTCGCCATATCAGATGCTCCTGCCTTATGCTGGCGGCGGATTTGATAATCGTTCGGATTTTGCGCATGAACGCCGCCACGTTCTTCTTGGCGGGTTTGATGTGGGTGTGCCCATCATATCTGCGCACGTTCCAGCCGAGGAAGTCGAAGCCTTCCTCGACCCGCACGAGGCGAGTCTTTTCTTCAGACAGGGATAGACCCCGTGCAGATAGAAATTCCTCTACCAAAGTCCTTGCCTCCTCCAGCACTTCTCTCGATGCACCAGTAATGACAAAGTCATCGGCGTAACGTATCATATTGACCTTGGTGCGTATGTTTCGATGTTTGGGGCCGTAATGAGCCTTTAACATCGTTTCCATTCCGTCCAAGGCCATGTTGGCAAGTGTTGGCGAGATTATTCCGCCTTGCGGAGTTCCCGCTCGAGTTGCGTGCCATTCGCCGTCCTGCATATAACCGGAGTCCAGCCACTTCCGGAGCACCGCCCTGTCCATGGAGATGTTGGCGGTGAGCCAGTCCTTGCTGATTTCGTCGAAGCAGCCAGCAATGTCAGCGTCCAGAACCCATCCCGCCGTCCCCCGTCCCCGCAGTGCAATGAAGCACTGGCGAGCCGCATCACGCGCGGCGCGAAAGGGACGGAAGCCGTATGAGTTAGGGTCTGCCGTGGTTTCCGCGACAGGCAGTAGCGCAAGCAGGTGAAGTGCCTGCATGGCCCTGTCTTTCATCGTCGGAATACCAAGCGGACGCAGCTTTTTGCTATTTGCCTTCGGGATATACACCCGCCTCAGCGGTAGTGGCCGATAGCCCCGCCGTCTGAGCGACAATACTCCTCTGACGCATTTGCCCGGCGTGTCCCAGATGATCCGGTCGACTCCGGGCGTCCTCTTACCTCGATTTTCGGTAACTCGTTTTACGGCAAGAGCCTTGCCGCTGAACGAATGGGTCAGCAGCCGCTGTAAGGCTTGCACCTTACCCCAGCGACCTTCCCGAACTGCCTTCGCGATACGCATTTGCAGCCGTCGCACGGTTCGACGCACCGAGGACCAGTCAATCTGGCTCCAGTCCGCCGTTTCGCGGGAGGCCGCACCAGTCGCTATGACCGTCATTTGCCTGTCCTCCTTTGAGGGTTCTGCATATTTTCTCGCGATGAGAGACCCGTCGGAAGTCTGCTCCTTTTCAGGCGGGGTGATGTTGGCAAGCCGCAACCCCTGTCCAGACCATTACAGCCCGGCCTTCGCTTTCTCCGACATCCTTTACCCGCACCACCGACAGCTTTCCTTGCGGTTGGCCTGCCCACTGCCGGGCGGAGATACGGGCTTACCGTGTTTCATCTAAATAACGGGGGTGGGTTAGACCCTGCCTATTCGCCGGCGGTCTATCTTGTCCGTGTGTCTCCAAAGTAAAGAGAGACATCCGACCGCGCACCTTTTGGTTCAAGCCTATCAGCATCTTTGGCTTGTCAAATTTCACGACGTTTATCAGCAGTTCACTTCAATTAGTCATACCACCCAGCCTAGCGCCCCATCCGCTCTGATGCTTGCAGAAGATACCGCCACCTCACGGCATCGGCACGGCCCGAAGGCCCGGCTACATTGTCCCAGCAGCTTCATACCGGACCGTTACCAGTCCCGCATGTGCCGGTAGGCTACTGATGACGGAACATCAGGTTTGATCCATGAGATTATTCATGCGCAAACAATTATTTAGACGACTTTCACGTCGCACTCACTTTGAACTTCCCAAACCCGTTGAGGCTCACTTCGTCTCCCTTGGCCGCCGCATCCGCGATTGCCGCGAAGACGAGGTCGACTGCCTTGCGGGCATCCGCTTTGGTTGCGCCGGTCTGGCTGGCAAGGGTTTCGGCAAGCTCACTATTGTTCATTCGGATGATCCTTCATCACAGTGGAAGTCTGGCCCTGCATAGCTGCCTGAACAGGACTGCGCTATCGGTGTGCCTGTTCTGCATGAAAATGCCGGGATCGAGGGCGTCGCGACAATCTCATGACGCGATGGGCGAACGCCTCGTTCTCTTCGGCGGCCTGCCTGACGAGATGCGGCGGCTTTGGTGGGTTCCCGAGCCGTATGTCGCCGAGCGTCGCGTGATCAGCATCCATGTCGGTGCTGAGCACATGGGATAGGAGCTTGCCCGGCATCCCGGCGACGACGTTCAGCAGAGGAACTCGCCTGCGGAGCCTACACGGTCGATCCTTGCGAGAGAGAGGACGAGCGCGAGGCTGCCTTGTTGCGTTTGCCGGCGATTCTCGATCCCCATGTCCGTTCGATGCCCCAAATAGGCGGCCAGCTTGACCATGACGGCGGTCTTTAGCCTTCAATGCACCCCGCAGCATTTCTTGTATTTGCGGCCCGACCCGCAGGGGCAAGGATCATTCCGCCCCACCTTGGTTCGCCGTGCCGCCGCGGGGCGACGGGGATCATTCTCAAGCCGCCACTGGTGCAAGATCTCCACCCATATCGGGATAAGATCAGGGGCCTCCGCGTCCCATTGGTCTTCCTCCCAGCGATCGAGTTCGCGGTCGCCATTGGCAAAGTTCCGTAACATGCGGATCCCAGCCAAGGCTGCATGACAAGCAGCATCGTCATCCGCCTCGATCCGCGCCCAGCCGTCCGGCGTGAGAGCCATCGCCTGTGCAAACCCGTCGATCCACATCTCCCATAAGGTTTCACCGCTGCGCGTATCGGTTTCGAGCACTGGCCCATAGGCACCTGGATGTCCCAGTGCATCGATAATCGATTGGTAATGGATCATCACGAGATTGAGGAACGCCTGAAGTTCTTCTGCGGACTCGAATTCCGGCTCCCCATCGCCCTCGTCCCCGGCCCAGACAAGCGGAATCCATCGTCCAGGTGCGATCAGATCCGGGCTGACCACGATTCCCGCCAGGAACCCGTCCAGCTGCGATATCAGCATCGCGTCGGGCTGATCGAGCAACAGGCGGTCAAGGGTTTCAAGATAAGCGGGTTCGGACTCCATGGTCTTTGATTAACGACGGGACGGATGGCGGTCACTGCTTTTGGCCTTTTACTCGGAGCAGCAGGGCCAACCCGCCAGCGCGCGGCCGGGCCGCGCGGCATTTGTCGATCGAGGATTGCAGCGATCGGCCACGCCATCCGGACCCGTTGTTTTATGATATCCGCGAGTCTGGCTGCATGGGCCGGCATATCCGCCAGCGAAAGATCACGGACGTCCTCGAAGATTTCCCTCTGATTATCGAGATACTCCACCACACTGTCGCGCAGTCGCACTCGCGCCACACTGTCATCCTCGTCGATGGCTTGGCCGGATGAGCGTTATATTCCAGATTCTGTCGTTGGACCCTGGCCTGATTGCGGAACATCCGGCGTGGGTGAACCATGGCGGTAACAGGCTGGCGCCATGCGTCGCTTCCAACGCTCTAAGGCCGGTTCGACGCGTCGCGCCTTGACCATATAATCGACAGCGCCGCGGCTATCGAGACCGGCCGCAGCCTTTTTCACGGCGGGCCACGGCGGAGGGAACGCCGGATCGTTGGAAG
>JAHFPU010000241.1 GCA_023266635.1 Sphingobium sp.
TTCTCGATGCCGGTGCCGGGAATGACGATCTTTCCGTCCGCTGTGCGATCCTTAAGGTGCGTTATGCGGAAGCGGCCCGGATAGCGCTCGAAATAGGCGACGGGGTCCACGCCGGCAAAGCTCGCCCACATGAAATCCATTTCCAGCTTCACCGTTTCGGGATCGGTGCCCTGCACTATCAGGTCGTAGGCGGTGGTGCCGTCCAGCGGCCCGAATTCCAGATTATGATTATGGAACGCGAAAGTCAGGCCGGCCTCATGGCACAGCTTTCCTGCCAGGTTGAAGGCATCGACATGCTTCTTCACCTCGGCCAAGCCATAGCCCTTCTGCCAGTTTGCCTGCCAGACGATATATTTCTGGCCCAATATCTTGGCGCGACCGATGGCTTCGGTGACGAACTGTTCGACTCGCGCGAAATCGAAGGCGAGGGTGAAACGGCGGATGATTTCCTCCCAGCCGATTTCGCCCCGATTGTAGCTCGAAAAATCATTGTAGAGCGATCCCGGCATCAGATGCTGAGATGGCGTCACCAGGCCAAAGCGGCGCAATTGATCGCGCACGGCGGCAGGATCGCGATTGAACGCGCCCATCGTTTCCACTTCGCGATAGCCGATCTTGGATACGGTGCGCAGCGTGCCTTCAAAATCCGTGTCCAGAAGCTTCATCACGGTGAAGAGCTGAAGACCCGGGCGCTTGAAGTCGTGGCCTGTGCGGCTGAGGCGTGCAATGGACGGCGTTGCGACGAGAGCGGACACGCCCGCACCAGCAAGACCGGCAGAACGAAGAAAATGACGGCGATCCATTGAAACCCTCAAAATGATAACGTTTTCATTTTGAGGGTTTCAATGGGATTGTCAAGCGGATTTGGTTGCGCCGAAAGCGCGAAAATGCGCGGTTTTTGCCTTGTCAGCGCGCCATCGGCTGATTTTCAGGCTTTTGGCGCCGCCGTGCTGTCTCGCACGATGAGTTCATGAGGCAGAATCACTTCGCGCGTTGCGCTCTCCGCGTCGAAATCAAAGTCCAGCATCAGGCGCATCGCCTGTTCACCGATCGCGGTGGTGGGCAAGGCGATGGTCGTCAGGCCCGGATTGGCGAACTCGGCGAAACGCAGATTGTCCATGCCGATGATGCTGATGTCGTCGGGCACGCGCAGGCCGCGCGACGCGATGACATGAATGGCGCCGACGGCCATCTCGTCATTCTCGCACAGAATGGCGGTGAAGGATTTGCCGCTGTCGAGCAGGCGGGCGGCTGCGTGCGCTCCGGACTCGACGGTGAAATCGCCATGGGCGATCAGCGTCTCGTCGATCGAGACGCCCGAACGACGTAGGCCCAGCCTGAAGCCGCGCTGGCGATCGCGGCTCATGCGCTGGGTCGTTGGGCCTGAAATAATGGCGATCTTGCCATGACCAAGCCCGGCAATATGGCCCGCCGCCGTCGCTGCGGCCTCGATATCGTCGATGCGCACGCGAGGCAGATCAATGCCGTCTTCATATTCGCAGGCGATGACGATGGGCAGGGGCGGGTCGCCGGGCTTGCGCATTTCGATGACGGTCGGCCGGTTGATGTCCAGCAGGATCAGGCCGTCGGCCTGCTTGCCCGATATCATCTCATAATGGCGGTCCAGCAGATCGCGCCGCCCTTCGGTCAGGCCCAGCAGCACCTTTATGCCATTGTCGCGCGCGACATTCTCGATCCCCTGGACGAAGGACGAGGTGAAGGGGTTGTAGATATTGGGCACTGCGACGATCACGGCGTCGGCCCGCTGCCGCCGAAGTGAGGCGGCGAGCATGTTGGGCTTGTAGTTGAGGGCGGCAATCGCCTCCTCGATCTTCTTGGCCGTCTTCGCCTTCACGATGTCGGGCTGGCGCAATGCGCGCGAGACGGTGGCGATCGATACGCCGGCCCGTGCCGCAATGTCCTTGATGTTCGCCAATGCCCGTCCCTCTCGATGAAATCGAAAATCATCCTTTGCCGATACGAAAGAGACCCGCAACCCCGTGCAGAGGGTTGCGGGTCTCAAAACCCCTTACGGGGAGAGGGTTAGTGCTTAAAAGTGGAAGGCAAGGCGCGCGCCATAGGTGCGAGGCGCCGCATATTGGACCAGATACCCACCGGCGTAGCCCGCTTCTTCCGACGCGGTCAGGATACGGCTGTTCTCCAGGTTGCGACCATAGAGGCTGAGCGTCATCGGCCAGTTCTCGTTCGCGTAGGTCAGCGTCACGTCCGTCTTGGTATAGGACTTCTGCTGCTCGCTCGCGCGGTTGAGGAAGGTGAAGTAGCTCTTCGACTGGTAGCGGGTCTGCGCGCGGAACGTGATCGAGGAGTCGCCGAAGACGAACTCATGGCTGATGCCGCCACCCAGCGTCCAACGAGGCGACTGCGGCAGGCGGTTGCCCGAAAAGTCGTTGGCTGCGGGGCAGGTGGTTGCGACGACGGTGCAGAAGCTGTCGAACTCGGCGTGCAGATAGGCCAGGTTCAGGTCGATCTGATCGTGCGTGGTCAGCTTGTAGACCGTTTCCAGTTCGCCGCCGTACAGGGTTGCCGCACCGGCATTATAGACCTGGGAGATGGCCGTAACCGGATCGTTCTGCTGCACCTGAAGGTTGGTGTAGTCATAGTAGAAGCCCGAGAGGTTCACTTCCAGCATGTTGCCGAAGAAGCGGTTCTTGCTGCCCACTTCATAGGCCGTGATGACTTCGGGACCAAAGGAGGTGAGCGCGGTATAGCCGCCCGCTTTGTAGCCGCGATCGACCTTTGCGTAGAGGAGGTTCGACGGGGTGATCTGATAGTTCAGGCCAAGGTGCCAGGTGACCTTGTTGCCGTCATAATGATTGTTGACAGGCACGGGCGGGGTCGCGCCGCCGCTGGTGTCGCTGGTGCCGATCTGGCTCTTCTTGTCTTCGGTGTACCGAATGCCCGCTTCAGCCTTCAGTCCTTCGATCAGCTCGTAATTGACCTGGGCGAAGCCAGCCTTCGATTCCGACT
>JAHFPU010000122.1 GCA_023266635.1 Sphingobium sp.
ACCGAACGCAGGTTCGATGCCGAGGCCATATTGGGTCAGGTCGTGTCGATCGTCGATTCGATCGACGCCATTGCCCGGCAGACGAACCTGCTTGCCCTCAACGCCACGATCGAGGCAGCCCGTGCAGGCGATGCTCGGCAGGGCTTCTCGGTGGTTGCCGCCGAGGTCAAGAAGCTTGCCGTCGACACTCAAAGCGCCACGAGCAGAGCGCGGGGATTGATCGCGCGTTAAGTGAAGGCGAGGCGCCTTATCGGGTTCGGCCAAACAGAATCTGTCGGGCCGCATCATCCACCGGTGTCGCAGCCGCATAATCATAGGTCTTCCATGTGCGCGCGCCGAGGCGCTGAACCGCGGGGCGCGCGTCGATCATTGCGAACCATCTGTCGAGATTGGGGTACGCGCCTTCATCCACGCCATTGCTCTGCGCGTATAAAAGCCATGGGAATACGCAGATATCGGCCATGCTGTAGGCAGTGCCGGCAATATATTCCCGGTCACTAAGATGCGTATCCAGCACGCTGCACAGCCGGCTGCATTCCCGGCTGAACCGCGTTATCCCATAGGGAACTGGCTCCGGCGCAAAATGGCGAAAGTGGCGGGCATTGCCGAATATCGGGCCAAGGCCGGACATCTGCCACATGATCCACTGAATGGCCTCATAGCGATGACGCATGTCTTCCGGCATCAACTGGCCATGCTTTTCCGCCAGATAGAGCAAGATGGCCCCGGATTCGAAAACCACATACGGTTCGTCACGATCGAGAGGCGCATTGTCGACCAGCACGGGTATCTTCGAGTTCGGGTTCAGCTTTTTAAATTCCGGCGTCAGCTGCTCGCCAACGCCGGGATTTATATGATGCTCCACAAAGTCCGCGCCAATTTCTTCCAGCGCGATCAGGACCTTCCAGGGCGCAGGGGAGCGCGCCACAAAAACATCGTACATGCCTCTATCCTCAGCCAGTTCGTGGAAGGTCGGTGAGTCTGCCGAATTATTATTTTATATATCAAATTAATCTGCTCAAAAGCCCGGAAATTCCATCATGGTATTCGCAAATACTGATCTATGATTTTATTATATATATTAATAAATAAGTAAATGAATTTCGATTGCTGCCGATATTGCGGAGGCCGCGAGCAGAGCGGATCATGAAGGCCACAAAATAGCTTGCGCCCCCCATGCCATCGGTCCCAAATCCCGACATGACCACGCCCGCAGCTAAAGCTCGTATCTTCCCGTGGCGCTACGGCATGTTCCTGGCGCTGCTGGCGAGCGCCGCGCCGCTTGGCCTCGTCCTGCCTTGGCATGAGGCGGTGATGGCGGGGTTCGACATCGCCGCGCTGGGCTTTCTCGCCAGCCTCCGCTCGCTGATAGACGCCGACGCGAAGCGGATGCGACAGAACGCCAAGGAGAATGATGCAAACCGCGCCGGCATGCTGGCGATCACCGGCATCGTCATGATGGTGATCCTGGTTGCGGTCGGCGTCGCAGTGTCCGGCAAGGGACAGCCGACGCCGCTTTCCACCGCCCTGCTGTTGGCGACGCTCAGCATCGCCTGGCTGTTTTCCAACATGATCTATGCGCTGCATTACGCCCATATCTTCTATGTCGCCGGCAGCGGCGGCAAAGACAGCGGCGGGATCGGCTTTCCCGATGCGAAGGAGCCCAATTATTGGGACTTCTTCTACTTCGCCTTCACACTAGGCATGACATTTCAGACGTCCGACGTGGAAATGACGACCACCAAGGTGCGGCAGGTGGCGATCTTCCACTGTCTTGCCGCCTTCGTCTTTAACCTCGGCATATTGGCGTTCACCATCAACGTGCTGGGTGGCGGATAGCGTCAGTTACGAAGCAGGCGCGCGGCGCGTCAGGTTTTCAGAATATTTCGTTATTTTCTCAATGCCTTGCAACTTTAGTCCCGAAAATATAGTTGCTATGCGATGCCGTCAATAACCATTCTGTCCGACCTCGGCCGCTATCGCTGGACCGTCCCTATCCTCGCCTTTCTCGTCACCCATGGCGGCGGGCGGTTCGTGCATATGGCCGACAGTATGGGTATCCCCCGGGAAAGCCTGTCGCGCACGCTGGAAGCGGCAATGACTGCTGGGTGGGTGGTTCGCAATTCCGGCCATGGCCATTCTCTGCGCCCCGACTATGTGCTGACCGCATCTGGCGCGCGCCTCGGCGGCGGGTGCCGCGCGGTAATCCTGTCGCAGGCAGCAGCGGGCCTTCCGCCTGATGCGCTGACCCGCTGGAGCCTGCCGGTGATCCGGCTGGTGGCGGAGGGGCACAGCCGGTTCAACGCCATCTCGCGGGGCATAGAGGGCGTCACGCCAAGGGCGCTTACCGCCAGCCTCAAGGCGCTGGTCGGTCATGACGTCCTGCACCGCCAGGTGACGGACGGCTTCCCCCCGGCCAGCGACTATGCCCTGACCGGCCGGGGCATGATGCTCGCCGATGCTCTGGAGTCCTTGACGGCCTGAACACCCTCGTGTTCGTCGCGTTCACCGCATCCTTACCTTTGCCCGCTAATTCCGCGAGCATGAGCAAGCCACATCCTGTTCTGGGCGATCCGCGCCCGCAATCGGCGGTCGGTCATGGCGTGGGCCTTGCGGGGCTTGCAGGCCTTGTCGCCTGGACGCTGACTGGCTGGCATTTCGGCATGGATGGTCCCTATGCGGGGATGACCGCGATTTTCGCGTGCGGCTTGCCGATGGTGCTATGGTCGCTGCTGGTGGACAGGGTGCATCGCAACTCGACAACGGGCATCGATTGGGACGGCGCGCCCCGCGCGCTACGGGACATCAGCGACATCAGCCTGGTGAAGCTGACCGGCCTGTGGGCGACATGGGGCGGGATTGCGATCCTCTATTGCGTGGCGCGCTGGTATTGGGACGGCGGCTATCGCTTCGCGATGCAGATGTTCGGCGCGGCGGCGCCATGGCTGCTGGCGCTCTCCATTCCTTACGTCCTGTGGCTGGACCGGCGGCTGGTCGAGCCGCGCGACGCCGCCTATGCCTTTGGCCAGTGGGTCATCGGCGGCGCGGCAGGCCGGGCGGACAAGGCATTGGTCGCCAACCATCTGCGCGCCTGGGGGGTGAAGGGCTTCTTCCTGGCCTTCATGATCTCCATCGTGCCGGCCAATTTTGCCAATGTCGTCCACTGGAACCCGGCCGCCGTAGTCGCCAATCCGGTGAACCTCGCCAATTTCCTGATCACCGCCATGTTCCTGATCGACGTCGCCTTCGCGACCGTCGGCTATATGCTGACCATGCGGCCGCTGGACGCGCATATCCGCACCGCCAATCCCTATATGAGCGGCTGGGTCGCGGCGCTGATCTGCTATCCGCCCTTCGTGCTGATGGGGCCGGGCGGCCCGCTTGATTATCATCACGGCACGGCGGACTGGAGCTACTGGCTCGCGGGCAACAGCGCCGGGCAATGGCTGCTGGGCGGCGTGCTGGTGGCGCTGACCGGCATCTATGCCTGGGCGACGGTGGCGTTCGGCCTGCGCTTTTCCAACCTGACGCATCGCGGCATCCTGACGCACGGTCCCTATCGCTGGACGCGGCACCCGGCCTATCTGTCGAAGAACCTCTTCTGGTGGCTGTCGACGGTACCGTTCCTGGTCACCAGCCACAGCCTGATCGATATGGTGCGCAACACGGTGACGCTGGCGGCGGTCAGCGGCGTCTATTACTGGCGTGCGCGGACCGAGGAGAAGCATCTGGGCAGCGACCCGGCCTACCGCGCCTACAGCGACTGGATGGCGCGCAACGGGCCGGTGCCTAAGCTGATCGCAGCCATCACCGGTGGCAAGGTGCGTACGACGACGCTTCAGCCAGCGGAATAGGTCCTAAAAACTCTCTTCCGCATAGACCTTGCTCAGGTCGCCCTTCCACTCGCCATGATAGCGGTCGAGCAGGCGCTGCGCCGGGACCTTCCCGCTCGCGACGATCTCGTGCAACTCCGAAAGATAGCCGGTCTCATTGTCGCCAGCGCCGTTAAGCCGCCCGCGCGCGGCAAGGCCGCTGCGGGAAATCTCCAGCGCCTCGGCGGCGATATGGCGCAGCGTCCTGCCGCCGCCGATCGGCGCGTCGAGGCCAAGCTTCGGCACGGAATCGCGCAAGATCTGCCGATCCTCCATGCTCCAGTCCTTGACCAGATCCCATGCCGCGTCGAGCGCGCCATTGTCATAGAGCAGACCGACCCACAGCGCAGGCAATCCGCAGATCCGGCCCCAAGGTCCGCCGTCCGCACCGCGCATTTCCAGGAAGCTCTTCAACCGCACTTCGGGGAAGGCGGTTGAGAGATGATCCTCCCAATCCTTCTCGGTCGGCTTCTCGCCCGGCAGGACGCTCAGCTTGCCTTCAAGGAAGTCCCGGAAGCTGAGGCCCGAGGCGTCGATATATTTGCCGTCGCGGAAGACGAAATACATCGGCACATTCAGCGCATAATCGGCATATTGCTCATAGCCAAAGCCCTCGTCGAACACGAAGGGCAGCATGCCGGTGCGGTGCGGGTCGGTGTCCGACCAGATATGGCTGCGGAAGGAGAGGAAGCCGTTGGGCTTGCCTTCGGTAAAGGGCGAGTTGGCGAATAGCGCCGTCGCCAGCGGTTGCAGCGCCAGACTGGTGCGGAACTTCTTCGCCATGTCCGCTTCGCTGCCATAGTCCAGATTGGTCTGGATGGTGCAGGTGCGCAGCATCATGTCGAGGCCGAGCGATCCGACGCGCGGCATGTGCCGGAGCATGATCTCATACCGGCCCTTGGGCATGATGGGCAGGTCGGCGCGCGCCTTGTCCGGCCACATGCCAAGGCCCAGGAAGCCCAGGCCCAGCATGTCGCCGACATATTTCACCTGTTCCAGGTGACGGCCGGTCTCCGCGCAGGTCTCATGCAGATTTTCCAGCGGCGCGCCGGACAGTTCGAGCTGGCCTGCGGGCTCCAGGCTGATCGTGCCGTCGCTTCCGGCAAGCGCGATGATATTCTCGCCCTCGAACACCGGGGACCAGCCATAACGGGTCAGGCCGATCAGCAGCGTGTGGATGCCGCCCTTTTCCTCATAGGAGGGGGCGTGATGGTCCTTCACCGAATAGACGAACTTCTCATGCTCGGTGCCGATCCGCCAGCGTTCCGGCGGCTTTTCGCCCTTCGCGAACGCGGCGATCAACTGATCGCGACCCTCGATGATGGGATCGTTCCCGCCTGAATCCGTTCTGGTGCTCATGCCCCGCCCTTAACCGTTCCCCCGCGCAGGTCAAATCAAGCGCGACGGCCCCCACATAAGGCGCTTCTATGCAGGCTTCAATCCGATTGCGGATCGAAACCTTTCCAGTCGCCGTTCATCGTCATCCAGGCGGTGGTCGCGGCGATGGCCGCTGTTTCCGCGCGCAGGATGCGCGGCCCAAGCGATACCGGTACGGCGGCGGGATTCGCGCGGATGGCGGCGCGCTCCTCCGGATCGAAGCCACCCTCTGGCCCGACAAGAAAAGCGGCAGGGCCGGGATGGGCGGTCAGGGCCTGCGCGATCGGTGTTCCACCGGTCTCGTCGGCGAAAAACAGGTGGCGTCCGGCGGGCCAGTCGCGCAGCAATGCATCCAGCTTCACCATCTCAGCCAGTTCCGGCAGCATATTCCGCCCGCATTGCTCCGCCGCCTCGACCAGATGGGCGTGCAGACGATCAAGGTTCAGCCTGTCCACCACGGCGCGGCGGGTCAGCACCGGTTGCAGCTTCGCCACGCCCAGTTCGCACGCCTTCTCCGCGATCAGGTCGATCCGCCCCTTCTTGATCGGCGCGGCGCACAGCCAGAAATCGGGAACGGGTTCCGGCGGCTTCGTCTGCGCCACGCAATCGAGGACGAGGTCGCGTTTGCGAATATCGCGCGCGGTCGCTGCCCATTCGCCCGAAACACCGTCGAACAGCAGGACGGTATCGCCCGCCTTCACGCGCATCACGGCGATCAGATAATGAGCGGGGTTCCCGTCCAGCGCCACGGACACGCCTTCGCCCAGCGCCGTATCGACATAAAGGCGCGGCGCGCTCTGCGGTGGCCAGGCGGGGGTTGCGGGCATATCCGCCTCATGCCGCGATGCGTGCGGGAAGTCGAGTGGAGGAGGTTGGCGGACTAACTCGCCGGGTCGTACATGAATTCCCGCAGTTCCTGCGCACAACGGCAGGCGGCCGCGATTTTCCTAGCCCACAGGATGGCATCCTCGCGCGTCGGCAACTCCAGCACCGCGAAACCGCCATTGATCCGGCTATCGGGATATATCTCCGTGGACATCCCGCCATCGCCAGAAACCAGCACGGGATCGACCTGCTCGTTGATACCCCCGCCAAACACATAGACGCCCGCGGCCTTGGCTTCCTCGATCACCGCATGCGATTCCGCGACGACGATC
The DNA here is from genome assembly GCA_023266635.1 of Sphingobium sp. Classification (GTDB taxonomy): domain Bacteria; phylum Pseudomonadota; class Alphaproteobacteria; order Sphingomonadales; family Sphingomonadaceae; genus Sphingobium. The sequence continues at coordinate 6,407 of JAHFPU010000122.1, forward strand.
GGGAACTCTTCGTCCGTCAGCACCATGGCCGCACTCGGGAAGGAGATGAGATATTTGGTCATGCAGCGATGATGCGATGGAGGAGGAAGACAATCAAGCGGGGCAAGAGTGGGCTATAGTGTTGATGGCTTTTACCTGGGAACCGGACATATCCACTATTCCGTCATCCCAGCGAAGGCTGGGATCTCAAGCCTTAGAGGTTGGGCCAAGCCTCACGAGATCCCAGCCTTCGCTGGGATGACGAGTAAGGGTGGTAATAAGCTATCGCCGCACCCAATCCCAAAAACCTCCCACCCCATCTTCCCACCGCGCGTCCTGCCCCCTAATGCCGTCACCATGACCGATGCCATCGTCCCAGACAGCGAAGCGCGCGGCCTTGTGGCACGGTTGCCAGGCAAGGTGCGGGCATTCGCCCTGCTGGCGCGTTTCGATCGGCCGATCGGCTGGTGGCTGCTGTTCTGGCCCGGCGCATGGAGCGTCGCTCTGGCAGGCGGGGCGGTGAAGCGCTGGGACCTGATCATGTGGTTGTTGCTGGGCAGCATCGCCATGCGCGGCGCGGGGTGCGTCTATAATGACATCATCGACCGCGATGTCGACCGGCAGGTGGCGCGCACCGCCGCGCGGCCGCTCGCGAGCGGCGCGGTGTCGCTGAAGGCGGCCTGGATTTGGCTGCTCATCCTGTGCCTGATCGGCCTTGTCGTGTGGGTGCAACTCCATGCTTACGCCATGATCGTCGCGATACTCAGCCTCGGCCTCGTCGCCGCGTATCCCTTCATGAAGCGGATCACCTGGTGGCCGCAGGCCTGGCTTGGCCTGGCCTTTTCCTGGGCGGCGCTGGTGGGGTGGAGCGAGGCGGCGGGCGCGCTGACCTTGCCCGGCCTCCTGCTTTATGCAGGATCGGTATTCTGGGTGATCGGTTACGACACCATCTATGCCCTACAGGACAAGGAGGACGACGCGTTGGTCGGAATACGGTCGAGCGCGCTGCGCATGGGCGCGCATGTAAAGCCCGGTGTCGCAATCCTCTATGTGGTGGCGCTGGCGTTGTGGGCCTGTGCGGTCTGGCAGGTTCGGCCGCAGGGATTGGCGTTGTTCGCGTTGTTGCCGCTGGCCCTGCATCTGCTCTGGCAGGTTGCCACTCTCAAGGAAAATGGAGCCGACCCCCTGACCAAATTCCGCTCCAACCGCTTTGCCGGGCTGCTGATGTTCCTTGCCTGCTTCGTCGTGGGTACGGCGTGAGCGGCGCGACGCACTGGAAGGTCGAGCGCGCCGACAAGGCCTGCGTGATCATCGACGCGGAGGATTATTTCCGCCTCGCCCGCGCCGCGATGATGAAGGCGCGCAAGCGGATCATGCTGATTGGCTGGGACTTTGACGCGCGGATCGACCTGCTCCGCAGCACCAATGTCGATGATGGCGCGCCGGAAAAGGTCGGCGACCTCATCTACTGGTTGGTCCAGCAGAATCCGGAGCTGGAGGTGTATCTGCTTCGCTGGGACATGGGCGCGCTCAAATCCCTGTTCCGGGGCAAGACGCTGGTGACACTGGCCAAATGGATGGCCCATCCCCGCATTACGGTGAAGCTGGACGGGCATCACCCGCCGGGCGCGTCCCATCATCAGAAGATCGTGGTGATCGACGATTGTTTTGCCTTTTGCGGCGGTATCGACATGACCGGCGACCGCTGGGACACCCGCGCGCACAAGGATGCGGAGACCGGCCGCGCGCATCCGGACGGGACGCATTACAAACCCTGGCACGATGCGACGACGGCGTTGCAGGGGCCGGTCGCGGCCGCGCTTGGCAAGCATGCGCGGGAGCGATGGCACCGGGCGGGCGGCAAGCCGCTCCGCGCCGTGCGGGGCAAGAGCGATTGCTGGCCGGACGAACTGCCCGCGCAGTTCGAGAATGTCGACGTCGCCATTGCCCGGACCGCGCCCCGCATGAAGGGGCAGCGGGAGATTATCGAGATCGAGCGCCTCTATCTCGACCATATCGCCCGCGCAAAGCGGTACATCTATGCCGAGAGCCAGTATTTCGCCTCCCGCAAGATCGCCGAGGCCATCGCGCGGCGGCTGGGGGAGAAGGACGGACCGGAAATCGTCATCATCAATCCGGACCATGCGCAGGGCTGGCTGGAGCCGATCGCCATGGACACGGCTCGCGCGCGGCTGATCGAGGCGTTGCGGCAGCGAGACACGCATGATCGCCTGCGCGTCTATCATCCCTTCACCAAGGGCGGTGCGCCGATCTACGTCCACGCCAAGATATTGATCGTCGACGACATGATCCTGCGGGTGGGGTCATCGAACATGAATAACCGATCGATGCGGCTCGACACGGAATGTGACGTGGCGATCGACACGGAATTTGCGGGCAACAATGGCCTCAACGCAAAGATAGCCGCTATCCGCGACGACCTGATTGCAGAGCATCTTGGGTCGAAGGCCAAGACGGTGCGGGACCGGCTGGCCGAGACGGGATCGCTGATCGCCACGATCGAAGAGCTGCGCTTCAAGGGCAAGGCGCGGGGCCGGCGACGGAACCTGCGCCTTTATGAAACGCCGCATCTGTCGGAAATCGAGGAGTGGCTGGCCGACAATGAGGTACTCGACCCCGAGGGTCCGGACGAGATGTTCGAGGCGCTGTCGAAACGCGGGCTGTTCCGCCGGATGAAGGCGGGATTGAAGCGCGGCTGATTACTCCGCCGCCAGCAATTCCTCCGCGCCGCCCAGGTCGACCGACACCAGCCGACTGACGCCCTGCTCCACCATCGTCACGCCGAACAGGCGGTGCATGCGGGCCATGGTGACGGCATTGTGGGTGACGATCAGGTAGCGGGTCTTGGTGTCGGCCACCATGCGGTCGAGCAGGTCGCAGAAGCGCTCCACATTGGCGTCGTCCAGCGGTGCGTCCACCTCGTCCAGCACGCAGATCGGCGCAGGGTTGGTGAGGAACAGGCCGAAGATCAGCGCCACGGCGGTCAGCGCCTGCTCGCCGCCGGACAGCAAGGTAAGGGCGGATAGCTTTTTGCCCGGCGGTTGCGCCATGATCTCCAATCCCGCCTCCAACGGAT
>JAHFPU010000123.1 GCA_023266635.1 Sphingobium sp.
AGTAAGTACTTCACTTGAGGTGCCCGCGTTAGCGACTACCGTGCGAACGCGCGCAATCGGATCAGGCGCCGCGCCGGTATCCGGTGCGCTGCCGCAGGCCGAAAGCAGTATCAATGACGCGAAGGCAGGGGCTTTTATCATCGATTCCATACTTCGCTGGGTCCACCTGATAGCAGTTCGAGGGAGATCAATGTCTCAGCAGCCTGTTGATCGAGCGCAGCCAAGGCGATCTGGCGGTCTCGCAGCGTTTGAGTTGCCGTCTGGATCGTGGCCTTAGAGAGATCGCCGCGCATCCCGGCGCGTGTGGTAGCATCTGCAAGACGTTCGAGGGCAGGCATGGCGGCACGCAGGGCGGTCCGTTGACGCTGGATGGTGGCTAGGGAGGCAGAAGCGGCAGCGATATCCGCCCGTGTCTGAAATAGGCGGGCGTCATATTCAGCGTGGAATTGCGCGCGTGTCGCCTGGGTGATGGCGATGCCGCCACGGTTGCGATTCCACAGCGGTAAGGAGAGTCCGATTTGAGGCCCAACAGTCACGTTACCGGCGGTATCGCGCGCGCTGGCCACGGTTAGCGACAGGTTCGGGAACTGATCGAGGATAGCCTTGCGTGTGTTTGCCTCGCTTGCATCATATCCTGCGCGCAGTGCTTGCAGATCGAGCCTGCGTGCGACCGCCTGGGCAAAGAGTATGTCTGTGGAAGGCGGTGCTGAAGGGGCTGCTGCTGGCGCCAGCCGCAAAAGGAATGAAGGCGGTAGGCCAAGTAAGCGGTTGAGTTCCAATCGAGCAGCGGTCAGGTCGCGATCGATCGTTCGCAATCGATCGCTTGCGTCCAGTGCGGCCAAGCGGCGTGCGTCAGTATCTGATGCCGAAATGTCGCCTCGTGTCGCTGCGCGAAGCGATCGCTGCAGAAGGTCGTCGGCCGATGCGGCGCTGGTCCTGACGAGGCCAAGTTGGCGCTCCAGCCCGACGATGCGAGCGCCCTGAAGCCGCGCGGCCGCGGAAGTCTGCCATTCTGCCCATGCCAGGTCGAGCCTAACTTGCAGTCGCGTCGCACGCGCTGACTCCGCTGTGACGTTGCGGGTGCGCAGTGCCGAGAGATCAAAGCCGATCTGCCCGGCAAGACCGTTGAGCATGTCTGGCCCCGATAAAAGCTTGTCAAACCCCAACTGCGCGGTCGGATCAGGGAGAAGCCGAGCGGCGAAGGCTTGCGCGTCACTGACCCCCGCCTTGAGGCGCAGAGCCTTCAAATCGGGGTTCTGGAGAACGCTGATTACCGCCAGCGCGTTGGGCGTTAACGGCCGGGAAAGATCGATTGCCTGTGCTGTGAGGAAGGGCCGGTCGAGAAGTGAGGCATCGCGGGAAAGAGCGGACAAATCGGATTTCTCTAATGCCATTTCGGGTGGTGAAAGCGGAGACGGGCGATAGGTGGCACAGCCTGCCAGAAGACATAGCGACACTGTCATCACGCAACAGCGGGCCGGTCCCATGGGCCAGTTGCGCGATCCAGAGACCGGCCTCGGACCAGTGGTCGAATATAAAATCCTCCGATCGGCGAGCCAGCGCTTCAAAACGGTCGATCCTTTACGTCGGCAAGAAACAAGAACAGGGAAGATCAACAGGCAACCTCGGTCACGCCGATCTCGAGTTAGACATCGCACAAGCGGAGCAATTGTGCGAGTTCATGTCGATCATTGGCATAGCCAGCAATCGACTGCTGCCTTTTCTCACTCCAGTAAAATCAAAAAACATCACTGGCCCACGAGAGCGACCTGCCAGTCGATTGTACCGGTGTTTTTTGAGTACGATGACCTCTTCGTCAGCCCAGTTTCGTCCCAAGGGATTGACGGCTTGGGAGACTTGCCGGTTATCGGCGAGGCGTGATTTAGCCAGGCGATGGCGACGCTGCGGGCCAGCGTATGCCGCGCCACTTTGAAACTGAGGCTTTCCGATCCCCATGCCGGGGTTTGAAGAAACATCGCCGCCAGGAAATGGATCGTGAGTCGATCCAAGCCTTTGAAGCTCAGCGCTTTGCACTACCCGCATGTTGGAAAGCCGTTTCGAGTTCATCGACCATATCAAGTTCGGCTTTTGCGCTTGCCCGTGCATGCGACAGATTGCGGGCTGATACTGCGGTCTCCATGTTGGCAAGAACCGTCTCGAAACGCGGTGCGAGGGACGCAACCGCAGGTTGCGACCGCACAGTGGACCAGCGATCACGCGCGAACACCATGGCGCGGGCCATATCCTCCCAGCGCACGGGCGCGGCTTGCGCGTCAGCGTCATAGCGAAACCCGGCATAGTCGAGCAAACTGACATCGACGGGGATGGCGGGACTCCCGGGGGCAGCGCTCACCAGCGTGCGGAAGCCTTCAATCGAGGCAAGAGCCACATCGGCAGATTTATCTGCCGCGTCGGCCCGGCGTATGGACATCAGATGGTCGGCGAGTTTGATCGAAACAGCATGTGGGACAATGCCTGCGACGCCCTTCGCGGCGCTCTCCGCGGCGTCGATGGCTTTCGAACGCGCGGCGGGCGTCGCGCTGAAGGCTGTCTCGGTCAGGCTTTCAAACGGTTCGGCTGCGGCAAGCAATTGAGCGGTGATCGCAGGATAATTGGATACGGCGGGTGTCGCCTGGTTCAAGTCGCTGTCCGACGAAGCGTTCGTTGTTTCCAATGGAGATTCCGGCGCTTTCGGAGGCGCGGCGCTGTTGCTCCCGCAGGCCGAGAGGGCGGTGACTGCAACGATTAGCGGGAGATAGTTTCGGGCGCGGGGCATGATATCTCCTAAAGGTCGGGCGAGACCAATTCAACGTGGGCCAGCGCGGTGCCAACCCGCCTTGGTCCCACCTCTGACGTCACGCCTTGCCCCAAGTCTCACTTTCCGCCCCAGAAATGTAGGGGCAGCCGATCTTAGCGGTGGCGGTACCTCAGGTGGACACGGCTGATCGACTGAGACCAGCGGTAGCCGACGCCTCGATCTTGTGCCAAAAGGCGCCGGGGTCGATTCAAGTCGCATCCCCGTTCGCGCCTCGATCGTAACGACACTGTCATCCGGTCGTGCCTCAAGGTGGCGGCGGAACCGGGAGACTCGCTTGCGCAAAAGCATAGCGTGACGTCAGATGGAGCAATGCAGGCGGATGTCGGTGGGCGGACTGAGAGGGCTATTTCTCGATCTAAGGCCAGCGTTAACGCGCTATCTGCTCGTGCGCGGACTGTCGCAGGACGATGCCGACGACCTTATCCAGGACATGTATCTTAAGATCGAGAGCTATCAGGGCGGCCCGGTTGGTGAACCACGAGCCTATCTGTATCGCATGACACATAATCTGCTGCTGGATCGACGCCGGTCTGCCGCGCGCCGCATCCGGCGCGAGGAGGAGTGGGCTGCCGGTGGAACTGGCGTAGTTTCCGAGGTCGACCTGCGTCCCTCGGCGGAAGAAGCGTTGATTGCCCGCGAAAGATTAAGCGTGATCACGGCTGCCCTGAAGGTTTTACCGGAGCGGACCCGCGACATTTTCCGGCGCTTCCGGATCGACGGACAAACCCAAAAGGCAATCGCCGGCGATCTGGGCGTGAGCAAGAGCGCGGTGGAGAAGCACCTCTATCGAGCCTATCATGTTGTCGCGGTGGCGAAGGCAGGCCTGGACGCTGAGTCCGGGGATGCGACATCGGAGGAAGGAGAGCGTCACAGGGACATGAGCAGTGACCATGACCGCTGATAGGATCGAGACTTTGCGCGAGGAGGCGATCTGCTGGCACGTCCGTATTGCGGACGGTTCGGCAGACGATTGGGAGGCGTTCGTCGTTTGGTTGGGGGCCGATTCGGCCCACGCGGAGGCCTATGATGCGATTGAAGCAGTAGATGCTGAAGCCGGGCCGGCGATCCTTGAGGCGCAACCGCCAATGCCGCGAGCCGCCAATGACGATAGCCCCAGCCTATCGCGGCGGTGGTGGTGGGGCGGCGGCGTGGCAGCCTCGGTTGCGCTCGCAGCAATCTTCGGCCCTGGCTTGGTCCAGCGTGGTGATCCCTATCAGGTAGCAACGCTCGCGGGCCAGACGCGGACTGTCGCGCTGCCATCGGGTGATCGCATTGCCCTCAACGGGAACAGCAGCATCACGCTCGATCATCAAAATCCCCGTTTTGCCAAGCTCGAGCGAGGGGAGGCCATTTTCACGATTAGACATGACCCTAAATCGCCTTTCGTCGTTCATGTTGGCGACGAGCGCATCCAGGACGTCGGCACGGTCTTCAACGTCATTCGAGACGAAGTTGGCGTGCGTGTAGCCGTCGCCGAAGGGTCGGTGCTTTATAACCCGGAAAGTGAAGCTGTGACCCTGGCAGCCGGAGAATCGCTGCGCGACCCAGGCGGCAATAGCGCAATCATCCGGACCGGCGTCGATCCCACCGCGGTCGGCTCCTGGCGTGAGGGGCGCTTGAGTTATACCGCCACCCCACTGTCGTTGGTCGCCGCCGATCTTGCGCGTGCGATAGGGGAGAAGGTGAAGCTGGATCCTGTCCTAGAAAACCAGCGCTTTACGGGCACGATCACTCTCGACACCGACCGGGCCCGCCTCTTTGCCGATCTGGCGGTTCTGTTGAATGTGCGCGCTGAGCACAGTGCCTCCGGCTGGAAGCTGGTTGCACGCAATCGTGCGGGGCGCTGATGTTCTGATCGCGCTCGCCGGTATTGCGCTTGCAATGCCGACGGTTGCAGCGGCCCAGACGAGATCATTCTCGATTCCTGCGGGTTCTCTTAGCGAGGCGATTGCGCGATTCGGCGAACAGTCCGGCCTCACGATCGGCTTGGCAGACGCACGCCTGGGGTCGCGCCGGACTGCGGGCATTCACGGTCGCTTCTCGGCACGCGCTGCGCTTGGGCTGCTGCTCACCGGGACGGGGGCCACCTTCGAATTCATCAATCCGCGCACCGTTCGGATCATTGATGCTCCGCCACCGCGCGCCAGGCGGACCGCTAGCCCGCGCCGGATCGCACCGCCGGAACCGAGACCGGTCGATACAGGCGAAATCGTGGTCACGGCGAGCAAACAGGGCATTCCGCTCGATCGCTATGCTGGGTCGGTCGATGTTGTCGATCTCGACCCTGACCGGAACGCCCGATCTGCTTCGCGGGGAACGTCGGCTATCGTAGCGCGCCTGCCCATGCTCGCTTCAACCAGCCTGGGGCCGGGCCGGGACAAATTGTTCATTCGGGGGGTGGCGGACAGCAGCTTTAATGGACCAACCCAAGCGACCGTCGGTCAGTATCTCGGCGATGTGCGGCTGACCTATAATGCGCCCGACCCCGATCTAAATCTTTATGACATGGAACGTGTCGAAGTGCTCGCTGGGCCTCAAGGAACCCTTTACGGCACCGGAGCCTTGGGTGGCATCATCCGGCTTGTTCCCAATATGCCCGACCCGTCGAGAGGGGCGGGCTCTGCGTCAGTCGGCCTAGGGACTACGCGGAAGGGAGGCACCAGTAGCGATACCGCAGCAATGCTCAACATCCCAATCGTCGATGACAGGCTGGCGATCCGTGCAGTTGGCTATCGGGTAATTGATGCCGGCTATATTGACGACCCGTTGCGGGGCCGGTCCAACATCAACCGGTCTATCAGCTATGGCGGGCGGCTCGACATACGCTATGCGCCTGGCAACGACTGGACCTTCGATGTGGGCGGCGTCGTTCAAAATATCGCCAGTCGTGATGGACAATATACGCTGCGCGGCCAACCCGACCTCACGCGCAATACGCTGCTTGCTCAGCCATTCGACAATGATTATCGTTTGGCGAAATTCCGGATTGCCAAGCGCTGGAATGATATGGAGCTCGTGTCCTCGACCGCCATTGTGCGGCACGACGTCGAGACGCGCTATGATGCAACGACCGCCTTTACAGGGGCGCCGGCGCGCTTGTTCGATGAAACGATAGGTATCTCGCTCATTTCCCACGAAACGCGGGTGTCCGGCCGGCGTCGGGGCACAGATGACTGGGTCGCTGGTGTCAGTGTTGTCCACGACATCGAGCAGCAGCGCCGCCGTTTAGGCGATCCCTTGGCTCCCGTAACGATCACCGGGGTGCGCAACGAGGTAACCGAGGCTGCTTTGTTCGGACAATATACGATCCCCATCACACCGCGCTTGGGCGCGACCTTAGGGGGCAGAGTTACCTATTCCACCGCTGTGGGTCAGGCGCTCGATACTGTGCTGCCCGAAAATATGGAGCCCAAGCGCACAGCCGTGCGCACCTCGCCTTCGTTGGCGCTATCGTGGCGCCCGGCCAATCGGTTGCTGGTGTTCGTGCACTATCAGGAAGCCGCACGGGCGGGCGGTCTGGCGGTCGGCCCGACAACCAGCCCCCAAAGCGTCCAGCGCTTCGAAAGCGACACGCTTAATATGATCGAAGGGGGATTCCGGTTCGGCCGCCCCGGTCGTGATCGGTTCGCTGCCAGTGCGACGCTCTCTTATTCGCGCTGGTCGGACATCCAGGCTGATCTCGTTGATGAAACAGGTCTGCCTTTTACCGTCAATATCGGCAATGGACGGATCATCGGCCTCGACACGAATATCGCGTGGATGCCGATTGAGGCCCTGCAGTTCGAGTTGTCCGCGTTTTTCAATCGATCCAACCTGAAGGATCCTGCCCCGGCCTACGTGGCTGCGGACGAACGCGACCTGCCCAATGTTGCAGAGTCCGGTGGCCGAGCAGCGATTACCTATCGTGTCACTCTGACGGCGTCCGCGTCTCTCGTGCTAGACGGAAGCCTCCGCTACGTCGGAACATCCCAACTAGGGATTGGTCCCCCAATCGATGTAAGTCAGGGTAAATATCTTGAAAGCAGCGTTGGTGGCAGGCTGGAGATTGGACGGATCGGGCTCTCGCTCGATGTGAGCAATCTGGGAGATGTGCGGGGGAACCGCTTTGCGTTCGGCAATCCCTTCGGTTTGGTCGCGCGGAACCAGATCACCCCATTACGGCCCCGTAGTATCCGGATTGGTCTTGATGCCAAATTCTAAACGCCTCCTGCTCGCCTCAATCCATGATGTCGGGCCCAGGTTCGAGGATGAGGTCGATAGGTTGGCGGATCGTCTCGCGCGGCTCCTGGGAGGTCCCCGCTTTGCGATGCTGGTGGTCCCGGATCATTGGAACGAAGCGCCGCTTAGCCAAGCCCCGGCCTATCAACGCAAGCTGCGTGCCTGGTCAGATGCTGGCGTCGAAATATTTCTGCATGGCTGGCGCCATCGCGACGACGGCGTTCGCGCTCATGGCGTTGCCCGTTTTCGTGCCAGGCATATGACGGCGGGCGAGGGCGAATTCCTTGGGCTTGAGCGCGAAGAAGCCCTGCGGCGCATGCGGGCTGGGCGAACCATCGTTGAGAATGCCATCGGGCGACCTGTTGCAGGGTTCATCGCGCCAGCCTGGCTCTATGGCGAGGGTACCCGCGCAGCGCTTTTAGAAGAAGATTTCGCGCTTGCTGAAGACCATATGCGCGTCTGGCGGCCAGCTGACGGGCGCATCCTCGCACGCGGACCGGTTATAACATGGGCGAGCCGCAGTAAGTCCCGCATCGCGAGTTCTCTTGCCTTTGCAAGGCTCGCAAGCGCGACATTTGGCGCATTGCCGACGGTGCGGATCGCGGTCCATCCTGGCGACACCGGTGTGCCGAGCCTGCTGAAGAGCATCGATAAGACCGTCATCCGCGTTGCCCGGGATCGGATGGTCGGACGCTATGGAGATCTGCTGGATTCAGTGCCGGCCGATGCGATTTCGCGTCGGACGTGACGTCAAAGGGGCATCCCTGACCGAGACCCCTCGCATGCAACAGCCTTTGCGCGTCATGACCTTTCTTCACAGTTTCGAGCCCGGCGGGGTTGAGAGGGTGGCGCTGCGCCTTACCCAGGCCTGGGGCGAACGTGCCATCGACAGCCAGCTCGTGCTCGGCAGGAGCGAGGGTGCCATGCGCTCGGAGTGGCCCGCGCTCTCCTACTCGTCGCTGGCCGTTCGCGGCCTCGCCACTGCGCGCTTCGAGACCCTCTGGATGATCCTGCGCTTACCCGGTGAAATCCGTCGGCAGCGCCCGGATATCTTGTTCTGCGCTGGTAACACCTACACTGTCGTAGCAGTAGCCATGAAGCTGCTGCTGGGCAACGACTGTCCGCCCATTGTCGCCAAGGTCAGCAACGATCTGACACGTCGCGATCTGGTTGGCCCTGCGCGCTGGGGATATCGGTGGTGGCTAAGGCTTCAGGGCCGCTTTATCGATCAATTTGTTGGTATGGCGTCGCCGATGTCCTCGGAGATTGCAAACGCGATGCAGCTGCCCGCGTCGGCGGTGGCGATCATCAACGATCCGGCAATCACGGTGGCGGATCTTTCGCAGACAGCGCGGACGCGAGCGCTGCGATATGGTGCACCCCAGGGGAGGCGCTACATTGCGGTCGGACGGCTGGTCGCGCAGAAAAACTTCGCACTTTTGATCCGGGCTTTCGCCGCCATGGCGGGACCGCAAGACTGCCTGACGATTTTGGGCGATGGCCCGGAGCGCGCGCCGCTTACGCGCTTGATAGCGCATTTGGGTATGACCGGGCAGGTGCATATGCCGGGCCATATAGGCCCTGTGATGGAACAGCTTAGGGAAAGCGATGTCTTTGTCCTGTCGTCAGATTATGAAGGCGTGCCGGCTGTGATCATCGAGGCACTAGCTGTCGGTCTCGTCATAGTCGCGACCGATTGCAGCGTCAGCATGGCCAGTTTGCTTGAAGACGGCGCATTGGGGGAATTGGTGCCTCGACGCAGCACCTGGTGTCTTGAACAGGCGATGCGTGCCGCTGCTGTGCGCATATCTGACGCGGGTCGTGCCAGGCGGCAGGCGAGCCGCTTTACCGTTGAGCACGCGGCAGATGCCTATGCCGCGCTTTTTGCGCGCACGGTCGCCGATGTGCGCAAAGCTCCAAATCCGAAGAATAATTCGCGCGTCGCCGATGCGATGTCCTGACGGCGGCGGCGTCCAAGAGACGATAAGAACGATGACGGATGTGAAGCGTGTATCGGATGAGCCAAACTATCGATTCTGACCTTGGTGCTTTGGACTGGAAGGAAATTATACCGGCACGGCCAGACCCAGTCATGCTCAAGGGCGGCGTCTCCCGTATCAGCCGTATGGCGGCACCCATCATCTCATTGGTCATCCTTGGCGTTGTTGTGGCGCAACTTGCTACGTTCGACCTTGCGAGCATCAGGACACTGATCCCTACGTCCGTGGGGTTTTGGCTCATCTTCGCCTGTTATTACGCTTCAGCGCCGTTTGCTGACTGGGTGATCTTCCGTCGCCTGTCAACGGCGGAGCAAAAGTCGGCCATTCGGCGGCGTAAAACCAGGCCATCGTGTTACATGCCGGGGGGAGTGGCGTGAGGGCGTAGCCCGAGGGCCACTCCCCCCGGCATTGGTGTAA
>JAHFPU010000124.1 GCA_023266635.1 Sphingobium sp.
GCGATGCAGATCCCATTGATGATCTGCTCCCCTACAACTGGGTAGATAGTCGCGCCGCCGCCAGCGCCGTCATCGATCAGGCCGCTTAACGCCTCAAGGTGGGGGTATTTTAGCGCTTACGTTCATCCTGAGTAGCCATTGAGCTTGTCGAAATGGCATATCGAAGGACCAGAGCTTGGCACGAGGTGCTTCGATACGAGCCTTCGACGAGCTCAGTCTCTACTCAGCATGAACGGGTAATTTAACTGTGTGCCCGGCTTAAAGCTCCACCCCGGCGGCGATCGCCTCCAGCTTGCGGATGCGCTCCTTCAGGTCCGCGACCTCGATCCGGGCGGCGGCGGAAGGCGGGGATTGGGCGGCTTCGACGCCGTGATGGCCCAGTTCCGCCTTCTTGAGGTCCAGCCAGCCGGTCCAGCCCTTCAGGGCGATCAGGGCGATGGCGATCATGCCGATCAGGCTGGTCGCCGCCATGGTGAGATAGAAAATGGGGTCCTGCATCATGCTATTCCCTCTTTAGTTCGGGCGCATCGACGATCAGTCGCGGCCCTTGAGTTTCTCGAATTCCCGCTCCAGCGCGGTGGAGCTGTCGGTCGCCAGCCGCTCCAGCACGGCGACGCGATCCTTGAGCGCCTTCACTTCCTCGCGCAGGCGCTGCGCCTCCGGATCGGGGCGGGCGAGGCTTGCGCCGTCCTCATGCCGGTCATGCCGGTACTTGGCCTGCAGCACCCGAGCGATCATCACGATGCCGACGATGAACACCACCATCGTGAAAGGATTGTTGATCATGCTTCACACTCCCTGTTGGTTCCTGCGCCGGCGTCTGGCTTAGTTAAGCGGCCGGTCGCGCAGGCTGTCAATTTCATTGGCGAGGTCGACGCCCCGGTCGGTGGCGATGCGTTCCAGAACGCGGACCCGCTCCTCAAGCCGTTCGGTGTGGGCGGCATATTGCGCCGCCTTCTCCGCCGTCAGGCTGGTCTGCATCTCCAACTGGCGTTCCTTGAGCGACAGCCATTTCTTCATGACGCCCGCGCCGATCGCGGCAAGGGGGATGACAACCCAGACGGTTCCCCAGATTAGCTGCTCCACGGTCATTCTCCTTGCGATCTGCCCGCATCCCGCATCTGCAAAAGGTCAGCAGGATTTTTCGATCGGCGTATGCGGGGGTTCGACGAACGGCGGCAGCGCCTAGCGCAGGCTGTCGATCTCGTTGGCGAGCCGCGTGTTGCGGCTGGTGTAGTAGACTTCGATGTCGGCGAGCCGGCGGTCGATGTCGCGGAACTTGGAGCGCACGTCGCGGGTGGACCGCGCCGGGTTGCTGCGCACGCCCTGCCAGAATTTGGCGTCTTCCTTGTCATGATAGAGGCCGTAGGGCTTCTTGTCCGCCAGCCAGGCGACCAGGACATAGGCGATCAGCGTCCAGGGGAAGGCCCCCATGACCGTCACCAGCACCGCGCCGACGCGGACCCAGGTCACGTCGATGCCGGTATAGTCGGCGATGCCGGAGCATACGCCCTTCCACTTGGCATTCTGGGGGTCGAGATAGAATTTGGTGCGGCGGGCGGTCATGTCAGTTCCTCCGGTCGAAAGTATAGTCGTCATCCTGCGCCGCAGGGCGCGAGGGACGGAAGTCAGGGTTGTCGGCGGCGATGATCCGCTCGATGGTGGCCAGGCGATCCTCGAGCCGGCGGGCCGTCTCGTTCATCTGATCCAGCATCGCCTCATCCTCATTGGTCAGCGTCGCCGCCGTCCGCCACTTTGTGACATAGTGGAAGATGATCCAGGGGAGCCCGATGAAGAGCATCCCCACGATCATGATGGGCAGAAAGACATCCTCCATCGCCTCAGGCTCCCTTGTTGTTGGCGGCCTTCATGGCGGCAAGCTCGGCCTCTACCTTGTCGTTCGACTTCAGCTCGGCAATTTCTTCCTCAAGCGTCTTGGGCGCGGCGCCCAGGTTCATCGCGTCGGCGCGGCCCTCGGCCATGTCCACGCGGCGCTCCAGCATGTCGAAGCGGGCGAAGGCGTCGTTGACCTTCTCGCCGGCATAGGCCTCGCGGACCTTCAGGCGGTTCTGCGCGCTTTCCATGCGCGCGGCCAGGGCGTTCTGGCGGGCGCGGGCTTCGCGTAGCTTTGCCTGCAGCTTGCCGATATCCTCTTCCGACGCGCGCAGGGCCTCGTCCAGGGTCTCGATCTCATGACCAAGCTGTTCGGCCATGTCGGTCGCCTTCTGCTTCTCTACGAGCGCGGCCTTGGCCAGGTCCTCGCGATCCTTGCTGAGCGCGAGCTGTGCCTTCTCGGTCCAGCTTTCCTGCAATGCTTCCAGCTTCATGATGTGGCGGCGCATTTCCTTCTGGTCGGCAATGGTCCGGGCGGCGGACGCGCGGACCTCGACCAGGGTCTCCTCCATTTCGAGGATGATCATGCGGATCATCTTCGCCGGGTCTTCCGCCTTGTCGAGCAAGTCGGTGACGTTGGCGGCGATGATGTCGCGGGTGCGGGAAAAGATACCCATTTTACATTCACTCCTGGTCTTGTTCGTTAGTGCGCCGGGCGGACGGTGGGGGCAAAGCCCGCCCGGCTGAATGGAGCCGCTTACGCCAGATAGCGGGCGGTTCCGGGGGTCATGTGGCTGTGGGCCAGGACGGTCGTATCATTGGCCCTTGCGGGACCGACGGCCGAAAGGATCATGGTCGATCCGAACAGCAGCGCCGCGATGGCGACCGATAGGCTTGTGCCGATTTCCTTTGCTTCGCTCATCTTTCGATACTCCCGTGGATTTGGCCTTCATGCGTGTTCCGCGTTTTGCGGATTGCCCTTATCTTTGCAGGGGGTGTGCCAGTTTTGGGAAATGGCGGATTTCCGCCGGTTTTTCTCAGATGAGTGGTGAGATTCGCTAAATCCTCTTGCGAAGAGTTGGGAAATTTCGCCATAGATTGGGTCATGGAGAAAAATACGCAGTTCGTAGGGCAGTCGACCGCGTTTCTCGACGCGGTGGAGCAGGCGGGCCGGGCGGCCGAACTGAACCGGCCGGTGCTGGTCATCGGCGAGCGCGGGACGGGCAAGGAGTTGATCGCCGAGCGCCTCCATCATCTGTCGCCGCGCTGGGGCGAACCGCTGATCACTATGAACTGCGCCGCGTTGCCCGAGACGCTGATCGAGGCGGAATTGTTCGGGCATGAGGCGGGCGCCTTCACCGGCGCGACCAAGACGCGCGCGGGCCGGTTCGAGGAGGCCGATGGCGGCACCCTGTTTCTCGACGAACTCGGCACGCTTTCCATGGCGGCGCAGGAGCGGCTGCTGCGGGTCATCGAATATGGCGAGGTGTCGCGGATCGGCGCATCGCGGCCGATCATGGTCGATGTCCGTATCGTCGCGGCCACCAACGAGAATCTGCCGCGCGCGGCAGACGAAGGGCGGTTCAGGCCCGATTTGCTGGATCGCCTGTCGTTCGAGGTCATCACGCTGCCGCCGTTGCGCGCGCGGGAAGGCGATGTCGCCGTGCTGGTCGAGCATTTTGGGCGGCGGATGGCGTCGGAGATCGGCTGGACGCAATGGCCGGGCTTTGCGGCGGCGGCGATGGCGGAGCTGGAGGGCTATCGCTGGCCAGGCAATGTCCGGGAATTGCGCAATGTGGTGGAGCGCGCCGTCTATCGCTGGCTGGAGCCGACGCGGCCGATCGACAGGATCGCTTTCGATCCCTTTGCGTCGCCTTGGCAGCCGGGTGGATCGATGCGGGCCGCTGTCGATCCCCCGGTACCCGCGCAGGCCAATGCGCAATTCTCTGCGCCTGCGCCTGCGCCCGCGTTCGACGATGTTTCGGATCTGCGAGCTGCTGTGGACGCGCATGAGGTGGCGATCATCCGCAGCGCGCTGGAGCGGTATCGGTTCAACCAGCGCGCGACGGCCAAGGCGCTTGGGCTCAGCTACGACCAGCTAAGGCATTGCCTTAAAAAACATGGCCTGATGACGCCTTAGGAGCCGCCATCAGGCGAGATAAAGGCGGAAGGTCAGCCGCCGTTGAAGTTGATCATGCAGTAGAGCATCGGGATCGACAGGATGGTGTTCGTGCGGCTGAACATCATGGCCGTCGTTGCCGCCTTGGCCTTCACCGCATCCTCGGCCGGGACCAGGCCCAGCGCCTTTTTCTGGTTCGGCCAGATCACGAACCACACATTGAAGGCCATGACGAGCGCAAGCCACATGCCGATGCCGATCAGGTGGAAGCCGGGCTTCAACGTAAGCGCCTCGACGAGATATTGGGCGCGCCAGGCGATGATGAGACCGGTCAGAACCGTGAACGCTGCGCCCCAGCGGAAGAAGAACAGGGCGGATGGCGCGATGTGCTTCGACACGCCTGGTTTAAGCTCCGCCGGGATTTTCGGCATGGTCGGGATCTGCACGAAATTGAAATAGTAAAGGAGGCCGATCCAGGTGATGCCGAAGAACAGGTGCAGCCAGCGCAATACGCCCTGTTCCATGGTCGTGTTCGCCGGAACCGCGACGATGACGATCAGCGCCAGCACCAGGCCGGTCACCAGAACGTAATGCAGGTTTCCAAAAAATTTCGTCATATTTTCTCCCCCATTGACGGCGGACATAACGACGAACAGTCCCGCCTGAACGGGAAACTTTATGCCATAGTTTCGCTTGTGTCACATAGATAATTTCGTTCTCCCTTCATCGGATATTCCTGTTTCCTGCTGCGATGCAGCACTGCTAGGGCGATTGAACCTTCCCCGCGCCCGGCCGTTTCGTCCGGGCATATCCCACCTGGACAGGAGCTTATTCATGCCCTTCGTGCTGCCCGAACTTCCCTACGCCAAAGACGCCTTCGGCAAGATCATCTCTTCCGAGACCTTCGATTATCATCATGGCAAGCACCACAACGCCTATGTCGTAAAGGCGAACGAACTCGTCGCCGCCGATCCCGCACTGCAGGGCAAATCGCTCGTCGAACTGATCAAGACGTCCAAGGGCGGACTGTTCAACCAAGTGGGCCAGATCTGGAACCACAGCTTCTACTGGCTGGGCCTTTCCCCCACGAAGCAGGAGCCGACCGGCAAGCTGCTGGAACTGATCAACGAGGGCTTCGGCTCGGTCGACGCGCTACTCGACAAGCTGAAGGCGGAAGCCGTCGGCCATTTCGCCAGTGGCTGGGCCGCGCTCAACCTGAAGGACGGCAAGCTGGAAGTCACCTCCTATCATGACGCGGACACCCCGGTCGCGCATGACGCAACCCCGCTCTTCATCCTCGATGTGTGGGAACACGCCTATTATATCGATTATCGCAATGCTCGCCCGGATTATGCCGGCACGATCCTGAAGGATGCCGTGAACTGGGAATTTGTTGCGCAAAATCTGGACGGTAAGGGCGTGAGCCGCGCCGATCAGCCGGGCTGATTTTCCCTCATTTCCGATGAAAAAGGGCTGTTCCGGCAACGGAGCGGCCCTTTTTTCATCCATTTTGGTTTCGTTAAGGAAATTAAAGGCGTTGCGGGCGTTGGTCGTGATTAGCAAAAAATTGCACAGGCAGAATTTGCCGGAGAGGTGCGCTTATGAGCCTCATCAAGGTTCTGGCGATCGACGATTCGTCGGTCAGCCGACAAGTCATAGCACTACTGCTCGCCAGCGATCGCGAGATTGATCTCGCTGCATCCGCCGGATCAGCGGAAGAAGCCTGGAATCAGCTGCAGGCACACAATATCGATGTGATAACGCTGGACCTCGACCTGCCGGATGGCGACGGGCTGGAGATGCTCGAACTTCTTACGCTGAAGGACACATGCGGTGTCGTGGTGGTGTCGGGCGACGACCGTCAACATAAGCTGGCGATCCAGTTGGGCGCGACGGCCTGTTTCGAGAAATTGACGTTGATCAACGAACAATCTCGCTTCCTCGATGCCATCCGCCGCGCGGCCAAAGGCTCTCGGGAACAGACGATGCATTGATCGTCTCGCAACCAACGATCGGCGATTGAAATATCGCAGCCGGGGCAATAGGGCGTGCCCGTAAAGGAGACGCCACATGGACAAGAAGATCACCCTGACCTTCACGGAAGACGAGGCGGAAATCCTCTGTGATGCGCTGGATACCGACCTGGAAGGGTATGAGGATTCGGCCAAGGATGCCCGCGCGAACGGCAATCGCGCCGACGTGCAGACCTTTTCCGAAGCCGCCGAGCGCATCAAGGCGGTGCGTGACCGGGTGCGCAAGGCGATTGATAGCTAACCTGTGATCTTGCTGTGCTCCTGCGGAAGCAGGAGTCCAGTTCCAACGTCTGATCTGGACTCCTGCTTTCGCAGGAGCACGTCGCGCTTTCAATTCGTCAGAAAAAGTGTGGCTCAATCCGGATAGCTAATCGTTATCACCTCATATTCCTTCTCGCCTACGGGAAGGATGACCCGGCGCAGATCGCCGATGGCCGCCCCGCGCAGGGCGCGGGCGATCGGCGATCCCCAACCGATCTTTCCGGCGCTGGCATCCGCCTCGTCATTACCAAGGATCGTCACGGTGCGCTGATTGTCGTCCTCGTCCGCGATGGTGACCGTCGCGCCGAAGAAGACGCGGCTCTTGTCGGGCTGCTGGCGCGGGTCGACGACCTTGGCGTCCTTCATCTTCTTCGACAGGCGGCGCAGTTGGCCGTCAATCTCCCGCATCCGCTTGCGGCCATAAAGATAATCGCCATTTTCCGAACGGTCGCCGTTGCCGGCCGCCCAGCTGACGATCTCCACGATGCGCGGACGCTCAACGCCAAGGAGTTGGTCATATTCGGCGCGCAGGGCGGCGAAGCCCGCGGGGGTTATGTAATTGGGATGGGGCGTCATGGGAGGTCATTAGTCTTTGTCACGCCCAGACGAAAGTGCGTGCTCCTGCGAAAGCAGGAGCCCAGTTTCAACGGCGAAACTGGACTCCTGCTTTCGCAGGAGCACGATATGTTTCCATCAAGCGCGCCAGGCAATTCAACCCGGGGTGTTCTTGCCCAGATAGCGGCTCAGCGGCGTCTGGCTGCCCTGGAACCGGGCATTGGCCGGGTCCATCGCGTCATAGACCACCGCGTTTTCCAGCACGCGCTGCACATAGTTGCGAGTTTCGTAGATTGGGATGCTCTCGATCCATTTGAGCACATCCGCGCCGGCCATGCGCGGGTCTCCATTGGCGGCGAGCCATTTGTTCACATTGCCCGGCCCGGCATTATAGGCGGCCACGGCAAGCGGATAGCTGCCGCTGTAATAGTTCAGCATCTGCTGGAAATAGGTGCTGCCCAGCTGCATGTTATAGCTGGTGTCGGTGGTGAGCGCCCCGGCATTGTAGCTCAGCCCAATGCGGCCAGCCGTCTGCGCCGCGGTTGCGGGCATGAGCTGCATCAGGCCGCGCGCGCCCGCATGGCTGACGGCGGCGCGATCGAACTGGCTTTCCTGCCGCGCGATGGCGTGGATCATCGTCCAGTTCGCCTGATGCCCGGCGGGAACGGGCAAGCGGGGGAAGCTGGATGTGCCATAGCCCGACAGGCCATCCGACACGGCGCGTCGGCCGACCATGACGCCAAGGTCGGGGCGGGACAGGGTCTGCGCCAGTTCGGCGGACATGAAATGGTCCTTGTCCGAATCCGCGCTGGCGGCGATGGCGCGCAGGAACTTGCTCTGGTCTTCATAGAGACCCATGGTGCCCAGCGCCTTGACGGCGCGCACGACGCTGCGATTGTCGAAGGCGTTGCGCTCTGACGCGCTGATTTCCACGGGGCGGTCAATCGTGGACGGGGCCGGGATGCGCCGACCGAGCCGTTCGAGCGCGAGCTGGCCGTAGAACTGGTCGGGATAGGCGGAGGCCTGCGCGAAGAAGGCGTTGGCGCGGGCCTTGTCGTTCATCTGCAGCGCCGCGCGACCCGCCCAATAATAGCCCTTGCTGATCGTCTGCGGCGACCGGGCGGCGGTGGCGTAGCGCTGGAACATGCCCATCGCGTCGGCGGGGCGATTGAGATTGTAGAAGGCGGTCGATCCGGCGAGCCAGGTGAGGCTGGTGTAATCGTCGCGCTCGCCGATCGGGCGATCACGGACGTCGACGCCGGGGGCATAGGCGTCATCGACCTTGCTGGCGATGGCCCAGGCGAACGACCATTGGCTGTCATTGGCGGCGGCGCGCGCATTGGTAAGGAGCGCCTCATACCATTTTTCCGCGTCGCTGGGGCGGAAGGTGACGGATTGCCGATTGGCAAGCGCGGTGCGGGCTGCGAGGCTGTTGCCGCTATCGCGCAGCCACATCGCCTTGCCGGCGATAAAGCCGGCATCATTTTGCCCGTAGGACTCCGCCGCTGCCACCTGAGCCGCGGCGTCCGGTGCTTTCCGAAGCATGGCGGAGCGCGCCTGAAAAACGGGACGGCGCGCGGGTGAGGTGTAGGCGAGGATGCGATCGACCCCGCCGGTATTCTTCTGCCACAGCAGGGCGTCGGCGCGCTGGTCATAGTCGGCGGTGGTGAAGGTGCCGCTGAACTGGGAAAGGAGGCGGCTTTCATCATCCGCCGTCAGGCCACCCGCAATCCATGCCGCGCGCGCTTCGACCCTGGCCTCGCTCAGGCGGCCAAGGGAAGATAGGGCGGCGGCGTAGCGGGCGTGGCCGACGGCCGTCTTTGCCGGATAGCGCGCGAAGAAGGCAGCGACCTGATTGGGATCATAGGCGTTGGGATTGATCGACGTTTCGGCAAGGCGGCGCATCCGGTCCTGGCCGGGCCAGTCCGGGTTCGTCGTGATGAAGCTGGCATAGGTCGAGAAGCCCAGCGTGTCGCTCTGCTGCAGGGCGCGCCATTGGGCGATGGTGCCGACGATCGAGCTGTCGCGCGGCACGCCGAGTTGACTGCTGGCGCGGTTCCATGGGCTTGGCTGTCCGGCGCCTGGGGTCGGCTGACCGAGCAACGGCGTGGGCTGCGGGGCCGGAGTGGGCTGTATCATCCCGTCGGGAAGGATGGAGGTCGGCGCGCCCGTCTGCGCTCCGGCCGACGCCGTGGAAAGGAGGAAAGCTATCACCGAAATGCGAAGCAGCGGAGCGTGTGAAACCATGCTGGACATTATTGCGGTAGGTTCCTTATCAGGCGCTGAACAAGCCGCTATAGGGGCTGCCCGCTTATGCCTGCGAAGTCCGGCGCTTTGAAGGAGTTTTATCATGTTCTCCGGTTCCATACCGGCTCTTGTGACCCCTTTTCGCGATGGACCGCTGGATGAAGAGGCATTTCGGGGCTTTGTAGATTGGCAGATTGCCGAGGGCAGCGCGGCGCTGGTCCCCTGCGGAACGACCGGCGAAAGCGCGACCATGACGGTCGAGGAGCATAATCGCGTCATCGCCATCTGCGTGAAGCAGGCCGCCGGACGCGTACCCGTGATCGCGGGATGCGGATCGAACGACACCAAGACGGCGCTCGAGCATATGTT
>JAHFPU010000242.1:0-585 GCA_023266635.1 Sphingobium sp.
CAGAATTGCTCGATCTCGGCCTCGCTGCCCGGCTCCTGCGCGCGGAACTGGTTGCAGGGGAAGCCGAGAATGGTGAGGCCCCGGTCGGAAAGCCGTTCGTGCAGCATCTCCAGCCCTTCATATTGCGGGGTGAAACTGCATCTGCTGGCGGTGTTGACGATCAACATCACCTTGCCGCGATAACGTTCCAGCGGCACCTCGCTGCCGTCGATGGCCTTGGCGGTGAAGTCGAACGCGGTGGTCATGCTGTCGTTTCCCTTGCGCATATCATCGCCAGGCCAGATCCCTGCAAAGCCGCGGCAGCTAACCCTGTTTGCGCGCGTGCGGCATGCGGGGTTTCTCTTCGGGCGGGACCAGCCCTTCGAGCACCGCCCAGAAGCCGGTCACGGCATTCTGCCCGGCCTGGGCATAGGCCGCCGACATCGTCTCGCGCAGCGCCTCGAACAGCGAGGCTTCGAGTTCGGCCCCCGCCTCCGTGACGCGCAGCAGGCGCTGCCGGCGGTCCTCCCGGCCCGTGCGCGTCTCGATCAGGCCGCGCTCGCTCAGTTCGTTGAGGACACGGCCCAGCGACTGTTTGGTGATGGC
>JAHFPU010000242.1:595-1880 GCA_023266635.1 Sphingobium sp.
GGATGCGCAGCAGTTCGCTGACCGTGATGTCCGGGTTGCGCGCGATGAAATAGAGCGAGCGATGGTGGGCGCGGCCCAGCCCCTGTTCGGCCAGCCCCTCGTCGATGCCGCGCAGCAGATGGCTATAGCCGAAATAGAGCAGTTCCACGCCGCGCCGTATCTCCGGCTCACGCAGGAACAGCGGGGAGGCGGCGCGGAAGGTCTCGGGAGAATTTTGGACAGCCATGTTGACGTAATTTGCCAGCGACATTATCGGAACGCAACGTCAAAGCGCGTTCCGGGCGAATTATCAATCACCGGCGTGCGCCGCGCGGCAATATATGAATCACCACGCAGGATGATGTGACATGGCTGAGGAACCGACCTACGACGATCGCGACGGCTTCATCTGGCTCGACGGCCAGCTGGTTCCATGGCGGGACGCCAAGGTCCATGTCCTTACCCATGCGATGCACTATGCCTCCTCGGTGTTCGAAGGCGTGCGCGCTTATGACGGCACGATCTTCGAGGCCGACTGGCACAGCCAGCGGCTGCGCGACAGCGCGAGCATTCTGGGCTTCGATCTGCCCTGGTCGGTCGAGCAGATCACGGCCGCCTGCTATGAGACGATGAAGGCGAACAATCTGAAGGACGCCTATGTCCGCCCGGTGGCGTGGCGCGGTTCGGAGCAGATGGGCGTTTCCGCCCAGCGCACCAAGCCGCATATGGCGGTGGCCTGCTGGTATTGGGGCCAGTATCTGGATCCGGGTGCGGGCGGGCTGAGGCTCGACATCGCACCGTGGCGGCGGCCAGCGCCGTTCACCGCGCCTGTGCAGGCAAAGGCCGCCGGCCTCTACATGATCGCGACGATGTCCAAACATTATGCCGAGGGTCGCGGCTTCCAGGATGCGCTGATGTTCGACTATCGCGGGCAGGTCGCCGAAGCGACCGGCGCGAATGCCTTCTTCGTCAAGGATGGGGTGCTGCACACGCCGACGCCGGATTGCTTCCTGAACGGCATCACACGCCAGACCGTTATCAAGCTGGCGAAGCGCCGCGGCATCGAGGTGATCGAGCGGGCGATCTGGCCCGAGGAGCTGGAGGGTTTCGAGCAGTTCTTCCTGACCGGTTCCGCCGCCGAGATCGTACCGGTGGGATCGGCG
This sequence comes from Sphingobium sp., assembly GCA_023266635.1. GTDB lineage: Bacteria > Pseudomonadota > Alphaproteobacteria > Sphingomonadales > Sphingomonadaceae > Sphingobium. Next base: position 1,738 of record JAHFPU010000242.1, read on the forward strand.
GGGCCGTGGAACTTCGCGGTCGGAGACCTGACCCGCCAGATCCAGAAGGATTATTCGGATCTGGTCCGCGGCAAGCTGAGCCTCTGAGGGGCGCGGGCTATTCCGGCACCGTCGGGCTGACCCGCCCGCGGTGCCAGGTGCCG
>JAHFPU010000242.1:1890-2906 GCA_023266635.1 Sphingobium sp.
GGCAGCAGCGGCTCGCCGAACAGGTGGACCGCCAGCAGCATCGACAGGGTCGGCCCGATATATTGGAGCAGGCCAAGCTCCGAATAGCGTATCCGGTTGGCGGCGCCCGCGAACAGCAGCAGCGGGGCGGTGGTGACGACTCCGCTTGCCATCAACATCCATAACGGGGGGGCGTCGATGCTCGCTGGGGCGGCGGGCATGGTCAGCAGCCAGCCAAGCGCAAACGGCGAAAGCAGCGCGGTTTCGATCAGCAGTCCTTCGATAGGCCCCAGGCCGATCATCTTGCGGACGAAACCATAGAGACCGAAGCTGACCGCCAGCGCCAGCGGGATATAAGGCAAGGCGCCATAGTAGATGGTGATCGCGGCTACGCCTGCCGCGGCTAGCAGGATGGCAAATCCCTCCAGCCGGGTGAAGCGTTCGCGCAGGAACAGGAAGCCGAGCAGGACATTGATCAGCGGATTGATGAAATAGCCCAGGCTGGCCTCCAGCGTATGCCCGCTGTTGACGCTATAGATGTAGAGTAGCCAGTTGGTCGCGATCAGCAGCGACGAGGCGCACAACGCCAGCAGGACACGCGGATTGCGGAGCGCGGCGCCCAGCGCGGTCCAGCGCTTCGTCGCGGAAGCCAGCACCATCAGGATCACCAGCGACCATATCACGCGGTGCGACAATATCGTCGGGGCGCTGAGCGCATGCAGCTGCCGGATGAACAGCGGCAGCACCCCCCACAACGTATAGGCGCTGACGCCCATGGTGATGCCGAGGCGGATCTGGCTGCGTTGCGTGTGCATAGGGGCCGCCTATTGCCGGGCTGCGCCGAAAGCAATCTCCGTCAGGCGAGCGCTTTCCAGAGGCTGAAGATGCTCGTTGCCACCAGCACGATGCCGACCATCGTCAACAGCCGCTTCGCCGGGATGCGCCGGACCAGCAGCGCGCCGAGCGGGGCGGCGAGCAGGCCGCCGATGATCAACCCGATCGCGGCGATGGTGAAGGCCTGCAGCCCCAGAGTCGCG
>JAHFPU010000125.1 GCA_023266635.1 Sphingobium sp.
CGGGCTGGCGCGATACTGATCATAGACGATCTCAAGCTTGATGTCCAGGTTGACGGCAACCTGGTGGCAGCTGACGCAGAACTCCGACTTGGTGATCTGGGGGTTCGTCATCATGCCGTTGTGGATGTCCATACCCCGCCCGTCTGGGCTGGTTTTGACGAGGTACTTATCCTTCTGCGCGATGACGTCGTCGATGACGCTCTTTTCACCGGTGCCGTAGACCGGATCATAGATCTTGCCCGGCGAGACGCGGCGTTCGCCGTTGACCTTGCCGTACTGCTCCCCGACCCGGTGGCAGGTGATGCAGCTGATGCCCTCGCGCGAGATCTGGCTCATCTCCCAAAGCGGCGTAGCACGATCCTCGCCGAGCTGGGTGCCGACCTGCTGATGGCAGCGCACGCAGAAGGTGCCGACCGTACCTTTGGTCAGCTCCGTGAACTTCTGCTCGAACGAGTGGAACATCGGCGAGATCGACGCATAAGCGTGATTCGACGAAGACCACTCATCGTAGATTTGCTTATGGCATTCGCCGCATTGCGCCGCGGTGGGATAGAGCGAGAGGGTCTCCTCGTCCGCCGCGACGGGAATCTGAGAAGGTTTGCCCTTCTCGCCTCTTGCCGCCGCGGCGAGTGCAGTCACCTGCCCAGAGGTGTCCGCATCGACGTCCGCGGACGTCTTCTGTTCGCCGCCGACCACATCAGCCTTGGCTCTTTTCTCGGCGTCTTCCCTGATAAGGGCTTCGAGCGCGGCCTGAGCATCAACTTCTCCGCCCGCCTCATTCGCTGCTAGTCTAAATTTCGGCTGTGTTTGTACGACTTGGGGCCCCACAGCCTCGCTGGACCTGGCGACAGCATTCTGGCCAAGGAATGCTGCGTGAATCATCACGGCGCCCGCGAAAGCGCCGGAAAGCATCGAGATACTGGATAGTCGTTTCATCGCCTTACCCTCTTCCCCCATATAGATTTTCAGGGTGGCATCCCGATTTGCATCGCTCACGTCAAAACGGCGCTCGACCGCAGTACGGGATTGCTAGACTGAACGTTAATAAGGGAAAGGGGCGTCATAGGGCCGCGTATAAAGCGAAACCATGACAAAGATGGCCAGTTTAAGATCGATATTATAGAAATTTATAAATTCATGAAAAAAATCGCATTAAATTCAACGTGTTGCAAAATGGGTTGCGCACCCAACTGATTATGTTATGGCAATTTGAGCGGGAAAAAATTAGAGAATTTTCTTTAGTTTGTAAGGCCTAAGATCGCCACAGTCGAGACGGCAAGCCGCCCATTCATTGCCTTATAGCAGGTCTACGGTGCGCGCCGATCATATAGTGTACATCAGCGAACTATCGTGTGAACGTCTAGACTCGTTCAGCCACAAATTTGGGGGAAGCCATGATCGCCGAGATCGGTCATTTCGCGTTGATTCTGACATTCACCCTGGCGCTGGCGCAGGCCCTCGTTCCCATGGCCGGAGCGCAACGCGGCGATGCCAAGCTGATGCGATTCGGCTCGGCGGCCGCGATCGGGCAAATGGTCTTTCTGATCGTTGCCTTCGCCGCCTTGATCGCCTCCTATGTGAACTCCGATTTCTCGATCCTGAATGTGGCGGAGAACTCCAACTCCACCATGCCGCTCGTCTATAGGATCACGGCGACCTGGGGCAATCACGAGGGGTCGATGCTGCTCTGGGTGTCGATCCTGGCGCTGTTCGGCGCCACCGTCGCGATCTTCGGCGACAATCTACCCGCACCGCTAAAGGCCCGTGCGCTTGCCGTGCAGGGCATGGTCGGGGCCGGCTTCCTCGCCTTCATTTTGTTCACCTCGAACCCGTTCACCCGCCTCGATCCAGCGGTGCCTAACGGCCAGGAGCTCAATCCGCTGCTGCAGGATTTGGGGCTCGCGGTGCATCCGCCGTTCCTCTATCTGGGCTATGTCGGCTTCTCCATGGCCTTCTCCTTCTCGGTCGCCGCGCTGATTGAAGGCAAGGTCGACGCATCATGGGCGCGCTGGGTGCGGCCATGGGTGCTCGCCGCATGGTGCTTTCTCACCATCGGCATTACCTTGGGAAGCTTCTGGGCCTATTACGAGCTCGGCTGGGGTGGTTGGTGGTTTTGGGATCCGGTCGAGAACGCTTCGTTCATTCCGTGGCTGACCGGCACGGCGCTTCTGCATTCGGCGCTGGTCGTCGAGCGGCGGCAGGCGCTCGTCAATTGGACAATCCTGCTCGGCATCGTAACCTTTTCGCTGAGCCTGGTCGGCACCTTTCTGGTCCGGTCCGGCGTGCTCACCAGCGTGCATTCCTTCGCGCTCGACCCGGCGCGCGGCATCTTCGTGCTCGGCCTGATCGCGCTGACCTCAGGCGGCGCACTCGCACTTTACGCCTATCGCGCCCCCTCCTTGAAGGCTGGCACGCCATTTGCCGCGGTCAGCCGCGAATCCAGCCTCGTGCTCAACAATGTCCTGCTGGTCTCGGCGGCGGCGACTGTGTTTATCGGCACTTTCTATCCGCTGGTGATCGAGGCGACCAGCAGCGACAAGATCTCAGTCGGGCCGCCTTTCTACAATTTCACCTTTGTCCCCATGATGATCCCGCTGCTCGTCGTCATGGTGGTCGGGCCGGTGCTGAAATGGAAGCGCGACACAATCCGCGAAGGGTTGGCGAAACTGATGCGGCCGGCAATCGCCGCCGGGCTGGCCGTGGTGGCAATCCTCGTCGCCACCTTCGGCGCCCATGCGCTGGCCGCCTTCGGCTTCGGGCTCGCCATCTGGGTCATCGCCGGATCGTTCGCCATCCTCATCCAGCGTGTGCGCTTCTGGCAGGTGCCTTTCTCGACCAGCCTGCATCTGGCGCGAATCACGCCGCGCGCGGTCTATGGGATGATTCTCGCCCATGCGGGGATCGGCATTACCGTCGCGGGCATCACGGCCATGTCCGCCTGGAAGGAGGAGGCGCTTCGATCGCTCCCCGTCGGCGGCCAGCTCGATGTCGGCGGCTATCATGTGACACTGAAATCGGTCGCCCCCATCACCGGACCGAACTACGAGGCTGAGCGCGCGCTATTTGACGTGAGCAGCAATGGGCGGTTCGTCAGCGCGCTGTTCGCCGAGCGGCGCTTTTATCCGGTCCGCCGCTCGCAGACCACCGAGGCGGGCATCTACACCAATTTCTTCGCCAACGTATATCTGGCTGTCGGCGACAAGAACGGCGCGAAAGAGTGGACCGTCCGCGCCTATTACCATCCGCTGGCGCCTTGGATCTGGTTCGGGCCGCTTGTCATGGCGCTTGGCGGCTTCGTTTCACTGTCGGACCGCCGCTTCCGGGTGGGCGCGCCGCGCCGGGCGCGGACGGCTACCGCGCTCGCGCCGGCCGAATAGGAGACTGACCGATGGCGCCTCATCGCCTTTTCACTGCATGCGCCATGAGCGCGCTGATCGCTTTCTCAGCGCCGTCGCTGGCCGTCGAGCCCGATGAAGTCCTGCCCGACGCCGCCCAGGAGACGCGGGCGCGCGATCTCAGCCAGCATTTGCGCTGCGTCGTCTGCCAAAACCAATCGATCGACGATTCCAACGCGCCGCTCGCACGCGATCTGCGTGTCCTGCTGCGCGAAAGACTTAAAGCCGGCGATAGCGATAAAGCGGCCATCGACTTCATCGTCGCGCGTTACGGCAATTTCGCGCTGCTGAAGCCGCCGGTGCAGCTCAACACGCTTCTCTTATGGTTCGGGCCTGGCCTCGTGCTGCTCCTGGCGTTCACCGGCTATTGGGTGATGATCCGCAGGCGCCCCGGAACGGATGTCGGGCGCGCCGAGACGCTGAGCGCAGCCGAACGCGAAGACCTACAAGCCATTCTGACAAAAGGGCAGACATCATGACGCTTTGGCTCATCCTCACACTTCTCATGGGCGGCGCTGCGCTGATCGTCCTGGCGCCGTTCTTCTTCGGCAGGGGCGCGAACGAAACGCCGACGAGTTTGGACGTCTACAAGGATCAGCTCGCCGAGGTCGAACGCGACAAAGCTCAAGGCCAGATCGACGCGGCCGAAGCGGCCTCGGCGCGCCTCGAAATCGAACGGCGGATCTTGGCGGCCGGCCGTTCCGACACCGGCCCGGCCCAGACCGTCTCCGCCAACTGGCAGTACCGCATGGTGACGGGCGTCACCGCAATCGTCGTGCTCGGATCGGTGGGCCTCTATGCGGCACTGGGCCGTCCGGATTTACCGTCCGCGCAAAACCAGGCGCTAGCATCGGCTGGCGCACAGCCTGCCCAGACCGCCGATGCCAAGGACGGCTCGCAAAGCGAGGTCGAAGCGCTGGTGAAGCGGCTGGAGAAGCGTCTGGCGGACAATCCAAACGATTCCGACGGCTGGCGCGTGCTCGGCTGGTCCTACTACAATGCCAGCCGCTACAAGGACGCAGTCGCCGCCTATCGCCGCGCCGTCGACCTGGCGAAGGACAATCCCACACTGAAAGCCCTTCTAGGCGAAGCCCTGGTGAAGGAAGCGGGCGACTCGGTCACCGAAGCGGCGCTGGCGACATTCAACGAAGTGCTGGCGATCAACCCCAATGACGAGCGCGCCCGATTCTTCAAGGGCGTGGCCAACGCGCAGACGGGTAACGTTCAGGGCGCCATCGACGAATGGCTCGCACTCTACAAGATTGCTCCCGCCGATGCCGAATGGGCGAACGATCTGCGCAGCCGCATCGAGGAGACGGCGAAGCAGGCCGGCATCGACGTCAGCACGAAGCTCGCCGAGGCGAGACCTGCGGCGTCTGCCGCGACGCAAGCCTCTTCCGCTCCCGCCCATCCGGGTGCAGCAGGTCCGACCACCGCGGATGTCGAGAACGCCAAGCAGCTCAGCGACCAGGATCGTCAAGCGATGGCTTCGAGCATGGTCGACCGGCTTGCCGGCCGCCTGGAGACGTCGCCGAAGGACCCCGATGGCTGGATCATGTTGATCCGCTCCCGCATGGCGATGAATGATGCGGAGAAGGCGCGTGCCGCGCTGGAGAAAGCCAAGACCGTTTTCGCCGGCGAGCCCGAGACACAGCAGCGCATCGTTCAGGCCGCGCAAGCCATGGGCATTGCCTCTAATCAGTAATGATGTGGTCGAATTGCCGGGCGAAGCAAGCAGCCGTCACCCGGCTGTCAAATGGCTGTCAAATGGCTGGCAACGGCGGGTGCCGGCGCCGGATGGCGTGTCTTGGCAAAAGACAGCGATGCACCTACATCCGGCGGTTACCCCCGCTTGCCTGAAACAGGAATTCGCACTTCTTTAAGGGGATGACTCGCAAGAAACGCAACGTGTGGGCTCACCCGACGAATGAGCAACCGTTGATTGAGGTCGCTGCTCCGTCGACGGTCATGATGGTGGAGAACTGGGTTAGCGCCTGTGCGCCGTTGTGGGAATTTCAGCCCCGCGCAGGGCACCCGCCCTCCGAGATTCGTTGGATAGCTATGCGAGCTTGCTTAGGCTCCAGCGTCATATCAGCCGAGGAAGGGAATATCGACCAAAAGCAGAAAGCCGTTGAGCGATAGAAATGCGCCAAGGCCGCCGAGAATGACGCTAACCCAAAGCAAGATCGGCCCGGCGACGATCAGTGAGGCAGAGGCCAACACAATCGCGATCTGCAATAGGGCGCCGCCGGTATCGAAATAGGGATCGCGCTTCAGCGATAGGTCGCGCTGCGCCTCCAAATCGCGTGCCTTGGACAACAGCTCTTTCTTGCCTTCGCCGGTGGCCGGTTCGCTCTCATAGCGGTCGGCGGTGGAGCGATAGCTGGCGAGTTTGGTCTGCAATTGCTGGCGCACGGCGTTCGATAACCCGGGATCGGCAAGCCGGGTCTCGAAATCATCCGCCACGGCGCGGACAGTGGTCTGGCGGATGCTCTTCGCCTGATAGAAGGAATAAGTGTTCGCCGCTTGAATACTGGAGCGGATCATATCCTTTGTGGCATTATCGCCACCAACCGAGGTAACGGCGATAAGAACCGCGAGTACGGCAATATAGATTGCCGTCAACCGGTCCGTCGTTGCCTCACTTGCAGGATCGAGTGCCTCTGGCAAGCTCATGCTACCTCCCCAATTCCATCTGTTGCCGGCTGTTGTTTAATGCCGGAGTGTGACTGAGGCAAGAAGCCAGCGCCTCGAAGGCATCAAACCGTCAACTCGCGTTTGCCGATCGTCACGCCATCGCTGTCGACCCGGTATATGAGGGGCACGCCAGTCGCGAGATTGAGTTGCAGCACCTCTTCCTGCGACAGCTTGTCTAGGACCATAACCAGCGCGCGGAGCGAATTGCCGTGAGCCGCGACGATCACCGATTTGCCCGCCTTTACCTCGGGAAGGATTTTCGCCTCGTAATAAGGTATTACGCGCGCGGCGGTGTCCTTCAGGCTTTCGCCACCGGGTGGTGGGACGTCATAGGAGCGGCGCCAGATATGAACCTGCTCCTCCCCCCAGCGCTGCCGGGCATCGTCCTTGTTGAGGCCGACAAGGTCGCCGTAATCACGTTCGTTGAGCGCTTGGTCGCGGACGATAGACAAGTCCGCTTGGCCGGTCTCCTCAAGAATAAGGTCAAGTGTGCGCTGGGCGCGCTTAAGAGCGCTTGTGAAGCCGAGGTCGAAGCGTAATCCGTCCCGCTTCAGCAGCGTCCCCGCCCGGCGTGCTTCCTCCACACCCTTTTCGGAAAGATCGACATCGCGCCAGCCGGTGAAAAGATTGAGCTTATTCCACTCGCTCTCGCCGTGTCGCACGAGCACTAGAATTCCATCCATAGAACCTGCCTCCACTGCCATCATAGACCGAGCACGTCTTCCATCGAGTAGATGCCGGGAGGCTTGCCCTGGCCCCAGAGCGCCGCCTTGATCGCACCGTTAGCGAACAGCGCCCGATCCGAAGCGCGATGGGTAAATTCCAGGCGTTCGCCAACTCCGGAGAAGATCACTGTATGGTCGCCGATGACATCGCCGCCACGCAACGTTGCAAATCCGATATCGCCTCGTCGGCGCACGCCGGTGTGGCCGTCCCGGCTGCGCACCGAATTGCCGTCAAGCCCGATCTGTCGGCCATCCGCGACCGACTTGCCCAGCATAAGAGCCGTGCCCGACGGGGCGTCCACCTTCATCCGGTGATGCATCTCCAGAACCTCGACATCGAAATCGGCGTCAAGCACCGCCGCCGCCTTGCGCAATAAGCTGGCGAGCAGATTGATGCCGAGGCTCATATTGCCGGATTTGACCACGACGGCGTGGCGGGCGGCCGCCTGCACACGGTCCTCCTGTTCATGCGAAAGGCCGGTGGTGCCGATAACATGTACGATGCGCGCCTGCGCTGCGAACATCGCGTGCTCGGCACTGGCCTCAGGGGAGGTGAAATCGAGCACGCCCTCGGAGCGGACGAACAGTTCGAGCGGGTCACGCGTGATCGGTATGCCCAGCCTACCCACGCCGGCCACTTCCCCGATATCGGCGCCGAGAAACGGCGACCCTTCCGGCTCGGTGCCGCCGGAAACGGCGCAGTTCGGCATATCCTGAAGCTGGCGGACCAACGCCTTCCCCATACGGCCGCCTGCGCCCATGATTGCGAGTTTCATGCTTTTGTTCTGTCTGTTATGAACCCATTTGCGGTATAGCAGCGGCCCGCATTCATATAAAGCGTGCCGGGCTTTCAGTCGGCATTTTTCAACGTGCAACCCAAGATGCGTTCAGCTCCTCGCGTTTTCATGACCGTCTGGCTCGGATTCGCTTTATGGACCATCGGCGTAGCTGGCGGATCCGCGCAGGAGATTTCGAGCGTCTATGTCGAGTTCAACCTCGACCGCTGCGTGATTGTCGACAAGATCGAGGAGACCGGCTCGATCGTGCAGAGATGCAAGGCACTGGATGGCTTTCCCATTTTTATCGCCGAGGACGATCTGCGGTTCTTCGTTGGTTATGGCCCTAACGGTCGCAAACAAAAAGCGTTCAGTCAGACACTTCCGCAGTTCAACAGCATCCACACGAAGATCGAATTCCGCATCCGCCCCGGCGCTCGGCAGCCCTTCGCGGCGATCCTGCGCTATTTTACGGACAACGGTGACGACAAGCCAAGGCGCCAGGTGCTGGTTGTCACCAAAATCGCGGGGCGGGACGACGCCTGCCACATGGCCTATATTGATGCCCTCGCCATTCCTGACGCGAATGGGGTGGCGCAGAAAGCCGCCGATGCGATGGCGGGCAGCTTCGATTGCGTCCGGGATCAGGCAAAAGATATCGGCGCCGTAGGGCCGGACAACAGGTGATGCAACGCATCTTTGCTGGACTCTGGGTGTCGTCATTGCTCAACCCCGTTGCGGAATAGGCGGGAAAAGAGAGCGGTAGCCCAACGCGCGTTCGTCAAAAATGATGTCCGATCGGGAAATTGGCCGCGCCAGCGCCAAGCCGTCGAGCGACCGGCACCGGCTGAGCGCAACATAGGCCTGCCCATGGGCGAACGCGCCGCGGCCGAAATCGATATAGACCTTATCGAGTGTCATGCCTTGGCTCTTATGGATGGTGAGTGCCCAGGCGAGCCGGACGGGTAATTGCCGGAAACTGCCAACCACTTGCTCCACGACCTTGTCCGTATCTGGATCGTGCTCATAACGGATATTTTCCCAGGTCACCGGCTCAAGTTCGTGTTCTTCGCCCGCGACTTCGATCCAGACGCTCTTGCCTTTGATCTTCGTCACACGCGCCTGCGTTCCATTCACCCAACGCTTGTCGGCGTCGTTGCGCAGGAGCACAATCTTGCACCCCTCCTTGAGCGTGAGCGTCACATCGGTTGGAAAGGCCGAAGGTTCGAACTTGCCGGTCACGATCGCCTCGAAGCTGGTCATGTCGCCTTCGAGGCGATTGAGAAAAACGCGATTGGTTTGCTCGGCCGCCAGGTTGACTGGGGTCAGCACGATGTAGTCGTCGGGGCGCGGCAACGAGCGAAACGGCGCGACACGGCTATTGAACGTCTCGAAATGCTCGCGTGTGACATGACCGTTGCGCACACCGTTCAAGGCGTCGAGAAATGTTTCGTCGCTTTGGCGGTAGACGTGGGCCAACTCCACCAAGCTCAGCGGCGCATCGCGGAATACCGGCGCATTGAAGAAATAAAAGCCGCCGAAGCTTTCCGCGAAGAGTTCATGCAACTCCCGCTCGCGTACGACCGGCGGCAACTGATGCAGATCGCCCAGCACCAGCATCTGCACGCCGCCAAATGGGACGCGGGGCTGCTTGCGAGCGAGGCGCAGCGC
>JAHFPU010000126.1 GCA_023266635.1 Sphingobium sp.
GATCGCAAAGCCGACCTGCCGCGTGCCGAGATAGGCTGCGACCAGCGGGTCCTCGCCCTGCTCGATCCGGTGATGGACATTCTCCAGCACGACGATGGCGTCATCCACCACCAGCCCGATCGCCAGCACGAAGGCGAGCAGGGTCAGCAGGTTCATCGACAGACCCAGCAGCCACATCACCGCGCAGGTCGCGAGCAGGCAGATGGGCACCGTCACCGCCGGGATGATCGTCGCGCGGATGCTGCCCAGGAAGATGAAGATGACGAGGATGACCAGCACCGCCGCCTCGGCCAGCGTATGATAGACATTCTCGATCGCGCGGCTGATGAACAGGGACTCGTCCGTCCCGATCGTCACCGCCATGCCCTTGGGCAGGGTCGGGCGCAGTTCGGTAATCAGTTTCTTGGCGGCGTCGGCGACCTCCAGCGTGTTCGCGCCGGACTGGCGCACGATGCCCAGGCCAACCGATGTCGCGCCGTTCACCCGGAAATCGCTATAGGGATTCTCCGCCCCTTCCTCGATCCGGGCGACATCGCCCAGCTTCACCTGATAGCCGTCGGCACCGCGCCGCACGACCAGATTGGCGAAGTCTGCGGGTGAGAGATAGGCGCGCTCGACGCGCAGGGTGATGTTCTGGTCCTTCGATTCCAGGCGGCCAGCGGGCAGCTCGACATTCTGCGCGCGCAGGGCCGCCTCGACATCGGCGGGCGTCAGGCCCAGCGCCGCCAGCTTCTCCGCGTCCAGCCACACCCGCGTCGATGGCCGCGCCTCGCCGCCCATGAACACCCGCGCAACGCCGTTGATGGCAGAAAAGCGGTCGGATATGTTGCGGTCGACATAGTCGCTCAGCTGGACATGGCTCCAGTCGGGCTTGGTGAACACGATGAACAGGATCGGGCGCGCATCGGAATCCACCTTGCGGATCTGCGGGGCCAGCGCCTCTTCCGGCAAATCCTGCACCGCCGACCCCACCCGGTCGCGCACATCGTTGGCGGCGGAATCGATATCGCGGCTGGGGTCGAACTCGATGCTGATCCGCGACTGGCCGTCCTCCGACCTAGAGGAGATGGTCTGGATGCCCTGAACGCCCGAAATGGCGTCCTCCAATATCTGCGTGATGCGGGTCTCGATGACCGATGCCGCCGCGCCGGTATAGGTCGTCTCCACTGACACCACGGGTGGGTCGGTGTCCGGATATTCGCGCACGGACAGGCTGATATAGCCCACCAGCCCGACGATGCAGAGCAGCACGGCAACGACCGCAGAAAAGACCGGGCGGCGAACGGAAAGGTCGGAAAGTTGCATGGCCCGGCCGTCAGTGACCGGATGCCGGAGTCGCGCCCGACGGCTTGTCCTCCGACACGCGGAACGGCATGCCGTCGGACAGCTTGACCACGCCTTCCGTCACCACCTTCTGCCCCGGCTTTACGCCGCCGATGATCTCGACAAGGCCGTTCTGATGCGTGCCGGTCGCCACCTTGACGCGCTTCGCCTTGCCGTCCGCATCGGCCAGAAAGACGAACCGGTCCTCCCCATCACCCACCAGCGCCAGTTCCGGCACCGCCATCGCCGTGCGCGGGCGCGACAGGATGCGGACCGTCATCAGCATGCCGGGTTTCAGCGCCCGGTCCGGGTTGGGCAGGATCGCGCGGACCCGCACTGCGCGGGACGCGGGATCGATGACCGGATCGATCGTCGCGATCGTCCCGTGAAAGGGCTTGGTGCCGAAGGCCGACGCCGTCGCCTCGATCGACTGCCCCGCCTTGATCGCCGTCAGCTGCGTTTCGGGCACGGTGAAGTCCAGCTTGATGCGCGACAGGTCGCTGATCGTCGCGATCGGCGTGCCCGCCGTCACCACAGCGCCCGGCGACACGGTGCGGAGCGAGGCCCAGCCGGCAAAGGGCGCGCGGATGACGCGATCGCCGATCGTGGCGCTCGCTTGCTGCGCGGTCGCGCGCGCCTCGTCGGCCAGCGCGATCTGGCTCTCGACATTGGCGTTGGTGGCGAAACCTCGATCCTTCAGCGCCTTCAACCGGGTGAGTTGCAAGGTCGATACCTCGAGCCGCGCTTGCGCTGCGGCCAGTTCGGCATGTTCCTGCGCCTGCGCCAGCGTCGCAATGATCGCGCCTTTCGGCACGAAACCGCCGTCGGTGAAGTGAATGGCGGTGATCCGCTCGGTCACGGGCGCGGACAGCACGACCTGTTCATTGGCCAGCGCGGTTCCAACAGCATCGACCACGTCGGAAAAGATAGCGCGCCCAACCGGCTCAGCCTCGACCAGCGCGGCGGGCCGATCCTTCTTCGCCTCACCGCCGCCGCATGCGGCCAGCATCAGCACCGCTAAACTTGTAACCCCCAGATATCGCATGGATGCGCCCGCTACTCCGTGTCTTGCTGCCATGCAACATACTGCCTCGCCTACCGCGCCTCAACGAAGCTTGCGTTACAGTCCTCTATCCGGGCCGCTATCTCGCCGCAGCGTGCCGGGCCGCAATCAGGAATTCCAAATTCCCCTCCGGCCCCGTGATCGGGCTCGGCACGACGCCCTCCACCCGCCAGCCTTGACTCTCAACCCATGCACACACTTCGCCGCAAACACGCGCGTGGACGGCGGGGTCGCGCACGACGCCGCCCTTGCCCACCTCTTCCCGGCCCGCCTCGAACTGCGGCTTGATGAGCGCGATCAGCCACGCGTCGGCGGCAGCGAAGGTCAGGGGCCGCTCCAGCACCTTGGCCAGGCCGATGAAACTGGCGTCGCATACGATGATGTCGATCGGCTCGGGGATATGCGTGGGCGTCAAAATGCGCGCGCTGGTCTTTTCATGGACGATGACCCGATCGTCGGAGCGCAGCTTCCACGCCAATTGGTTGGTGCCGCTGTCGACGGCATATACCCGCGCCGCGCCCTTGGTCAGCAGCACGTCGGTGAACCCACCGGTCGAGCTGCCGACATCCATCGCCACCGCGCCGCTCACGTCCCAGCCGAAATGGTCGAGCGCATGGGCCAGCTTGATGCCCCCGCGCGACACCCAGGGATGATCGCGCCCGCGCACCTCGATCGCCGCATCGTCGGCAAGCTGCTGCCCGGCCTTGTCCACCTTCCGGTCGCCGGAAAAGACGAGGCCCGCAAGGATCAGCGCCTGCGCGCGGGACCGGCTTTCGACCAGCCCCCTGTCCACCAGCATCTGGTCGGCCCGCTGCTTAACCATGGACGAGCGCGGTGAGCGTCGAAGGCGTCAAAAGCTGCGGCAGGATCTGCGCCTCCTTGCCCGGCGCGTACCAGAGATAAAGCGGCACGCCGGATCGACCATGCCCTTCCAAAAAGCGGCCGATCGCCGGATCAGCATTGGTCCAGTCGCCGACCATGACCGTCACGCCCGCCTTGTCGAAAGCCTCGGCGACTTCGGCGCGGTCGATGGCGGCGGCTTCGTTCGCCTTGCAGGTCAGGCACCAGTCGGCGGTGAAATAGAGGAAGACGGGCTTCCCTTGCCCGCGCAACTGGGCGAGCTTCGCCTCGTCGAAGGGGACGCTCGCCGTTTCGGCCTGCGCGGAGACGACGACCGCGCCTTTGGGCGGCAACAACGCAATCCCGGCGGCCAGAATGCCGATCAGCAAAGCCGAGAGCATGATCGACACCGTTTTCCCTGCATGCTGGCGCAGACCGATAATCCACAGCACCAGTCCGACGGCGAGCGCTGCGGCAAGGCCCGTGGTCATCCCACCAACCCCGACCTGCTGCCCCAGCAGCCAGGCGAGCGCCAGCGCGGTCAGGAACATCGGCACGGACAATATCCGCTGGAATGTCCCCATCCACGCACCGGGCTTCGGCATGCGGGCGCGGAGCGTTGGCACAAGCGCGATAAGCAGGAACGGCAGGGCAAGGCCGATACCCAGCCCCGCGAAAATCGCCAGCGCCGCCAAAGTCGGCAGCACCAGCGCCGCACCGAGCGCCGCGCCCATGAACGGCCCGGTGCAGGGCGTCGCGACGAAGGCCACGAGCACGCCAGTCCAGAAGGCTCCGGCTACCCCGCTCTTGCTGGCCAGTCCCTGCCCCGCGCCGACCGCGCGCAATTCGAACAGGCCCGCCAGATTGAAGGCGATGGCGGTGACGAGCAGCAGCAACAGCATAATGACGCGCGGGTCCTGAAGCTGGAACGCCCATCCCGCCGCCACGCCCCCGGCGCGCAGCGCCAGCAATCCGCCGCCAAGCACCAGGCAGGTCGCGACCACGCCCACGGCATAGGCCCACGCCTCCCGCCTCACCCCCGTCGGATCGCCGCCCGCCTTAGCGAGGCTCAGCGCTTTCAGGCTCAGTATGGGAAAGACGCAGGGCATGATGTTGAGGATCAGGCCGCCAAGGATCGCGCCGCCCAGCGCCAGCAATATTGGCGAGATACCGCCGCTGGCTGCGCTATTCTCCAGCGCATCGCCAACCGGCGTTACGGCGGCCGGGACGACGCCCGGCTTCGCGTCGATGGACAAGCCGATATGATCGCCCGTACGCAGCACGCCCTTCACCGCCGCCGGGGCAGCGCCCGCCGCATCGCTTTCCACGATCAGCATGTCGCCATTGCGACTGATCCTTTGCGGCGTCGGATATTTGAGCGCGCCGTCGGTCAAGGAGAAGAACCAGGGTTGGCTGATCTGCGCCGAAGCGGGAAAGGGAACGGCCAAACGGAAGCGTCCGTCGCTCACCGCGAAATGCGCCTGCGACCCTAACGGGCGCGGCAGATGGGTGCGATAGCCGTCGAAGGTCGCGCGCCGGTCCGCAGGGATCGCGCCATCGCCGACAATGAGGTCAAGGCTGAGGTCGCCACCGCCCGGAACGCACATCTCCTTCGTGCAGGCCAGCCATTCCCCCCGGACGCGCACCGGCAGCTTCGTCCCCGACTTCATCGTCGCCGGGACGGTCAGCGTCGTCAGTATCGCGTACGGCCCCTCATAGACATGATTCATCAGGCCGGAGATCAACAGGGTTTCCGGCACCGGATGACGCAATGGCCCAGCCGTAACACCGGGCGGCAGCGTCCATGTGACCGTCATGCCGATGCCCGCGTCGCCCGGATTTTCCCAATAGCCGTGCCATCCGGGCTGCGGCGTCATGACAAAGGCCAGCGTCACGGGCTTGCCGGGGGCCGGATGATCGGTTTCCGCGACCAGACGCGCGGCGATATGCGCGCCGCCCGATGCGCCGGCCAATTGCGCCGACGCCGGCTGGGCGAGCAGCAGAACGGCTGCCCATGTCATCAAAAGGAAATGAAAAATCCGCATCGGGCCTCTGTGCAGCACCCCTCTCGCGGGCTAGGTCTCGCCGGTGCCGCCGTCAAGCAAGGAGTTCCCCCCGTGACCTTTCGCCGCGTCCTCGCCACCGTCGCCATGGCGGCTGCCCTCTGCACGCCCGCATTGCTGAATGCGCAAGGACCAGCGCCCGCTCCTGCCGTAGCGCCTGCCGCGACGCCGCCCAAGCTGATTGTCGCGATTTCGGTCGACCAGTTTTCCGGCGACCTCTTCAACGAATATCGCCAGCATTATGTGGCCGGCATGAAGCGAATGACTGAAGGCGCGGTGTTCCCGCGCGGTTATCAGAGCCACGCCGCGACCGAAACCTGCCCCGGCCATTCCACCATCCTGACCGGCAGCCGCCCCGCGCGCACCGGTATCATCGCCAACACCTGGTTCGACCTCAATACCGCGCGCGCCGACAAGGCGGTCTATTGCGCCGAGGATGAAAGCCAGCCGGAGACCAGTAGCGAGGCCTATGTCGCCTCTCCGCTGCATCTGAAGGTGCCGACCATGGGCGGGCGCATGAAGGTCGCCAATCCGGCCACCCGTGTCGTGTCCGTCGCGGGCAAGGATCGCGCGGCAATCATGATGGGCGGGCCGACCGCCGATCAGCTCTGGTGGTGGGGCGGCAAGAACTATGTGACTCTGAAGGGTCGGCCGGAAAATCCCCTCGTCACGCAGGTGAATGGCGGCGTCGCCAAGCTGCTGAACGAGGATCGGCCGGACATGGAGCTGCCCGCCGAATGCGCCTCGCGCGACTTCGCGGTCGATATCGGTGCGGGCAAGAGCGTCGGCACGGGCCGCTTCGCGCGCAAGGCCGGGGACTCCAAGGCGTTCCGCGCCTCGCCCGAAATCGACGCCGCGACGCTGGTGCTGGCCGCTGCGCTGATCGAGAATATGGGCCTGGGCAAGCAGGCGCAGACCGACATCATCTCGATCGGCCTCTCGGCCAACGACTATATCGGCCACACCTATGGCACCGAGGGCGCGGAAATGTGCATCCAGCAATATTCGCTGGACCGTGAGCTCGGCGCTTTCTTCGACCGGCTCGACAAGGACGGCATCGATTATGAAGTGATGCTGACCGCCGATCATGGCGGCCACGACCTGCCCGAGCGGCATCGCGAGAACGCCATGCCGATGGAAGCGCGGATCGATCCGTCGCTGGAACCCAAGGCGCTGAACGCTGCGGTTGCGGCGAAAACCGGCCTTTCCGGCACCCTCCTTTACGGCGATGGCGCGGCGAGCGATATGTATCTGGCCAAGACCCTCTCGCCGGCCCAGCGCAAGAAGGTGACGGACACCCTGATGGCGATCTGGAAGGCGTCGCCGCAGATCCAGACCGTGCTCACCAGCGCAGAGATCGCCGCGACGCCCAGCCCGTCCGGCCCGCCGGAAAGCTGGAGCCTGATCCAGGAAGCGCGCGCCAGCTATTATCCGGGCCGGTCGGGCGACTTTCTGGTGATGCTCAAACCCCGCATTACGCCGATCGCCGACCCCACCAAAGGCTATGTCGCAACGCACGGCAGCCCGTGGGACCTCGACCGACGCGTGCCGATCCTGTTCTGGCGCAAGGGGATCGCCAGCTTCGAGCAGCCGCTGGGCGTCGAGACGGCGGACATCCTGCCCACGCTGGCCGCGACGATCGGCCTTGCCGTGCCGAAGGGCGAGATTGACGGGCGTTGCCTGGACATCATCGCCGGCCCCGGCGAAAGCTGCCCGAAATAGGGCAGCCCTTTACCGGACGTTGGACAGGGCCAGGATCGTTACCGACGCCAACAGGGTGCATATGCCGAGCAGGAACACCCTGTCGGCCAGCATCTCGAACAGCTCCGACCGCGCCTCCTGCCGGATCGCCTGGTAGGAAAACAGGCAGCTCAGGCTGAACAGCACGGCGGCGCCCCACGCGACCTCATCCGCTATGGTGCCTCGCCCCTGATTGCTGATGTGCAGTCCGGTGATGATGAGCAGCGCTATACCCAGCAGGTTCGACGCGGCGTTGAGGATATGGGTCGTCTTCATGGCCGCCGCGCTTGGCCGAGCATGGCTGAACGGCGGCGGAACGGGATGCGGTAACATCGCCTCCCAACCCACGGACTCTTGACGGGGACTCCCCGCTTGGCGCATTGTCCTAAAACGGAACATTTGGGGGACGAAGGCGATTATGGCGGCCAGCCGCGCCACGAAACGCGCGCCGGAATGGCGCGAGATGCTCAAACGCAGTCTGATCCGCAGCGGCGCGCTGATCGGATCGCTGGCGCTGTTCGCGCTCGCGGTGTTCCTGACGCTCGCCCTGCTGAGCTACGCGCCCAGCGATCCGTCGATGAACACCGTCGCCGCCGCGACAACCAAGAATATCATGCAGACGCCCGGCGCCTATGCCGCCGATTTCCTGCTCTGGTTGTTCGGCGTGCCCGCCGCCCTCCTCATCCCGCTCATCTTCCTCAGCGCGCATCGCCTGTGGGGTGACGAGGATATGGCGGGGTGGAAGCGCCAGTTCGCCAAGTGCCTCGCCGGCACCGTCCTCCTCGGCATCGGCCTTGCCCTGTTCCAGCGCGAGCCGCTGGTCGGCCTGCCCGCCGGCTGGGGCGGCATCATCGGCCTTGTCGTGTCGAAGGGCCTTTTCAGCCTCTCCGCCGCCGCGCCGCCCGCCGGCCAGCCCTGGCTGATCGGCGCGCTGGTCATGGTCGCCATCATCTGCGGCCTCACCCTCTGGTATCGCAGCCTCGGCATCGACCGGCCGCTCTTCGCCCTATTCCGTCCGGCCCTGCCGCGCTTCACCATGCCGCGCCTGAAGGTCACCGACACCGGCGAGGAAGTGATCGAGGAACAGGAGGTCGCGCCGCGTCGCCCCGTTTCTGCCGCGCCCAAGCCGCCCATCACCATCCAGTCGCCCAAGCCCCCTGCCGCGCCCCGCGCCATGGCCCCGGTGTCGCAGGACGACCTGTTCGGCAACAGCTCGCTCCCCTCGCCCGACCTGCTCTCCGCCCCGCCGCCCTCGCAGGGGCAGAAGATCGACCGCGCCAGCCTGGAGCGCAACGCCCGCCTGCTCGAAAGCGTGCTGGACGACTTCCATGTGAAGGGCAACATCATCGAGGTGCGCCCCGGCCCGGTTGTCACCATGTATGAGCTGGAGCCCGCGCCCGGCATCAAGGCCAGCCGCGTCATCGCGCTCGCCGACGATATCGCCCGCAACATGTCCGCGCTCTCCGCCCGCGTCGCGACCATCCCCGGCCGCACCGTCATCGGCATCGAGCTGCCCAACGCCAAGCGCGATTCCGTCGTCCTGCGCGAACTCATCACCAGCGAGCAGTTCGCCGCCGACGGCACCCTCCCCATCGTGCTGGGCAAGAATATCTCCGGTGAGCCGATCATCGCCGACCTTGCCCCCATGCCGCATCTGCTGATCGCGGGCACCACCGGGTCGGGCAAGTCGGTCGGCCTCAACTGCATGATCCTCTCGCTGCTCTACCGCATGACGCCGGACGAGCTGCGCCTCATCATGATCGATCCCAAGATGCTGGAGCTCAGCATCTATGACGACATCCCTCACCTCCTCTCGCCCGTCGTCACGGAGCCGCAGAAGGCGATCCGCGCGCTCAAATGGGCGGTGGAGCAGATGGAGGACCGCTATCGCATGATGGCGTCCATCTCCGTGCGCAACCTGGCCAACTATAACGAGAAGGTCCGCGCCGCGAAGGCGAAGGGCAAGCCGCTCGGCCGCCGCGTGCAGATCGGCTACGATCCGGAGAATGGCCAGCCCATCTATGAGGAGGAGCAGCTGGACTTCCAGCCGCTGCCGCAGATCGTGGTGGTGGTCGACGAGCTGGCCGACCTGATGATGACCGCGGGCAAGGAAGTCGAATTCCTGATCCAGCGCCTCGCGCAAAAGGCGCGCGCGGCGGGCATCCACCTGATCCTCGCGACGCAGCGCCCCTCGGTCGACGTCATCACCGGCGTCATCAAGGCGAAC
>JAHFPU010000243.1 GCA_023266635.1 Sphingobium sp.
CGGTTCAATCAATGACCATTGGCGATCCGTCAGGCATAGGCGTGTCATTCAAAACTCCCTTCATGGAGCTTGAATCACAATCCATCGTCGTTGTGAATCCTGAATCTCAACAAACCCTAAACTACGCCGCGTTCGCGCAGCCCGGCGACCGCGCTCGCGTCGTAGCCCAGTTCGCCCAGCAGCGCGTAAGTATGTTCGCCCAGGGTCGGTGCGCGCTCGCGGATCGTCGGCGGGGTCGCGGACAATCTGAACGGCGTTTCGATGACGGGTGCGGGCGCGGGCAGCCCCGGATAGTCGAGCGGCTTGAGATAGCCCATTGCCTGCACATGCGGATCGTCGATCGCCTGCTGCGGCGAAAGCACCGGCGAGCCGGGGATGCGGGCACTGTCGAGCGCCGCCATGACATCGGGAATCGTCTTCCCCTGGCACCACCCGGTCATACGCCCGTTCAGCACATCGATATTCCGGGCGCGCAGTTCGTCGTCGGCAAACCGCGGATCAGCAGACCATTCCTCGCGCTCGACGAGGCGGCACCAGCGCTTGAACATCGGCTGTCCGGTGATCTGGATCAGAACCCAGCCATCGCCGACCGGAAACAGGTCCGATGGCCCGATCGCCACGCCCTTGTTGCCGAAGCGGCCACGGTTCTGTTTCAGGATGGCCTGCTCGATGCACAGCGCATTAGACATCATCAAGGCACTGGACAGCAGCGCAGCCTCGACTTCCTGGCCCTCGCCGGTGGCATTGCGGTGGATCAATGCGGCCATAGTGCCCAGCGCCAGACAAAGCGCCGTGGTGTAATCGACATAGGGAACGGCGGTGCGATAGGGCTGCTCGGGCGGGCCGGTGCGGTAGACGGCCCCCGACATGACCTGCCCGATGCCATCGAAGCCGACGCGCTGGCTGTAGGGCCCGCCCCGGCCATAGGCGGTGGCGCTCGCCAGGATGATATCGGGCTTGATCGCCTTGAGACTCGCATAATCGAGCCCGTTCGCCTTCATCGCCTCGTCGGGCATGTTGGCGACGACGATGTCCGCAGTCGCGATCAGCTTTCTGGCGATCTCCTGACCCTCGGGCGTGGTGGTGTCGAGGGTCATCGCCCGCTTGTTGCGGTTGTTGCTGAGATAGCCCGCGCCGGCACCGTTCGGCCCCACCGACTGGACCCAGCGGTCCTCGCCGCCTTCGCGCTTCTCGATGCGGATCACGTCGGCGCCCAGATCCGCGAAGATCGCGCTGCAAAACGGCGCGGCGATGAAGCGGCCGAAATCGAGGACGTGAAGCCCCTTGAACACCTGCTGCATGTCCGCGCTCCCCTCCCGCTTCAGCCGGCCTTCCAGACCGGATCACGCTTCTCGATGAAGGCCATCGGCCCTTCGGCGGCATCGTCGGTACGCGCACAGCGCACGCGATAGCTCTCGGCGAGCAGCTCCGCCTCATAGATCGGCAGCGACAGGCCCTTGCGGATCGCCATGCGGGTGCCACGCACGGCCAGCGGTGCGTTGAGATTGACCGTATCGGCGATCTCCCAGGCGCGCTCCATGAGCTTGTCCGCAGGCACTATCTCGGTGATGAGCCCCAGCTGATAGGCGCGCTTCAGTTCCTTCATCATCTCGATCGAGATCGAGTTGAGCACCTCGGGACGGTTGAGCGTGATACAGGCGGTGTGCCCGCGCTTCTCGAACAGGATCGTATTCCAGCTCATGTCTTGTCCTTTCCTCCCGACTTCAGACGGCCAGTCTTCAGTTTATTTGCAATGCGGGATGAATTGTCACGCAGCGCCAGCGGTGTATTGGCGATGCGCTCGACCGTGCGGCCACCCTGGCGGTCGAGATCCTTGCACAGGTCGATGGCGAGCTTGGCGACGCCGACCGCATCGGCATCCTTGCCCGCAAGGCGCTGGCAGAAGGCCCATACCTGGTCTTCAAACTCTTCAGGCTCCCAGACCGCCTGGACCAGGCCAGCCTTCAGCGCCGTCTCCGCATCCATAGGCTCGCCAGCCATGCCCAGCCACTTGGCCCAGCCGACCCCGCACAGCCGCACGATCCGGCTGGTCCCGCCCGAACCGGCGATCATGCCCAGGTCCACTTCGGGCAGACCGAAGCGGGCGTCGCTCGACGCCAGGCGGAAATCGACGGCACCCGCCATTTCCAGGCCGATGCCCAGGCACGGCCCGCCTATCGCCATGACCACCGGCTTTTCCACCATTTCCATCTCGTCGAAGAAGCGATGGATGTTGCGGCGATAGTCGCGGCGGAAGGTCTGCATGGAGCGCGTGTTGGGGAAATGTTCGGCGTGCTCGACGATGTCGATGCCGGCGGTGAAGAAGGCGCTGTTGGAGCGTAGCAGCAGCACGCGCAAATCCTCCCGGTCGCGCAAATCGTCAATCGCATCGAAGATGACCTGCCGCATGGCGATGGTCATCGCGTTGCGCTTGGCGGGGCGGTTGAGGGTCAGGACGATCACGCCGTCCCGTTCTTCCCGGAGAATATCGGCCTCCCGGAGAATATCGTCAGTCATCTAGACCTCCACGGGAAGCTGAACGCGCTGCGCCGGGACGAGGCCCGGATTGCTGCGAATGCGCGATCGCTGCCTCCGGCCATGGCCACCCCTTCCAATCAGTTACATGATAATATGGAAGGGAAATGCACGGCGGCGCCTCTGGACGCAAGCCCCAAACATCGCTGCGGCGACGGATCGCCGGGATGCCCGCCGAGACACTCGCCGAGATACTCGCCGAGATACTCTCAGGCAGCCGGTACGGGGAGCTGCACGACGTCGATCGGCATCTGCGCGCGATAGTTGGAAAAGACGACCTCGCCGCTGACTTCCAGATGCTTGCGCCAGAACGCTTCAGCCGCTGCCG
>JAHFPU010000127.1 GCA_023266635.1 Sphingobium sp.
TCGCAGCCATAGCCTATCCCTTCTTTCTCTATCCGATGCTGCTGAAACTCCTGCCGGTCCGTACAGTCCGCGCGGACACCGCCGGGGCCGGGACATCTTCCGCCTCCCTGCTGTTCTGCGCCTATAATGAGACTGCAGCGATGCCCGAGAAGATCGCCAATCTGGTTGCGATCAAGGCACTGCACCCTGACATTCAGATACTGGCCTTCGATGATGGCTCATCGGACGACACAGCGCGGCAACTGGCTGCAAGACCCGATATCCTCACCCTCGTCCGCGGCAATCGGTCGGGCAAGGCGCACGGCATGAAGCGGCTTGCCGCCATGGCGACCGGCGATGTGCTGATCTTCACTGATGCAAATGTTGTCCTGACACCTCAATCGGTCGCGAAACTCCTGGCTTATTATGGTGATCCCATGATCGGCGGGGTCTTGGGATCACTGCATTATCTCCAGGATGAGAGCAGCGCCACAGCGTCAGTGGGGCAATCCTATTGGAAGCTTGAGGAGCGATTGAAGGATCTTGAGTCGCGCAGTGGCAATGTCCTTGGTGCGGACGGCTCGATTTTCTCGATCCGCCGCGCCCTCTATCCCGAATTCCCTGACACCGTGCTGGATGATCTGACGGTCTCCATGGCTGTCATCTTCGCCGGCAAGCGGTTGATCAAGGTATCCGATGTGATTGCCCATGAACGCCTCGTTGCCGGGCGCACGGATGAATATCGCCGCAAGGTCCGGATCGCGGCACGCGCTTGGCACACGCATAGCTATCTCCGGCCGCAACTGCGCCGGATGACCCTGGTCGATCGCTTCAAATATGGATCGCGCAAGATCGTGCGCTGGTTTGGCGCTGTTTTCCTGGTCGTCGGCGGATTAGCCGCGCTCGGGCTCGCCTGCCTGATAGACGTGCGGCTTGCTTTGGCCCTGGCTGTGGCGGGGGGCGTTGTGCTTAGCCTTGGTCTGCTCAGCGATAATGGGCCGCTGGCCAAGGTTGCCGACATCATGCTTGCCTATATGGCGACCCTGCAGGGCATCGTCCGGGCGATACGCGGCAAGACCTTTGCCGTATGGACCCCGGCGAAAACGCGATAGTTTCGTTCGCGGCGAACCGGGGATGACTGTGCCCTTCTGGCGCAATCCTTTCGCACCTGCGTCATCCCTCTCGCAAAGCGCGAGGACTGATGTATAGCGCGATTTAAGGGTCAGCCGGAGATAGACGTGATCACCACGAAGCGGGCGGCGAAAGCGGTCGGCAAGCATATATCGAGGGCTGTTCTTGCCCTGCGCGCTGCGCTGGGTGCCAAGCCTGTATTTCAATGCTCCGCTTGCGGTGCAGGTGTCGTCGGATTCTTCCGGTACGGCGACTGCACTGATTGGGGCTGCCCGCGCTGCGGCGCTTCGCCGCGCGAACGGCTGATGAACTATCTTGTCGATTCGGGCCGCCTGCCACTGACGGATGGGGCGATCCTCCACATGGCACCCAATGAGGGCACGCTGGTCCGCCGCTTCGGCGCGGCGGCATCTGACTATGTTCCTGCCGATCTTGACCCGTCGCGTTACACAGTGGCTGGAGCCGCGAGGGTTGATCTGATGGAGCTTGCCGATCACGGCCGATTTGATCTCTTCTACGCCAGCCATGTCATGGAGCATGTGCCCGATGACGCCGCGGTGTTATCCAATATCTTCCGCGCGTTGAAGCCAGGCGGCGAAGCCTGGCTGATCGTTCCCCTATGGGAAAAGCCGACGGAGGATGGCAGCTACGCCATGCCGCCCCGCGAGCGCGAACGGCGCTTCGGCCAATGGGACCATGTCCGCCAATATGGCATGGATTTCGTGGACCGCATCGCCGCCGCCGGTTTCGAAGTCGAGACGATCGCCGCCACCGGCATCGATCCGGCCATCCGCAGACGCCATGCCTTGGGCGACATTCTTTTTCGCGCGCGAAAGCCCGCCACGACGTCTCGGGGGAATGGCTGAATATGATGGTCAGCAGCGGCCTGCTCGCCCGCCTGGAACGCTCGCCGCGCGTACTCGCGCTGGCCAAGCTGGCCAATGTCGGCATCACCATGATTTGGGGTTTCGCGGTCACTTATGTCTTCGTCCGCGCGCTCCCGTTGTCGGAATTTCAGGCGTTCCTTTTGCTGGTGGCGTTTGGCAACTTCACTGTCTCGGCGGAATTTGGCCTAACCAGCATCATCTACGCCCGATTGCGCCGCTATTGGCTGCGGCCCACGGGGGAAGCGGATGAGGATGATTTCCGCATGGAGGAGATCGGCTTCCTCTTCTTCCTCTTGATCGCCATGGTGGTCGTGGCCGGCCTGCTGCTCGGCGGGGCCATGCTTGCCGGCTGGGTCAGTACCGGCCTGCCGCTTCTCTTCTTCCTCTATTTCCTGTCCTCCTGCATCAACCTGCCGTTATTGTTGGTGAAGCGCGGTCTGATGGCGACGGACCATAACCTGTTCTGGGAAATGCTGGATCTGGTGCGCCGGGGGCTGACGCTGGTCGTGCTGCTCGCCGTCTTGGTCGGCTTCAACCTGACGCTGTCGGTCACGCTGCAACTGCTGCTTGCCGTCGCCGGCATCGGCATTGCGGGCATTCGCCTCCATCGCAGGGTCGGCATGACGAAGCGCCATTGGGTGGCCATCCGCCGTGGCGGTCGCCACGTGAAAGCGCGCTATTTGCGCGATATCGGCTCAACCATGTCGCTGACCCTCTCGGAAATGATGGCTTATAATGCGCCCTATTTCACGATCGCCATGGCGACCCATGATGCACGGCCGATGCTGTTGTTCGACTTCACCTTCAAAATGACCCGCGCGCTGACCATGGTGTGCCGCGCGCTGATGGAGGCGGCGATGCCCGGCCTTACCGCGGCTTATTACGCCCATGCGCGGGACACATTCGCCAGGCTGCTGTTCCGAGCGCTGGGCGTCTGCGCGGGCGCTGCGATGGGCGCTGGCTTTGCGCTCGCTATCCTCGGCCAGTTCATCGTCAGGCATCTCTTCGATGGCAAGATCGAGATAGCCTATACGGAGATCGCCTTGATTGTCCTTCTGATGCTCACTTTGTCGACTATCTGTGTGTCCGTCTATCTTCAAGGCTCGCTCGGCCGCTTCTCGGTTGTGCTGAAACAGTCGATCCCGTTCCTGATCGGATCGCTGCTCAGCGTGCCCGTCGCGCTCCTGATCGCGCCGATGGTCGGCCTCAGCTTCTCCTTCACCTTCCTCGCCATCTACACGCTGGTGTTCGGCGGCACGGCTGCGCTACACGGCATTTCCCTCGCGCGGCTGCTGCACGGGATGAAATCCGCGCAATGAAGCTCATGTCGTGAAGTTTGCGTCATGAAAGTCGCGATGGTCGATCCATCGTTGTTCACCGGGCGGTACGACGACGGTCTTTGCGCGGCGCTCGCAGCGCAGGGGCACCAGGTTACCCTCTACGGGCGTCGGATGCGCGCCACCGACGCCGTGCAGCCCCATGGCTATGCCTATGCGCCGCGATTCTTCGGTCTGAGCGAGCGCCTACGCCCGCTGACCGGCGAGAAGAAGGCGTTCCGCGCGGTGAAGGCGGCGGAATATGGCATCGACTGCATGATGGGGCCGCTGGGCGAAATCGCCCGGGCGGACGCCGTCCATGTCCAGTGGCTGCCCTTCGCCGCCGCCGACCGGCACATGCTTAGCCGCCTGCGCGGCCGCACAGCGCTCATCCACACCGTTCACAACGCCACGCCCTATCATGGCGATGGCCGGATGGCGGCGCTGCAGGGCAGGGGCTATCGCCTGCTCCTTGACCAGTTTGACGCGCTGATCGCGCATGGCGAGCCGACGCGCGATGCGCTGATCCGCCAGGCGATCGATCCGGCGCTGATCCACATTGTCCCGCACCCGCCCATGCGCCTTGCGCAGGCCGATGCTGCGGGGCTCGCCGCCGTGCCCGATCCTGCGCTGCCGCGCATCCTCTTCTTTGGCACGATCCGGCCCTATAAGGGCTTCGACCTGCTGGTCGAGGCCTGCCTGTCGCTGTGGAACGCCGGCCATTGCTTCGAGCTGGCGGTGGCGGGCAAGCCCTTCATGGATATTGCGCCGCTGCTGGCTGCGGTAAGTGCGGCGGGCCATGCCCACCGGCTCGTCTTGGACCTCGGTTTCCTGAAAGAACAGCGGCTCGACGCCCATCTGCGCAAGGCCGACATCATCGCCTTTCCTTATCGCCATATCGATTCGAGCGGCGCGTTCCTCTCCGCCTTGCATTATGGGACGGCGATGGTCGCATCAAATGCCGGCATGTTTCGTGGCCTGCCCGCCGATGCCGATGGCGAACCGGCCGTCTCGCTGGTAGAGGCGGGCGACGCGGCTGCTCTGGCCGATGCGCTCCTGCCCCTTGTCGGCAGCGGCGCAGCGCGGGAGCAGGCGGGCAAAAGGGCAAGGCGGCTGGCGGAAAAGCTGGGCGATTGGGAGGATGTGGCGGTGCGGACGGCCAAGGTGTACGAAGCGGCGATAGCGCGCCAAGTCGCAAGAAAAGTGGCTGCCCGGTGAGCGGCCGCATCCGCAATGAACTGTCGCGCCGCTGGCTGGCCGTGCGCCTTTCGGCTCTGGGCCGCGTCCATCAATATCCCGAGATACTGGCACTCCGCCGTTTCCTCTCGGCCTTCGCCATCGACTGCGTGTTCGACGTCGGCGCGAACGCTGGTCAATATGCGACCATGCTGCGGCGGGAGGCGGGCTTTGCTGGCCAGATTTTGTCCTTCGAACCCAATCCGGAGGTGTTCGCCCTACTGGCGAAGGCGGCGGCGTCGGACGCCAAATGGCATGTCTTCAACCTTGCCTTATCCGATTTCGACGGCACGGCGGATTTCAACATCATGGCTGCCGACCAGTTCAGCTCGCTCGAACGCCCGGCCGAGGGTCTCGACAATATCTTTGTCGACCGCAACAAGGTGACCCGGACGGTTAAGATGGAATGCCGTCGCCTGGAGGGGCTGCTGCCCGACCTTATGGCCAAGCACGGCTTCTCCCGCCCCTTCCTGAAGATGGATACGCAGGGGCATGACCGGTCGGTCTGCGCGGGGGCAGGGGAGGCGCTGGAAAAGATGCTCGGCCTCCAGACCGAACTCGCCGTACGTCCGCTATACCAGGGTGCGACCGGCTATCGCGACATGATCGGCTGGCTGGAGGAGCGCGACTTCGTGCCGTCCGCCTTCTTCGCCAACAACAAAGGGCATTTCCCCCTGCTGGTCGAGATGGACGGCATCTTCATCAGCCGTGCCCTGGCCGAAGCGCAGGCATGACGTTCCACCCGGCGGAGTCAGCCTGGCCAATCGATCCCCGCCGCTTTTTCCTGGCGGGGGCGGGGGCCATCACTCTGTGGCTGCTTGCCGTGGTCTGCGTCCATTTCACTTTCGGCCATGGGCGACAGATCACCCATATCCTGTTCCTGGATCAGGACTTTCCCGCCCTGCTGCTCGCCCTTGTCGGCCTGACTCTGTTCGCCCCTCTGGCAAGCGCGGCGCGGGTCGACCTGCCAGCGCCCACCGCGCGCCTGATCCTCCCGCTCATCCTCCTCTGTGCGCTGTGGAGCTGGGCCGGCCATTATTGGGTGTTCCAGGATTACGCCCTGTCGCGTGACGAGGAGGTGGCCGAGTTCGGCGCGGCCTATCTGCGCGACGGCCTGCTGTCCCGACCAATCCCACCCGAATGGGTGGAGTATCGCCGGGCGATCATGCCGGAATTCTTCTCGCCCTTCGGCGCGGCGAACCATTGGGCGTCGGCCTATCTGCCGGTCAACGGTGCGATCCGCGCCGCCTTCTGGCATCTGGGCGACCCCAATCTCGCCGGGCCGGTCCAGCTAGCGATTGGCCTGATCGCGCTGTGGCGGGTTGCGCTCCGACTCTTTCCCGACCGGCCCGACGCGATATGGGTGGCGCTGCTGCTCGCCTTCACTTCGGCGCAGCTCTCCGTCACGGCGATGACACCTTATGCGATGACAGGGCATTTCGCCCTCAACATGGTCTGGCTGGCGCTCGTCCTGCGCGGCGGCTGGCTCGGCCATGGCGGCGCGGTGATCGTCGCGATCCTCGCAGCGGGCCTCCACCAATATCATTTTCCGCCGCTGTTCCTCGCACCCTTCCTCCTCTGGATGCTGCTCGGCCGTCGTTGGGGAGCCTTCGCCATCCATTTCGCCGCGCTTGTCGCGCTGGTCGTCATCTGGGCGAAACTGTGGCCCGGTTTCCTGCTGCACGAACTCGGGCCCCCGGCGGACGTGCGCGCTTCGGCGGGGGTCGGCGACAAGGCCGCCAGCCTGCTCCGCCGCATGGGCAATAAGTGGGAGCCCCTGTTCAACCTCAGCCGCTTTCTGGCCTGGAACAATATCCTGATGGTCCCTCTGGCCGTCCTCGCCATCGCCGCAATGAAATGGCGCAGCGCGCTTCGGGGCGAGACCCTCGTCCTGCCGCTCGCCATCGGCTGCGTCGCCGCCTGTGCCTTCGCCCTGTGGCAGGGTTATGGCTGGGGTTTTCGCTATGCCCATGGCTTTATCGGTCCCTTCTGCCTGCTCGCCGCCTATGGCTGGGTCCGGCTCGGCGCGCGCTCGCTCTGGCCAGTCGTATTCGCCAGCGCGCTCGCTCTCGTCACCGGCGCATTCCTCATCAGCCGCGCCCATGACTATGTCGCGCCCTATGCCGCCAGCCACCGTGCCATCCACGCCGCCGACGCCGATGTCGTTCTGGTCGATCCGCGTGGCGGCCTCTTCGCCACCGATCTCGTCCGGTCCGACCATGGCGACCTGCGGCGGCCCATGGTCATGAACCTGGCCGCGCTGACCCCTGCAGCCCTAGACCGTCTATGCGCCGCCTACACCGTCCGCATCTTCGACCGCAGCGCCTTCCGCCCCTTTGGCGTTAGACAGTCCCGCTGGCAGCCCGGCTATGTGGATACCCTACGCGCGCATTTGGATGCGATCGGTTGCGGAGAAAGGCTGTAAATTTCAGCTGTCTTGCCAAATGGCATAAAATACTCTACATGATGCCATATGGAGAAAAGCCGTGCTGGCATTGCAACCCGTTGAAACAAGCGTCCAACCCTTTCGTCACGACCCCATCACGCAGGAGGAGGCCGCCGCGATGTTCCGCGCCGCGCTCACCCTGTTCGGCAAGTGGGACCTGACGGACGATCAGGCGGCGACTTTGCTCGACATGCCGGTGCGTAGCTTCCGCCGGTGGAAAGCGGAGGGTCCCAGTCGCATCTCCCGCGACGGCTGCGCCCGGCTGTCCAACATCATGGGCATTCACAAGGCGCTGCGGATACTCTTCTTGGATGCCCATCGCGGCTATGCCTGGATCCGCGCCGCCAATGCCGCTTTCGCCGGTGTCAGCGCGCTTGACATCATGCTCGGCGGCGAACTTACCGACATCATGCGCGTGCGTCGCTATCTGGATGCGGAGCGCGGCGCCTGGTGACGGCCATCGGCGGTGTACCGGTCTCACCAGTGGCATGGCGGGATGCAGTCAGGATCATTCGCAGCACCTTTCCGCCCATCGACCTGTTCGAGGACGTTGCCGACCCCGCCGACTGGCCGCTGCTGATCTCGGCGGAGCAGAAAACCAATCCGCGCATCATGGCGACGATCGGCAATCTCGATCTTGTGCCTGTTGGGCGTCGAGTGGGCGGGCTGGGCGCATCCTATCTGATGGCCCCCTTCACGCACATCAGCACGGATCGGCCGAGCCGTTTCACTGATGGCACACTGGGCGTGCTCTATTCCGGGAACAGCTTCGAAACGGCGCTGTTCGAAACAATCCACCACCATGCCCGCTTCATGACCCGCACCTCCGAAGCGCCGGGCTGGACCTCGCAATTCCGGGAGATCATCCTCAGTATCGCCGCCGACCTGCACGATCTGCGAGGGCAGTCGGCTGGCCATCCCGCGCTGGACCCCACCAGCTATCAGGCGTCCCAGAGCCTGGCCATGACGCTGAGAGGCACTGGCTCCGAAGGCGTCGTATATCCAAGCGTCCGGCATCACGGTGGTGAATGCGTGGGCCTCTTCTACCCCGATGTTGCATCGCAGCCCCGGCAGGGCCGACATCTCGATTATCACTGGAACGGTCAGGGCGTCGATTTTGTGCGGGATGCAGGATCGGGCGCAGTTTTTCGGGTGGTGGATTTGCCGTACGAGTGACTGCAGGACATTGCGCGTGTGAGAATAACTAGTTATATAACTAGTCAGGAGATTTCTAATGCGACATTGGCCTGTGCAGGATGCGAAGGCGCGTTTCAGCGAATTGCTCGATGCATGTTCGACGGATGGACCTCAGATGGTGACAAAACGCGGCGTTGAGGCGGCCGTTCTCGTGCCAGCGTCGGAATGGCGGCGAATGCAGGATCGCGCTCGTCCGTCTCTTAAGGAGCTTCTTCTTACGCCGGAAGGGGGAGGCGAACTGGCCATTCCATCCCGCGAACAGCAGCGTCATCGCAATCCGCCAGAATTGTAATGTATCTCCTGGATACGAACGTCGTCTCGGAATTGCGGAGGATCAAGCCGCATCGCGCCGTGTTGCAATGGCTGCATGCGCAAGATGATGCGCATCTGCATCTCTCAGCTCTCACGTTAGGCGAAATCCAGGCCGGTATCGAAATCACCCGCGCGCGCGATCCCGCCCGCGCCCGGGAAATCGAAACCTGGGCGGATGCAATCGCGCAAAGCTGGAATATCCTGCCGGTAGACGTCACCATCTACCGCCGCTGCGCAAGGCTGATGCACGGTCTGCCGGATCATCTCTATGAGGATGCGCTGATCGCCGCGACCGCCTTGAGCCATAATCTGACGGTCGTGACCCGAAACATAGCTGATTTTCGGGATTTCGGCGTGACATTGCTCAACCCGTTCGAACAATAATCCCAGTCACCTCGCCGGCCGCACCCTAGAGCGTTTTCCGATCATTCTGGGTCATATCCGCACGAGCTAAAGTAGTTCGCGCATTCCGTTGGCTGGAAGATGCCGACGAGTTTACCGATCAGATCCCACAGGCTGCTGACGGTTCGC
>JAHFPU010000128.1:0-6253 GCA_023266635.1 Sphingobium sp.
CCAATATTATGTCTCAACAACACAATCTTGGCAGATTCCCCAGGACTTTGCTGCCGTGCAATCTAAAACAGCAAAAAAATCCCGGACAGTTGTGGGATCAAGTCCGGGATGACGATATGGTGTGGAGAGAGCACCGCCCCATTTTATACCCCGTCATTCCCGCGAAAGCGGGAACCCATCTCCCCTCCTACACCTTGCATGCCCAAGGCGCGTTGGGTCCTCGCTTTCGCGGGAATGATGAGAAGGGTGGAGTGCGGACGGTCGGGTTCATGACGCCATTTGACATCAGTTAATGTTTTTAAACCCGCCCCTGTTTGTTCTGCTCGATATTTTCGGGATCGAAGTAGCCAACCTCTTCTCGACGATTACGCAGAATTACAATGAGAACGCCAACTGCGGCAGGGCTTATGATCAGCTGAAGATTCTGAAAGATGCCGCCGCCTGGCACGAAGGTAATCATCCATAATATGACACCCAAGACGCCGCCGCACAGCATCCCGATTTCGACGCGCCAAGGCTTTCGTTTTGCTATCCCATCGGCGTCCAACTGCTCTGCCTTTTCGAGCAATTCCCTTAGTGACGCCTCCCCGTCGATGTTGAGCGGCAAATCGATTACAGCCGCCCGACGACGAAGCTCATCCAATTTGGCGCTACGAAGAGAGCCAGAGGTGAAGCAGTCCCAATCCCACTTGCCGTTTGAGCCGTCCAGAAAAGACCGGATGGCCGCGATCACATATTGTCGCTCGTCGCGCATGGCTGACAGGATTGCCTGAAGGTCTGTTTGTAGGCAAGCGCCGTGGCTCGCTGAGCGACCGTAAATAGTCGTCTCCAGACATTCCTGTCCTACATCCACGCATCCATGCTCTATTCCGCGCATGGAACAGCATCTCTCGCCTATCACACCATGCCCCGCTGCCGGCTCGGACAGCGCTTGCCTGCGACTCAGATGAGACGCACATGAGACCTAAGTGTGACGCAGTGGGGACCAACATGCGACCTTATTGCGACTTTCCGGGCCAAAACACGTCACGACCCGCAACTTCCGCAACTTCGTTGGATTTGCCGGTCCGGTGGAGCGGGCGCTCTATGGGAAAAGCGCACCTGGCAATCCACGGTTGCGGGTTAACCACTTCCGCTCATCGCCCTTTCACACCGCATGGATTAAGGGCGCTACCATGCGCATCCTTCCCATCGCCCTGCTACTCACCGCCGCCATCGCCGCCACAGCCGCCGCGCAGGGGGGAGGGGCCGACTTTACCGTCGCGGAAACCGGGCGCAGCTTCGCGTCGCTTGCCTCTGCCGTCTCGTCCATCGGCGACGGGACCGGCACCATCGTCATCGCGCCGGGGACCTATGGCCAATGCGCGGTGCAGGAGGGCGGCGACATTACCTATCGCGCCGCCCAGCCGCGCTCAGTCATCCTCAACGGCAAGATTTGCGAGGGCAAAGCGGCGCTCGTGCTGCGCGGCCGCGCCGCCCGTGTCGATGGCCTCGTCTTTCAGAATCTGCGCGTGCCCGACGGCAATGGCGCGGGCATCCGGCTGGAGCGCGGCAATCTGGATGTGGAGGGCGCCGTCTTCCGCAACAGCGAGGAGGGTATTCTCACCCATGACGACGCCAACGGCGCGATCCGCATCGACCACAGCACCTTCCAGCGCCTTGGCCGCTGCGACCGCGATCTCGACTGCGCGCACGGGATTTATACCGGCAATTATGGCAGCCTGACCGTCACCCGTTCCCGGTTCGAGGCGGGCAATGGCGGCCATTATCTCAAAAGCCGCAGCCCGCGCGTGACGATCACCGGCAACAGCTTCGACGACAGCGCCGGGCGCGCGACCAATTATATGATCGACCTCAGCAACGGCGCGTCCGGCACGATCAGCGGCAATGAGATGGTGCAGGGCCGCGATAAGGAAAATTACAGCGCCTTCATCACCGTCGCGCCGGAAGGGCGGGAGCATGACTCGTCCGGCCTGGTGATCGCGGACAACAGCGCCTCCTTCGTCCCCGGCCTCTCCCGCCAGAGCACCTTCGTCGCCAACTGGACCGACGACCGGGTGAAGATCGGCGCGAACAAACTGGCCGGCGGGATCAAGGTCACTGATCGGCGGTAAGGCATCAGGTTTCCTGCGCGTCACTTCGCCGAGATGCGCATCTCCACATCCACAGGCGCGTCGAGGTCGATACCGGCGCGCTTGCGGACATCTACTTTGAGCGGCAGCAGATATCCGCCGTCTTTGGGAAATAGCGATGTGCGGAACGCGATGCCGTTGATCACCGCCTCCACCGGCACCACACCCCAGCCATAGCTTGCCTGCCGCGCCGCATAACGTACCTCGCCGACATGCTCATCCGGCACGACCGCAAAATAAAAGGGGGATGGGCCGCGCCAATGCATGATCAGGGCGGTGAATGCGATGTCTGCGAGCGGCTCGTCGTCGTAGAGCATAGTCCCACTCTAGACAGGCGCGACACTGTCGGAAAGCGGGGCCGTAAATCGGCTTAAAGCGCGATTCCGCCCGCTGCCAGCACCGCCAAGGTCACCAGTTCGGACGCCGTCGATCCCATCGTTGCGATCTGTACCGGCTTTTCCATGCCCACCAGCATAGGGCCGATCACCGAGTCCCCGCCCAATTCGCGCAGCAGCTTCGCCGAGATGTTGGCGGACTGAAGGCCTGGCATGATCAGAACGTTCGCCGGTCCCGAAAGACGACTGAACGGAAAGCTCTTCATGACGGTGGGGTTCAGTGCCACGTCCGGCGACATTTCGCCCTCATATTCGAAATCGACATCCCGCGAATCGAGGATGCACACCGCTTCGCGCAGATTGGCGAGCCAGCCCCCAGTCGGATTGCCGAAGGTCGAATAGGAAAGGAACGCCACGCGGGGGTCATGCCCCATGCGGCGCGCAACTGCCGCCGTGCCTTCGGCGATATCGGCCAGTTCGACCGCGCTCGGCCGTTCGTTGACGGTCGTGTCGGCCATGAAGACGGTATGGCTGCGGCCGACGAGGACATGAATGCCGAATGCCGTGCGGCCCTCAGCCGGGCCGATTACCCGGCGGACCTCGCGCATCGACTGCGCATAGGTGCGAGTAATGCCGGTGATCATCGCGTCGGCTTCGCCGAGGCGCAGCAGGAGCGCGCCAAAGATGTTGCGGTCGCGATTGACCATGCGTTCACAATCGCGGCGGAGATAACCGCGCCGCTGCAACCGCTGATACAGCAGATCGACCATCGCTGGCACCAGTGGCGAGTTGACGCTGTTGTGCACCTCGAAACTGTGTGGGTCGGATACGCCAAGAGCGCGTAGACGGTCATACACATCCTGACGTCCGACCAGAACAGGAATGCCATAGCCGCCGTCGCGAAACTGGATCGCGGCTCGGAGCATCACCTCCTCCTCGGCTTCGGCGAACACGACGCGCTTGGGCGCGGCCCGTGCGCCTTCATAGGCAAGCGTCAGGACCGACGTCGTCGGGTTGAGGCGCGCCCTCAGCGACTCACGATAGGCGTCCATGTCGGCGATCGGCTTTTGCGCGACGCCGCTGTCCATGGCTGCTTGCGCGACGGCTGCCGACACGACCTCCATCAAGCGCGGGTCGAACGGTGCCGGGATGATGTAATCTTCGCCGAAACTATGCAGCTTGCCATAGGCCTTCGCGACTTCTTCGGGCACCTGCTGCCGGGCGAGGGCGGCGATTGCGTGGGCGGCTGCCAGTTTCATCTCTTCGTTGATCGTGGTTGCGCGCACATCAAGCGCGCCACGGAAGATGAAGGGGAAGCCCAGCACATTGTTGACCTGATTCGGATAGTCCGAACGGCCGGTCGCTACGATCGCGTCGGGTCGCACGGCCTTCGCGTCGGGCGGGGTGATCTCAGGATCGGGATTGGCCATCGCGAAAATGATCGGACGCTCGCCCATGGACCGGACCATGTCCTGCGACACAGCGCCCGCAACGGAGAGGCCCAGGAATACGTCCGCACCCTTGAGCGCCTCCGACAAAGTGCGCGCATCCGTCTTTACCGCATGGGCTGACTTCCACTGGTTCATACCTTCGGTGCGGCCCTGATAGATCACGCCCTTGCTGTCGCACATGATCACATTGTCCTGCCGGACGCCGAGGGCCTTGATCAGCTCGGTGCAGGAAATCGACGCCGCGCCCGCGCCGTTCACAACAACCTTCATGTCTTGCATGCTGCGGCCGGTGAGCATCGCCGCATTGATGACGCCCGCTGCCGCGATGATCGCCGTGCCGTGCTGGTCGTCGTGAAAAACCGGAATGTTCATCCGCTCTTTCAGCGTCTGCTCGATGATGAAGCATTCTGGGGCCTTGATGTCCTCAAGGTTGATGCCGCCGAAGGTCGGTTCCATCAATTCGACCGCGTCGATGAACTTGTCGACGTCCTCAGTCTTGAGTTCGATGTCGATCGAATCAACGTCAGCGAAGCGCTTGAAGAGCACAGCCTTGCCTTCCATCACCGGCTTGGACGCGAGCGCACCCAGATTGCCCATGCCTAGGATGGCCGTGCCGTTGGAGATGACCGCGACCAGATTGCCCTTCGCGGTATAGTCGTAAGCCGTCGCTGGATCGTCGGCGATGGCCCGCACCGGCACAGCGACGCCAGGGGAATAGGCGAGGCTCAGGTCACGCTGTGTCGCCATCGGCTTCGATGCAATGATCTCGATCTTCCCCGGACGTCCTGTCGAATGAAAGAACAGAGCTTCGCGCTCGGAGAATTCCACGTTGGATTTTTCGGTCATATCCTGCCTGTCAGCGCGCCTCTACATTCCACATTGCTGCGGTCATGCCTGCCCTAGCGGGATTTTCTGCGGTTCGACAAGCTTTGGGCATCAATTTCTCGCCTCTTTCGATCTCGAGGAGGAGGCGCTATCGCTGCGCACAATGGACCAGCCGACCACGCAATCCCCTGCCGCAGCCATGACGCCTATGATGGTGCAATATTTCGCCTTGAAGGCGGAAGCCGAAGATTGCCTGCTCTTTTATCGCATGGGCGACTTTTTCGAACTGTTCTTCGATGATGCGAAGGCTGCGGCCGCGACGCTCGATATTGCGCTCACCTCGCGTGGGGAACATGGAGGACAGCCTATCCCCATGTGCGGCGTCCCAGCCCATAGCGCCGAAATGTATCTCGCCCGGCTGATCCGTGCCGGGCATCGCGTCGCCATCGCCGAACAGACGGAGACGCCCGCCCAGGCCAAGGCGCGCGGGTCAAAGGTACTCGTAGGCCGCGCCATCGTCAGGTACGTCACCGCAGGCACATTGACCGAGGATGCGCTGCTCGATTCGCGATCGGACAATATTCTTGCGGCGATCGCGCAGGTGGGCGGTGCCGGGGGCATGATCGGCATCGCCGCCGCGGACATCTCCACGGGCCGGTTCGAGACGCTCGCGGTCGCCGAATCGCAGCTACCCGCCGAATTGGCGCGGTTGCGACCCAGCGAGACGATCCATGCCGTTGGCCTTGGCCTCGCGATCGATGGCGCGCATCTGTTTGAGAACCACGCCTTCGATAGCAATCGTGTCGAGCAGTTCCTCGACCGTTGCTGGGGGGTCGCTACGTTGGATGGGTTCGGACAATTCTCGCGAGCGGAACGCGCTGCGATGGCCGGGCTGCTCTCTTATCTCGATCATGCGGGGAAGGGCCAACTGCCATTCCTGACGCCCCCGGCGCAGCGGTCCGCGGGCACGCATCTGTCGATCGATTCTGCAACGCGGGAAAGTCTGGAGATCGTCCAGACCATGACCGGCCAGCGCACAGGCAGTTTGCTCGGTGCGATTGATCGCAGCGTTACGGGCGCTGGCGCGCGCTTGCTGGGTTCCGATCTTGCCGCGCCGCTGTTGGATCAGACGCAGATCGAACGGCGGCTCGACCTCGTCCGCTTTTTGCACGACGCAAGCGGCCAGCGCAGTCATTTGCGTGACGCCTTGCGTTCGCTGCCGGACATCGGCCGCGCGCTTGGACGGGTCGTCATGGGCCGGGGCAGCCCCCGCGACTTGGGTCAACTTCGCGATGGACTTACCGGCGCGCGTTTGCTGCGCGAAAGGCTGGGCGGCCTTGGCGATAAGCCCCTATTGCTGGCCGACCTGCTTCCCGCGCTAGACGGCCATGGGCAACTCGTCGATCATCTGACCCGCGCGCTGGTGCCAAGCCCACCAACGGAGGCGTATAGCGGCGGCTATATCGCTGATGGCTATGACGCGGCGCTCGACGAACTGCGTGGCATGGCC
>JAHFPU010000128.1:6263-9028 GCA_023266635.1 Sphingobium sp.
CAATGGCGTCTTGGGCTATCATGTCGAAGTACCAGCGCGGTCGGCCGATGCGCTGATGAAGGAGGGGAGCGGCTTTACCCACCGCCAGTCGCTGGCAGGCGTCGTCCGCTTCAATTCCGTCGATCTGCACGAACTAGCGAGCCGCGTCGCGCAGGCCGGCGCTCATGCCCTGGCGGCGGAGGCTGCACATCTTGAAGATATGATCGCCGCCGTTATGGCGCACAAATCGGCCATATCGGCTGCCGCACATGCACTGGCTCGGCTGGACGTGTCCTCCGCCCTGGCGGAGCGAGCGGCAGAAGGAGGATGGTCCCGTCCGCAGTTCGAGGATGGCCAATGCCTCGATATCGTCGGCGGTCGCCATCCCGTGGTCGAGGATGCTCTGGCAAAGGCCAGCGAACCCTTTGTGGCGAACGACTGCCGCCTGGTCGGCGAGGACCGTCTATGGCTGGTCACTGGCCCCAATATGGGCGGTAAGTCGACTTTCCTGCGTCAGAACGCGCTCATCGTCATCCTTGCGCAGGCGGGCAGCTATGTGCCTGCCACAAGCGCGCGTCTCAGTCTCGTTGATCGTCTCTTCAGCCGGGTTGGCGCATCGGATAATCTTGCGCGGGGTCGCTCTACATTCATGGTCGAGATGGTCGAGACCGCGGCCATTCTCGCACAGGCGACCGAGCGGAGTTTCGTCATTCTTGACGAGGTGGGGCGGGGTACCTCTACATATGACGGCCTCGCCCTTGCCTGGGCGGTCGTGGAGGCAGTGCATGAGACCAATCGCTGCCGCTGCCTCTTTGCAACCCACTATCATGAATTGACGCGACTTGCGGAGAAGCTTGATGCGCTGTCGCTGCATCATGTGAGTGCGCGTGAGTGGAAGGGGGATCTCGTCCTGTTGCATGAGGTGGTGCCCGGACCCGCCGATCGCAGCTATGGTCTCGCCGTGGCGCGTCTGGCTGGCCTCCCTACTCCCGTCCTTGCCCGGGCGAAGGATGTGCTTGCGCGGCTTGAGGCGGGGAAGGCAAAGACCGGCGGGATCGCCGCTGGCCTCGACGACCTTCCCCTGTTCGCCGCTGCGATCCAGGCTGAGCCACAGGAAGCGGACCCGCTGCGGGAAGCTCTTGCGAATCTGGATGTCGATGCTCTCAGCCCTCGCGAGGCGCTTGATCAGCTATATCGACTGAAACAGATGGATTGAGCAGGGGGTTAGGCATAAGTCTTCTTTCTGTCCGTGGCGAAATCTCTGGTTCCCCGCGGCCCTGCGACACCCTACATAGGCCGCGATGACGACCCCTTTTGATACTCTTCCCCACCGCCGCGCCATTATTGATCGCCGCGCCCTGTCCGATGCGATTGCCGTGATAGCGCAGGCGCATCGGGGCGATAGCGGGCAATTGCGCGCAGCCATTGTCGGAGAATTGCGGGTTGCGCTTGAGAGCGGCCGCAACGAAGCTACGCGGCGGCTGGAAGCTCATCCTACGCGCGGGCGGGAAATGGTGTCGGCGCTTGCTTTCCTGATCGACCAGATTTTGCGGGTCCTCTATGATGCAACGACCCAGCATCTCTATCCCATCAGCAACCCGAGCACGGGCGAGCGCATCGCGTTGATGGCGGTCGGCGGCTATGGCCGAGGGGAGATGGCGCCGTTCAGTGACGTCGATATCGGCTTCGTCACCCCGTACAAGCCGACCGGCTGGACCGAACAGGTGATCGAGTCCATGCTCTATTCGCTGTGGGACCTTGGCCTTAAGGTTGGTCATTCCAGCCGTTCGGTTGACGAGACGATGCGCATGGCGAAATCGGACCTTACTGTCCGGACCGCGCTTCTGGAAGCGCGCTATGTCTGGGGCGACCGCGCACTGTACGAGCAGACTGCCGAACGGTTCGCGGCTGAGGTCGTGCAGGATACCGCTCGCGCCTTCGTCGCCGACAAACTGGCCGAGCGCGACGCCAGGCACAAGCGGATGGGTGACAGCCGCTACGTCGTCGAGCCCAATGTAAAAGAGGGTAAGGGCGGACTGCGCGATCTGCATACGCTGTTCTGGATTGGTAAATATGTGAACCGCGTGCGGTCTGTCGCGGAGTTGGTGGATGCCGGTTTGCTTACCGCGAACGAACTGCGCCAGTTCCAGAAGGCCGAGGATTTCCTATGGGCGGTGCGCTGCCACCTCCATCTCATCACCGGGCGAGCGGAGGACAGGCTGACCTTCGACCTTCAGCTTGAAATCGCGACGCGAACGCATTTCTCTGCGCGCGCCGGGCGTTCGGCGGTTGAGCGGTTCATGCATTATTACTTCCTGAACGCGAAGACGGTGGGCGATCTGACCGCCGTGTTCCTCGCGCATCTGGATGATATTTGGGCAGCACGGGGCAGGCGTTATATTCCCGCCTTTTTCCGTCGCCCGCGAAAGCTGGATGGCTTTGTGCTTGAACGGGGAAGACTTTCGCTCCCGTCAGATGATTTCTTCGCGCAGGATCCGGTGAGGTTGCTGGAAATCTTCGCGGTGGCCGATCGCCATGGTCTTTCTATCCACCCTTCAGCGATGCGCACCGCCAGCCGCGACGCGCACCGGATCGACGCCAAGGTCCGCAAAGATCCCCGCGCCAACGCTGCGTTCATGGATGTCCTGACGTCGCCACGCGATCCCGAAACGGTTTTGCGCTGGATGAATGAGGCGAGCGTGTTTGGACGTTTCGTCCCCGACTTCCGCCGGGTCGTGGCGCAGATGCAGTTCGACATGTATCACCACTATACGGTGGACGAGCAT
>JAHFPU010000129.1 GCA_023266635.1 Sphingobium sp.
CACCGTGAAGAACAGCAATGGCGCGAGGATGAGGCCGGGTATCCCGGCGGCAAAGAAAGCCCAGCGCCAATTTGACGTCTGAATGATCCATCCACCTACGAAGAAAGCGATGGCGAGGCCAATACCGGAACTGAGATACCAGATGCCAATGGCGGTCGATCGGCGGTCGCTGTCGAAATAGTCGCTCAGCAGGGACATGCCAGTGGGCGATCCTCCCGCTTCTGCCGTGCCAACGGCCGCACGGCCCGCAAGGAGACTCCAATAGCCAGTTGCAAAACCGCATAGGGCCGTCGCGCCGCTCCATATCGTCAGCGCCATAGTCATGAGGTTGCGACGATTGGTGCGATCGACAGCGATGCCGAAGGGCAGGGCGGCGATCGCAAAGAATATCCCGTAGGCAAAGCCCGCAAGGAATCCCAGTTCCCTGTCGGTCAGCGCAAATTCCTTGCCGATCGGAGCCAGGACCAATCCGATGATCGCACGATCAATTCCATGGCAGGTCTGCGTCAACGTCAGCACGCCAAGCACATACCAGCTATAGGCGTCGCTTCGTGACCGGCCTTGTGCTGCGTTCATGATGCGATACGCCCGCCGGTTGTCATAGTGTCTGTCCCATCGTCCGCTCCGGGCGCACCATCGTGTGGCGCAGCACGCGGGCAACCTGCCCAAGGAAAGGCGCGCATGATCACGATCCGCCTGAAGTCACATGCAGGTTCAAGGGAGAGACGCCTATGACGGATAGTCCCAAGGATGTTGTCACACAATTTCTCAGAGCCGTGGAATCAGGCGACGAAGCAACGCTGGAGGCGTTGCAGACGCCTGATTGTACCTGGTGGATAATCGGCCACGGCACGATGAGCCGCGCCGAGTACATGGCCACTGTACGCTCGATGCTGATGACGGCGCAAAGCCGAAAGGTGGAGATCATCGGCATGATCGGCGAGGGCGATACCGTGGCGGCGGAAATCCGGTCCGAAATGCATTTCGGGGCAGGGGTCTATCGCAATGCATATCATGATCTGTTCGTCGTCCGCGACGGTCGGATCGTCCATGGACGCGAATATTTCGATACAGCGGCGGTAGAGGCGTTTCAGGCGGCTGGAAAAGCATGACCATGCACCATGACGTCATCATCGTCGGGTCAGGTGCAGCAGGCATGACTGCGGCCATACGCGCCGCAAACGCGGGTCTTGCCGTCGTGGTCCTCGAGAAGGCGGCGCAGTTCGGTGGTACGACGGCCATTTCCGGGGGCGGCATCTGGATCCCTGGCAGTCCGCACGCGAAAGCTGCAGGCGTGGCCGATAGCGTTGAGGTAGCCCGCCAGTATATTCTCGACGTGATTGGGAAGACTGCCGATCCCGGGCTGATCGACGCCTATCTCGAGCATGGTCCGGAAATGGTCACCTGGCTCGACGCACACAGCGCGGTGCGTTTTCTCCTCTCACCGCCCAGCAGTGACTGGTACCCCGAAGTGGCCGGTGCCGTGAACCATGGACGGCTGCTGTCACCGGCGGAATATGACGGCAAGACATTGGGCAAGCATTTTGCCGAACTGCGCGCCGCCCGTGAAGAGTTCAACGCGCCGGGCGGGTTCATGATCGATCTGTTCGACTTGCCTTACCTGGCCAATATGAGATCCCCGAAATCGCTGCTTCATTTCGGCCGGCTCGCGGCGAAGTTCGGGTTTGATAGGCTGCGCGGCTATGGGCGCGGGACGCGCCTGACAATGGGGAATGCTCTGGCGGCGCGGCTGCTCCGGTCGGCGCTGGACGCAGGGGTCATCATGCAGGCCAATGCGACTGTCGATCAGTTGTTGAGGGATGGCAAACGCGTCGTCGGCGTCAAGGCGAGTGTCGATGGCAAACCGCAGGATTTGGCGGCAAGGGTCGGGGTCGTACTTGCGTCCGGAGGCTTTTCCGCCAATGAACAGCTTCGCAAAGCCTACATGCCATATGCCGACGATCATGTGTCGATCCTGCCTTACGAAAATACCGGCGACGGCATGAACATGGGGCTGGAGGCAGGTGCGTCGCTCGATGGCGAAAATCTTGTCAATGGCGTATGGGCCGTCGTGTCGAAGCTGACACGACCGGATGGCTATGTCGCGCGCTACGCTCACCTGATCGACATGTCGAAGCCCGGTTGCATAGCTGTCAATGCGCAAGGTGAGCGGTTCGGAAACGAAGCGTCGGTACATTTCGTGGACGACATGCATGCGGACGGCGCTGTGCCTGCACATATCCTTGCAGACGCAGCCTTTGTGAAGAAATATGGCCTGGGGATGGTGCTGCCAGGCGGTGGTGGCCTCAAGAGGCTGGTGGCAGCAGGATATGTTATTGAAGGCGCGACCTTGCGGGATCTGGCGGATAAAATCGGCGTCGATGCAGATGGACTGGAATGCACGGTCGCCAAGATCAATGATTATGCCGCGAGAGGCATTGACCCGGATTTTCACAAGGGCGAACAGGAGATCGACCGGGAAATCGGTGATCCGAGGCATTCCCCCAATCCCTGCCTCGGGCCGTTAGGAAAAGCCCCTTTCTACGCGATCAAAATCTATCCGGGCGACGGATCGACAACCGTGGGGCTCAGGATTGATCCGCAATGCCGGGTTCTCGATGCCCAGGGCGAGGCAATAGATGGGCTATATGCTGCTGGCCTGGACGCAAATTCGATCTGGCGTGGCAAATCGCCTGCCCATGGCTGCAACGTCGGGCCTGCGATGGTCACCGGATACATTGCAGGCAAGGCTCTGGCCCAAGCGGACGCACGGGCATGACCGACATTGTTGTTCCTGCACGGTGCCTGCCGCTGCCTGCCCATGTCAGCGATGCTGCGCGGACCATGCTGGCTGCACCGCCTGAAATGATGCCGCCTGACTATCCCGCGGGGAAGGATGCCGCGACATGGCGTGCGCATATTGCGCAAGTCGATGCGATGCTGATCGCACAGATGCGTCCAATGATGGAAGGGCTGCCATTCGAGGTGGAGCCAGACATCGTCGCAGGTGTCCCTGTCTTTAGGGCAAAGCCCGCAGGAACGGCCGCCAATCCGGCCAATATCTTCATGGACATGCACGGCGGGGCGCTCGCTTATCTCGGTGGCGAAGGATGCGCCATGATGGCTGGTTTCATGGCCTTGCGTACGGGTATGACTGTCATTTCAGTCGACTACAGGATGCCGCCGGACCATCCTTACCCGGCTGGGCTGGACGACTGCGTAGCTGTGTATGCCTCGCTCTTGGCCACTCGGGAGTCGCGCACCATCGCGATCGGTGGGAGTTCCGCTGGCGGCAATCTGGCTGCAGCGACGATCCTGAAAGCCCGCGATACCGGTCTTCCGCTTCCCGCCTGTGCTGTACTGCTGTCGCCTGAAATAGATTTGACCGAAGGGGGCGATAGCTTTGTCACCAATCTGGGTATCGATCCGGTGCTGTGTACGCGTCTGACGATACTAAACGCCCTGTACGCAGACGGCGCGCCGCTAGACGATCCTTATCTTTCACCGCTTTTTGCTGACTT
Organism: Sphingobium sp.; assembly: GCA_023266635.1. Classification (GTDB taxonomy): domain Bacteria; phylum Pseudomonadota; class Alphaproteobacteria; order Sphingomonadales; family Sphingomonadaceae; genus Sphingobium. Next base: position 3,522 of record JAHFPU010000129.1, read on the forward strand.
TACAAAGGGGTTCCCGCGCAGTTTCATTCAGACGGGTACACGCGACCTTTTCCTGTCCAATGCTGTGAACATCCACCGCGCTTTACGACGGGCCGGTGTTGAAGCGGAACTTCATGTGTTCGAGGCAATGCCGCATGGCGGCTTTTTCGGTGCGCCGGAGGATCAGGAAGTCGCCCTCGAAGTACAGGCATTTCTAAGGCGCTGTTTACCCTGAAGGGCTGCGTCACCGATCTGCTATCCTTCCATCTGCCGCATCGGATATCGATTCGGAAAAAGGGGCTGCCTTGCACTTAGTAGCGAAACAGTTCCTTGCGCAGGCCGATGAGATCGCTGCAATCCGCGCTTACATCATCACGGTAAGCAAAGTCGCCTGCGTCCTGCCGGTTGGCGATGTCCATCATCAGCATACGGTATCGCTGGCCAGGCGCATCGAACCTGGAATGGAGATCCTTGCGGTTGGTGTCCCGCATATAGCGCGGGCTTTGTGGTGACGTCATGCTGCTGTCCTGTCGTGAGACCATATAGCTGGCCTTGGGCATGACATGCCGGAACAGCAGGCCGGCGTGCGACGTGTTCATCGCATAATCCAGTCGGGTCCGATCGCGCGTTTCGGGAACGCAGGGGTGAAACAGCGGCACGTCGTCGCCTGGTGTGAATCGGCCATAGGCAATCGCGCAGTGACTGCGCAGATAGATACGGATGACTTGCCGGATATTCTGGGTCGGCTGCTTAATGCCACTGAAGAATTTCATCACCGGGGCCACGGATTTTCCCGTGCAGGTGCGGACCATGGTTATGCTCTCACTATCGAAAAAGGTTTCGATGCTCTCGCTCTCCGACTTTTCGTCGCCGGTGATATTTGCGTGCAGAAAATCGGCATGGGTCAGGTCGATCAGGTTCTCCAGACTGATCGGTGCGGAACAATCGAACCTTACCGTGCCGATCATATGACCGGGCAGGCCACCATTGGGCGGCAGGAAAGGTAGGCTGGGCAAATGCACAGGGTCCGCCGATTCAGGCTGACCAAACCATCCCCACACATAACCATATCGTTCCATCACCGGATAGCGTCCGCGCGCGTCGGTGAACGGGCTGCTGGCGCGGCTCTGCTTTTCGTTGGGATGGAATTCGGACGCCACCGCGACGCCGTCTTCGCGCCACAGGAAGAAGGGATGCGAATAAATGGCGCGGCGGACGGGCTTTTTGCCGACGCCGGTTGCATGGGCCAGCGGAAACCACGCATCGCGCATAACCAGATTATGCGGAACCCAATGGTTGATCGCATTGAGCGCGGCAGGGCCGCCGCTGCCCGTCGAAGCCGCTACGCCCGATAAGGCTTCGTTGTCGCTGAGACGATCTGCTACTTCAAGCATGGTCTGCTTCCTTATGCCGCAACGGTTTCGACCGGGGTTAAAGGCCCCGCTTCTGATGTAAGTTCGGGCGCGCACATGGCATTGCGCAGATCTTCCCCATGCAGGGAGGCTGATGGCCGGGTTACGCGCAAGCGCGCACCATCCACAGTTCCACGCACGCTGAATGGGTTGAGGCCGCGCAGAGCCGCGCCGCGCAGGCCCGGGTGCCGCACGCCCAGCGCCGCACGCCAGCGGATTGCCGTCACGCCACGGGCCGCCGGTACGGGCGCGATCACCGCATGAAGGAGATCGTTCATCTCGCCGTCGCGCAGGGTCAGCTTGGTTTCGCCGGAGACCGGATGCGTCTGCGTGAGCACCGTCAGCGGGAAGTCGCTGCTGAACGGTGCGGGCCAGTGCAGCCCCTTCCACTGGCAGGAGCGTTCCATTACCAGCAGGCCGTCCTGATTGCGCAGTTCCGACATCAGATAGGGCGTGAAGGACACGCCCCGAATGGCGATGACGAGCCCCGGATCGTCATACAAGGCATCGAGATATTCCTGATGACCAAGGCTTACATGCGCCGTTCCAACATATGTCAGGGGATCATCATGTAGGGTTGGGGCAGTTGCCTTGGCGTCCAGGCAAACCCTGACCATGCCACCCTGTTCATAAACGCCAAAGGCCTGCGCCCTGTAGACCGGCGGAAACTTCTGCTGGTCCTTCATGTTGGGGATTTCCTTGAGGCGCCCGGTTTCCCCCTCATACATCCAGCCATGATAGCCGCATTGAATCCAGCCATTGTCGCGGATGCAGCCCAGCGACAATGGCGCCCGGCGGTGCGGACAACGATCTTCCAGCGCGCGGGCCGTGCCCTGTGCATCACGCCACAGAACGACGGGCTGCTCGCCAATATCTACGGCCAGCGGCTTTCTGGCCGTTACTTCTTCCGACCGGGCGACTGCCCACCAAATCTCTTGCTGAGTTGCATCAGGCACAACGGCATCCTCTTTTCGCCATTAAATTGACAGATGACAATTTCTTTGTCAATTCACATGGATATGCAGAACGATGAAATCATAATGGATGCACCTGCCCGGCGACGGGGCCGTCCGGCCCACAACGCGGTGCACGCAATGGAAGAAGGGGTGCTGCTTGCACTGGCCTTCCAGACTTTTGCGGAGCGCGGCTATGAGGGCACGACGTTGCGCGAACTGGCCAAGCAGCTTGGCGTCAGTCACAATCTCATCAACGTACGGTTCGGGAAGAAAGCCGATCTTTGGAAGCATGCCGTTGACTGGCGTTTAGGCCGCGCTTCCTCTTTGGTCACGGTCGCCTTCGATACGGATGCCGATCCAGAGGCGCGTTTACGTTCGCTCATCCACCTGTTCTGCCACTGGGCGACGGAACATACTGACATAGTCGCGCTCACCCATGTCGAGGGATATCGCAATACTTGGCGGCTCGACTACATCGTTCTGCACTTCATTTTGCCGTTCAAGGAACGGCTCGATTCCCTGATCGCTGAAGTCGCTGGGACACGGCCTGTGTCAACCCTGTCGACGGCAGGACTGATGGCGATGCTGGTGCAGGGGGTCGGCTATTTCTTTGGGGCGGTGCCTTTGCAACAACGCCTTGGCGCGGGATCGGACGTAGCGCCAGTCAATGCGCCGCGACAGGCTGAGCTAATGGCCGATTTCCTGCTCGCCGGTCTGCTGCCTGAGCAAGGATTGAAGAGGTAGGGGCATTCCTTCAATCCTCAGGGGCGATGGAGACGCGCAGGCCCGATAGCGCCTCAGTCATCACCAACTGGCAGGACAGGCGCGAGCGGTCGTCACGATGTGTGGAGCCGTCCAGCAGATCATTCTCGTCGTCCGAAACAGCTGGCAAGCGATCGGAAAAGGCCCGATCCACATAGACATGGCACGTCGCGCAGGAACAGCAGCCACCGCAAAGGGCCAATAATTCATCGAAACCGCCGTCGCGTATCACTTCCATGACGGACAGGCCATCGCTGGCTGCCAGCATATGTTCGCTACCATCCCGCGTGACGACGATCAGTTCAGCCATATTCATTCCTCGATACAATGGATAACCAGCCTCCCGTTCCGCGCCGGCAGGCCGGGTTGCACCTTTCCAAAGAAAGGCTCAGCGCACCTCCGGCTGAACTGGAAAACGGTCAAAATAGAAAGCGAACCGGCTACGGATGGCATCGGCGGTAATCTTGAAGTCGCGTTCGAGATTGTAGGCTATCTTGCCTCTGTGCCCGCTGTCATGCGCGGCGCGATAGGCGTGCAGTTGGACAAGCGCCGCATCGCTTAACGGCAGATCGGCCAGCCGGTATATCTCGCGCAATATCGAGTCCGGATCCTTGATCCACTGGTGAAAATAGACGTCAATAGTCTGAGCTGCGGGCAGCACGTCCCGATCTCGCACGCAGGCACGCAACAAGCGTTCGTAGCGATCGATCCAATAGGCTTTGGGTTCCTCGGCATCGACGCGCGTTCGCAACATGCGCGCTGCATAAAGCGCCATCGTCATCGCCGACCGGATCGAACCGACCGGGTCGCGATGGGTGATGACGAACGTGGCGTCTGGAAAGGTGCGATAGAGCGCAGGAAGCTGCTCCATATGCTGCGGACATTTGATGACCCAGCGATTGGGACCGCGCAGGAATGTCAGGACCTGCAGCGCTTTTTTGAGATAGGCATAGGTCCCGCTTTGGTCGTGGCTCAGATAATAGTCCCTCCAGCTCGGCACATACGCCAACCATTCGAGCAGGTAGGACGAGAAATCCACTGCCTGCAATTCGATATCTTCACTGATATGGTCTGCCGAGAACTCATGCATGATCGCCATGTGCGGCAGCATCGCTTCATAACCCTGCCATCCCTGATCAGCGCGCGTCCATCGTGGGTTGGGATCGTCGGAGGTAGGCGCATCCTGCGGCGCTGGAACAGGAGCAATGGCTTCCCACCAAGGCAGCGACCGCAAGCGGCTGTCCGCGCTGAGCAGGCCCAGCAGGTGTGTCGTTCCTGAACGAGGGAGACCCGCAACGATGATCGGCCTGTCGATGACAATATCCAGGATTTCCGGATGCCGCCCGATGATGTCCTCGATCCGCAGGCGCGTTGCAGCATAGCGGATCATCATCTGGAACAGGTTCACCCGCGTCAACGCAGAAGCGTTGGCGTCCTCCTCGATCGCTTTGCACCAGACATCGAGCCGTTCGCGAAAATCATCCGCGCCGAAGTCCGACAGACCGGTTTGTTCCATCGCAGCGCCAAGGATGGCGTTTTGCGTGAAGCGAAGCGGCACGGCAGCCGCTGCCTCTCGTGCTGCCCGTTGCGCAGGGCTAAGGACCGGATCGCGCAGGTCGGTAATATCAATGGCCATTCATGATCCTCGCCGGACTCCGGGCAGTACTTGTCGTCTGGTAGGATATTGTGGGCCATGCAACGATACACCGACAGAGCGACAGGCTGTTGCAACTGCGCCAAACGATCCGGAGTCGCGCCAATGTGCGGCGTTCACGCGTTCAACGGTGCCCGTCGCTCGATTTGGAGAGAGATTGGAAGACATCGCCATGCACGAATCACTATCCCCGGTTACGGAGATCTATGATGCACCCGCGTCCTTGATGTCTGAGTTGGCGGTCGAAGGACGCCTAGCGTTGCCGAACGTGGTCATCGAACTCCATCAATATCAGTTTCGGCAGCCTCATTCGGCGCTCTTCCAGTCACCGCGCAGTTTCCTGGACCTTGCTTTGTCACCTCGCCCCGGCAAGGCGACTGGAAGTTGGCCGGACCGGACCCCACGAATATTGGGAGACATAGTGTTCGTTCCAGCTGGCCATGTCCTGGAAGCACACTGGGGCGCGGGCGCGCAAAAATCGGTCTGTTGCGCATTTGATGGCGCACGACCTGATGACGATGAAAGCCTTTTCGCTTTTTCGGAACTGGAAGCCTGTCTCGATGTAAGGAACGCATTCGTGCGCGATGCTCTGCTGCGGGTTGTGCGCGAACTGGAGGCACCTGGCTTTTGCAGCGATCTGCTGGTCGGTGCAATCTGGACCGAGATTGCCGTGGAACTGGGGCGGTATCTTCGCCGTGCTCGGG
>JAHFPU010000130.1 GCA_023266635.1 Sphingobium sp.
ATAGCCAGTGTTGCATTGCACAATGAGCATCGTGCTGGATCAAGACGGTTTTCGGTGAAGAGTGGTGCAACTGCGTCAATTTGGGACAAGGTGCGATAAACGGCATTTTCAGAGCGACGGATCGTCAGGCCGTACGCCCGCTTGCGTCGCTTCCGAACACAACCCATATGCCGCCCATGAGCGGAAGAGATCAAAACGCCATGCCGCAATGGCACGGCACCACCATCATGTCGGTTCGGAAAGAGGGCAAGGTCATCGTCGCCGGCGATGGCCAGGTCAGCATGGGCCAGACAATCATGAAGCCGAATGCGAAGAAGGTACGCACGTTGCACGACGGATCCGTCATCGGCGGGTTTGCGGGTGCGACAGCGGATGCCTTCACCCTGTTCGAGCGGCTGGAGGCGAAGCTTGAGCGCCACAACGGCCAGTTGCTGCGTGCTGCGGTGGAACTCGCTAAGGACTGGCGGACAGACAAATATCTGCGCAACCTGGAGGCGATGATGATCGTAGCCGACAAGGAAGTGACTCTGATCCTGACCGGCAATGGCGATGTGCTGGAGCCGGTCGGCGGCGTCGCGGCGATCGGATCAGGCGGCAACTATGCCCTCGCCGCTGCCCGCGCGCTGGTCGACTATGAAAAGGACGCCGAGACGATTGCGCGCAAGGCGATGGCGATCGCGGGCGACCTGTGCGTCTATACCAATGACCAGCTTACGATCGAAGCCCTCGATTCAACGACATAGATCCCCCTCCCGCTTGCGGGAGGGGTTAGGGGAGGGTCTGTAACGAACCTTTCCAAACAAGCCCTCCCCCGACCCCTCCCGCAAGCGGGAGGGGAGAAGGAAAAAGATGAACGACAATCTGACCCCCAAGGCCATCGTGGCCGCACTCGACGCCCATATTATCGGCCAGAAGGACGCCAAACGCGCCGTGGCGGTCGCGCTGCGTAACCGCTGGCGGAGGCAGAAGCTCGACGCTGCGCTGCGCGACGAGGTGACGCCCAAGAATATCCTGATGATCGGCCCCACTGGCTGCGGCAAGACCGAGATCAGCCGTCGCCTTGCGAAGCTGGCCGACGCCCCGTTCGTGAAGGTGGAAGCGACCAAGTTCACCGAAGTCGGCTATGTTGGCCGCGACGTGGAGCAGATCATCCGTGATCTGGTCGAGGAAGCGATCCGGCTGGAGCGTGACCGCCGCCGCGAGTCCGTGCGCGAAGCGGCCTCAGAGGCGGCGATGAGCCGCCTGCTCGACGCGCTCACCGGCAAGGAAGCGAGCGAGGCGACCCGCCTTTCCTTCCGCCAGAAGATCGAAGCCGACCAGATGAACGATGTGGAGGTCGAGGTCGAAGTCGCCGACGCCCCGAACATGCCCATGGAGATACCCGGCATGGGCGGCCAGGTCGGCATGATCAACCTGTCCGACATGATGAGCAAGGCTTTCGGGCAACAGCAGAAGAAGCGCCGCCGCCTACGCGTGGCCGAAGCCTGGGACAAGCTGGTCGAGGAGGAGCAGGACAAGCGGCTCGACCAGGACGATGTCGCCCGCGTCGCCATCGCCAGCGCCGAGCAGAACGGCATCGTGTTCCTGGACGAGATCGACAAGATCGCGGTCAGCGATGTGCGCGGCGGATCAGTAAGCCGTGAAGGCGTGCAGCGCGACCTGCTACCGCTGATAGAGGGTACGACGGTTGCCACGAAATATGGCCCGCTCAAGACCGACCATATCCTCTTTATCGCGTCCGGCGCATTCCACGTCGCCAAGCCCAGCGATCTGCTGCCCGAACTCCAGGGCCGCCTGCCGATCCGGGTGGAGTTGAAAGCGCTGACCGAGGAGGATTTCGTAGCGATCCTGTCCGACACCAAGGCATCGCTAGCCGAGCAGTACAAGGCGTTGCTGGCGACCGAAGGCGTGACCATCGACCTGCGCGAGGACGGCATTCGCGCCGTCGCGAAGATTGCCGCCGAGGTGAACGAACAGGTCGAGAATATCGGCGCGCGCAGGCTTCAGACGGTGATGGAGAAGTTGCTGGAGGACGTCAGCTTCGACGCGGAGGACCGGGTCGGCGAAACGATCGTGGTGGACGGCGATTATGTCCGCAAGCAGCTCGAAGGCATCGCAAAGGATACGGACCTCAGCCGCTACGTGCTCTGATCGCGCTTCCCCATACGGTAAACAATCGATACCCTCCCGGGCATGTCCTGGGAGGGTTTTTCTATGAAGTTGGGTCTGGGTCTCGTTCTGGCGCTCGCCGCGCCAATTGCTGCAACCGCCGCCGCTCAGAAGCCGCCCAAACCGCCCGTCGCCGCGAAGAAACCGCATGAGGTGAAGGCACCGTTCGGAGCGACGCGCACCGACGATTATTACTGGTTGCGCGATGATACACGCAAGAACCCCGAGATGCTGGGCTACATCACCGCTGAGAACGCCTATGCCGACGCAATCCTTGCGCCCACCAAGCCACTACAGGACAAGCTCTACACCGAAATCGTGTCCCATGTGCAGCAGGACGATTCCACCGTGCCTTACCGTAAGGGCGGATATTATTATTACAGCCGGTTCGAGTCCGGCGCGGACTATCCGATCTTTGCCCGCCGCAAGGGCAGCATGACGGGGGCCGAGGAGATATTGCTCGATCAGCCGAAGATGGCGGCAGGCAGCGGCTTCTTCGCGGTCAGCGACAAGCAGATCAGCCCCGACACCCGCCTTCTCGCCTATGCCGAGGATCTGGTCGGGCGGCGGCAATATGTATTGAAGATCAAGGACCTGAAGACCGGCGAGACGCTGGCGGATACCGTGCCGGACATCGAACCGAATATCGTATGGGCGGGCGACAACAAGACCCTCTTCTATGTCGAGAAGGACCCTGTCACCCTGCTCAGCAAGCGGGTGAAGGCGCATGTCATCGGCACCCCCGCTTCATCGGACCGCCTAGTCTATGAGGAGAAGGACGACAGCTACTATATGGGGCTGTCGAAGACGGCGGACGAGAAATATGTCTGTATCGTTCTGGAGGCGACGGTCAGCAGCGAGCAGATTTGCGCGCCGACGGCGAAGCCGGACAAGTTCACTGCCCTGGCGCCCCGCGAACGCGAATTCCTGTATCAGGCCGATCATATCGGCGATCATTGGGTGATCCGCACCAACTGGCAGGCGCCGAACTACCGCCTGATGCGCGCGAAGGATGTCGATGGCGCGAAAGGCCGGGCCGCCTGGACGGATATCGTGCCCGTCAGCGACGGCGTGTTCATAGAGAATTTCAAGCCGTTCAAAGGCTTCCTGGCTATCGAGGAGCGATCGGGCGGCAACAAGCGGATGCGGCTTCTAAGCGATGCGGGCAAGAGCAGCTTCGTCGAGGCGGACGAGCCCGCCTATGCCATGACGCTGGACGTCAATGAGGAGGCCGAGACGCCGTGGGTTCGCTACACCTATGATTCCCTCACCACGCCGAAAACCACCTATGAGGCGAATATCCAGACCGGCGAGCGCAAGCTGCTGAAGGTCCAGCCCGTCCCCGGCTACGACAAGAGCAAATATGTGACCGAGCGCCTTTGGGCTGTGGCGCGCGACGGCACGAAAGTCCCCGTGTCGCTGGTCCACACGAAGGATTTCCGAAAAGACGGTACGGCTCCCCTCCTCCAATATGCCTATGGAAGCTATGGCATCTCGACAGACCCGACATTCCTGACGACGCTGCCCAGCCTGCTGGACCGCGGCTTCGTCTTCGCCATCGCCCATATTCGCGGCGGGCAGGATATGGGTCGCAAATGGTATGATGACGGGCATCTGCTCAACAAGAAGAACAGCTTCACCGATTTCATCGACGTGACGCGATATCTGGTGGCGCAGGGCTATGCCGCGAAAGACCGGGTGGCCGCGCAAGGCGGCAGCGCGGGCGGACTGCTGATGGGCGGCATATCGAACATGGCGCCGAAGGACTATGCGGCGATCGTTGCGCAGGTGCCGTTCGTCGATGTGGTCACGACCATGCTCGACGCCAGCATTCCGCTCACCACCAACGAGTATGACGAATGGGGCAACCCGGCCGAGAAGCCCTATTATGATTATATGCTGAGCTACTCGCCCTACGACAATGTCAGTGCGCAGGCCTATCCGGCCCTGTTCGTCAGCACGGGTCTGTGGGACAGTCAGGTGCAATATTACGAACCGGCCAAATGGGTCGCCAAATTGCGGGCCACGCAGACCGGCGCCAATCCCTTGCTGTTCCGCACCAACATGGAAGCGGGTCATGGCGGCAAATCTGGCCGCTTCCGCCGCTATCGCGATCAGGCGGAATATCTAGCGTTCGTAATGAACCGGCTTGGCGTGGAAAAGTAACGGCGTCGACATCCGCGCTGCCGCGCCCCACGTCCGTTCGCTTCGAGCGAAGTCGAGAAATCCGATAAGTGTTTCTCGACTTCGCTCGAAACGAACGGGGATTGTGTGGTGTTACTTCCCTGCTTCCACGCCGTCTGGCAGGACCATCGCCGACCAGCTTTTGCCCGGAACCAGATATTTCTTCGCCAGCGCCTGCAGCTCCGCAGGCGTTACGCTCAGCAAGTCCGGCCCCATGCTCTTCATCACGTCGATGTAGCGCGGATCGCGCGTCGCGCCCTCCATCTGCGACATCCAGAAGGCGTTGCCGGTGCTGGCGCGGGAGAGCATCTGGCGCATCGGCGCAACGGCGCGCTGCAATTCGTCGTCATCCACCGGCTTGGACGCCAGGTCGGCGGCGGTATCCTTGATCAGCTTATAGAAGTAGCCGATCTTCTCCGGCTTGATCTGGCTGCTAACGAGGATGTAGCCGCCGCTATCGAACGAGAAGGGCCAGCTGTTTGCGACGCTGGGCGAATAGGCAGCACCGTCGGTCGCACGTAGTCCCTCGAACAGGCGATCGTTGAAGATCTGGGTCAGGATTTCCAACTGGCGGCTCTCTTTTGACGCGGCAAAGCCGCCCGAGGTCTGCCATGCCATGACGGCGGCGGCCTGGTCCTTGTCGCCGCTGTGACGCAGGACGATTGGCTTTTCATTATGGGCTGGGAAGCGCATCCGCCGGTTGGCGGCCGGGACCGGCAATTCCTTGCGCGGCGGTAGCGCACCGAAGGTCGCGGCGACCTTGGCGATGGCGTCGTCCGCCTTCACCTGGCCGAACAGTTCGATTTCGATCGGACCGGAGGCGAGGATCGGCTCCCATGTCTTGCGGAACTGCTCGGGCGTCAGCGCGGCAATCTCCGCCTTGTTCGGGGTCCGATACCGAACATCCTTGTCGCGCAGAAGCCAGTTGAGATCGCGGCTCATCACGCCATCGGGCGATGACGACATGGTATCATAAGCTGCGGTAATCCCGGCCTTCACCCGCGCAATGGGGGCTGGGTCCCAGCGTGGTTCGGCCAGCTTGGTCGCGAACAGGCGAAGCTGGTCGGCATAGTCGGCGGGACGGGTGACGGCCGCGAATTCAAATGCATCGTCGTCGATCGAGAAGCCGAAATCCAGACGGCGGCCATTGGTCAGGTCATCCAGTTCACGCTGCCCCAGCTTGCCGATGCCGCTCGCGACAAGCGCATAGCCGGCCGCCCAGGATGGCACAGGGCTGGTCGGCGAGAAATCCTGCTGGCCATGGCCGAAGCGCACATTGATGCGCACCTTCTCGGTTTCGGCGTCATTGGCGAACAGGGTCAGCTTGACGCCGTTGGAGAATGTGATGATCTCCATGCCCTGCAAACCGCCGGCCGGAACGCGCGAGACCACGGTGCCGGGAGGGCCGAGTTTCGGCAGGTCATCCATCGTGACCGTACCGTCGGTAAGGCGCGCATTCTTCGCCGCCGCCACCTGCGCGGCGAGCGCCGCCGTCAGCTTCTCCTGAGCGCCCGGCAATGCCGTGGGCGTCATCAGCATGGCGCGGATGACATTGGCGCTGAACAGCCGGCGCGTGGACTCCAGCATCGCCTGCGGCGTCATGCCCGGCTTGCCGGACCTGAAGATATCAAGGGCGGCCTGCGAACTTACGGTTGTCTCGCGAATATCGACGGCGCTTACCATGTCGGACGCCTGTTTCGATCCGGCCTCCGTGTCCTGATTTTCAACCTGGATCGCCAGCGCGGTATCGAACTGCGCATATTCGCGGTCGATCTCCGCTTGGGTGGGTGCGCTGTCCTTGGCGTCCTCAATGATAGCGCGCACGTCGTTCAGCGCCTTTTCCCAGTCCGGACCGGCCGGGAGGATCGTAACGAACGTGCCGTCGACGGATCGGCTGACATCCTGCTGATCGACGCTTGCCTGCAGGAAGCTGCCCCCTGCCCGCGCCGCCTGCTCCAGACGGCGGTTGATCATTTGCAGCGCCAGCATATCGGTCAGCTTGGCCTGATTATAGACGATCGTGTCGGCGCGTGGACGCCAGGGGCGTTCCCAGGCCAAGCTGATCCCGGTGGGTATGCCAGGTTCTACGACAACGGTGGCCGCAGGATATTTAGGATTGGGATCGCCGAAGTCCGGGATCGCCTCCCCCTTGCCCGCGACAGTCCAGGTGGTGAAATATTTCTTCACCAGTGCTTCCATGACAGCCGGGTCTGCGTCCCCCGAAATGGCGATTACGGCATTTTCCGGACGATACCAGCGCTCATGAAATGCCTCCAGCGCAGGCGCGGTAGCCGCGTTCAGCGTAGCCGTGGTGCCTATCGGCGAACGATCGGCCATCGGCTGCCCGGCGAAGAAGAATTTGCGTGTGGCGTCAGATATGCGCGACTGCGGCCCGGTGGACTCCCGCATTTCGGCAAGGACGACCGCGCGTTCGGCGCTGACCGCACTCTCGACGATGTTCGGCTCCATCATCATGCCCGAGAGTATCTTCATGCTCTCGTCCAGCCCTTCCGGGCTCGCCTGCGGCAGGTCGAGCGCATAGGTGGTGCCTGTACCCGTGGTCTGGGCATTGCTGTCGCTGCCGAAAGTCACGCCCAGCCGCTGCCAGATGCGCTTGGACTCGCCGTCCGGCACATGCTTCGACCCGCGAAAGGTGAGATGCTCCATATAGTGCGCAAAGCCCAATTCTGTAGGCTTCTCCATCAGCGCGCCGGTATCGATCCGCAGGCGGATGGAAACCTGACCCGGCGGCACGCCATTGCGGCGGATGGCATAGCGGACGCCGTTGGGCAGTTCGCCGAACAGCCATTCCGGATCGATGGGAACATCGCTGTTCTCATAAAGCCAGGGGCGTTTCTGCGCGGCGGGGGTCGCCTGTTTCGCACCTATAACGGGCGAGGCATTCGCCCAGGCGGACGGCGCCGAGCCGGTCAGAAGGATGGCGAGAATGGAGGCGGAAGCGGCGGTGCGCCGAAGGGGGGATGTCATAGGCGCAGGAACCTAGCGCCATTTTCATGAATGACCACTGACAATGCGGTCGATATTATATGGTCGCCCGGGTTGGCAGGCAGACCCGGCGCTTTCCCGATCCAGGGAAAGCGCCGGAGCCTTATCCGTTAGCGCGAGCCGGTGCGCTGCACAGCACCCTTGTGCGCGCCGACGCCATTGCGCCGGCCATGGAAGGGCTTGCGCGGACGATCGCCATCGGGGCGGTGCGCCCTGTCGGCGCCGCCACGGCCGCCGTCATGCGAACGGCCACGCTCGCCGGTCGTCACCGCCTTGGGAGCGGGCTTGGGCAGATTGCGGACAGCCTCCATGAAGTTTTCGGGCAGCGGCACGATGTCGAGCTTCACGCGGGTCGCGCGCTCGATGGCCTTCAGGTATGGCCGCTCATCGTCAGCGATGAAGCTGATGGCGATGCCCTCGGCGCCGGCGCGCGCAGTGCGGCCGATCCGGTGGACATATTGCTCCGGCACGTTGGGCAGCTCGAAATTGATGACATGACTGACGCCCGACACATCGATACCGCGCGCGGCGATGTCGGTGGCGACCAGCAGCTTGATCTCACCCGAGCGGAAGGCCTGCAGCGCCGTCGTGCGCTGGCTCTGACTCTTGTTGCCATGGATCGCCATCGCCTTGATGCCTGCGCCTTCCAGGCCGCGAACGACCTTGTCCGCGCCATGCTTGGTGCGGGTGAAGATCAGCGCGCGGTCGATCGGCTCGCCCTTGATGGTGAGGGTCAGCAGAGCCTGCTTCTCACCCTGATTGACGAAGCTGCCATATTGGCGAACGCGCTCGGCCGTGGTCGACTGCGGCGCGACCGAGACTTTGATCGGGTCATTAAGGAACTGCGCCCCCAGATCTGCAATGGCCTTCGGCATCGTCGCCGAAAAGAACAGGCTCTGCCGGTCCTTGGGCAACATACGATCGATGCGCTTGAGGGGCTGGATGAAACCGAGATCCATCATCTGGTCGGCTTCGTCGAGAACGAAGATTTCGACATGGCCGAGCGTCAGCGCACGCTGCTCGATCAGGTCGAGCAGGCGGCCCGGCGTGGCGACGAGAATGTCGATGCCGCCGCGCAGCTGATTGATCTGCTTGTTGATGGGCACACCGCCAAAGACAGTCGCGACCGTAAGCTTCATGTAGCGCGCATAGTCACGGAAGCTGTCGGCGATCTGTGCGGCGAGCTCGCGGGTCGGCGAAAGCACAAGCATCCGGCATGCCTTTTGCGGGGTATGCTTGGGGTGATGATGGAAATAATCGAGCGACGGCAGCGCGAAAGCGGCCGTCTTGCCGGTGCCGGTCTGGGCGATGCCGCACAGGTCGCGGCCCTCCAGCAGGGCAGGAATGGCCTGACTCTGGATCGGCGTGGGAACGGTGTAATTCTTGGCGGCAAGCGCCTGCAAAATGGGCTCGGCGAGGCCAAGGTCTTTGAATTCGGTCAAAATAGATACTCACATGCGAGCGATGCGCTCTGAAGCGTGCAAGACGCACGTCGGGCGCAAGGCGGGTTACGAAACGACCCGCGTGAAAAGGGAAGCCTCAGGCAAAGCGCAGGTCATTGGCCGGTCCTTTGCTCTTCGGGAGCTGGGACGATCACGCTGCCAATCGCTACGGGGCCGA
>JAHFPU010000131.1 GCA_023266635.1 Sphingobium sp.
TCACATCCTTCGATACGCCATTTCGACTTCGCTCAATGGCTACTCAGGACGAACCGAATTTATATCGTTTTGACCTTCAGTTCCCTCACGCCGCCGTCCGCACGTCATCCACCAGCCGCCCGAAGGCGTTGCGCAACCGCTCCGCCTTCCCCGCGATCGCATCGGCGGTCTCCAGCAGGCTGCCCGCCGCGCGGCGCACGTCAGTCGCCCTGTCGCGCAATTCGCTCACACCATTGGCGGTACTGCGCGCGCCGGAACGGACATGGGCGACGGCGATTGCGATCTCGCGGCTTGAATGCCCCTGGCTGGTGACGGCCTCGACGATCCGGTCGGAATTGCGGCTGACCCCCGCCGCCATCTGTTCGACCAGCGATACGCTGTCCAACACCTCGTCGCTGGTGCCCGATATGCGTGCAAGCTGCTCGCCAATGTCCCGCGCCGTGGTCTGCGTCTGCGCGGCCAGTAACTTGATTTCCTGCGCGACCACGCCGAACCCCCGCCCCGCCGTACCCGCGCGGCTCGCCTCTATTGCGGCGTTCAATGCCAGCATGTCGGTCTGCTGCGCAATCCCGCTGATCTGGTCCAGCGCCCCCGCTATGCCCTGCACCAGTTCGCGCAGGGCATTGGCATGCGCCCGGTTGTCCTGGCTGCGCGCATAGACCTTTGCCGCCTGCTCACGCGTGGACCCGATCGTCGCCTCGACCTCGCCGACCATGCCGGACAGAGCCGTGCTCGCATCCTCGATCTGGGTCATGGTCGCCGCGATGTCGTCCACATTGCGGCTGGCGGCCATCGCCATGTCCTGTGATGTGCCGGACGCCCGGTCCATGCCTTCGGCCATGTCCCGCATCGATTGCGCAGCCGCCGCCAGGCCGCTTGCAAGCATGTGTAATTCCGCGTCGGACTGGCCGAAAATATGGTCGAGCGATTCCGCCCGCCGCTGCTTGGCCGCCGCCGCCTGTTCGCGGGAAGCAAGCGCAGCCTCGGCCACCCTGTTCTGCTCACGCAACCGCCGCCCCTCCTGTGCGCGCTGTCCCGCAAGGGCGATGGCGCGCGCAATGTCGCCAATTTCGTCGCTGCGGTCCTGATGCGGGGCCTCGCCCTCGCCTTCCATACCCGTAACAGCGGTGAAGGACGCAATGTCGGACAGTGGCACGATGATCTTCCGGTTCGCCAGCCGCAGCATGTACCAGCCGATGCCGATCCCCAGGATGACGACCCCGCTGAACAGCAGCTGCGTCGCTGTCGCAATGGCGGAAAGGGTGCGGCGCTCGGACAGCGCCATTTCCCGCAAACCCTCCATATAGTCGCCGGACGTGGTCAGCAGCGGATCGACATTGGTGTAGAATGTGCCGGACAGGAAGAAGTCCAGCCCGTCGCGATTTTCCTGTTCCAGCAAAGTGCGGAGCTGGGCCATGCCCTTGTCGGCCTGCACCCGCTCCTGCAGCAGGTCGCTCCACGCGACCCCGCCCGCTGTGTCTGGCACTTCCCCGTCCAGCGCCTTCCAGGCTCCGGCAATCCGATCCTGCAGGGAGGAGATGGCGCTGGCGCCGCCCTCCGGGGTCATGTTGCCGCTATGCACCTTGTTGGCGATGCCCAGCGCCTGCTCATAGCTGCTCGTGACGGTCTGCAGGTCCCCTAATGGACCGAAACGGTGATCGACCAGCCGGGCGACGCCCAACTGATTGATGGACGCGACCGCCAATACGAAAAGCGAAAGCAGCAGCAGGGCGATGGACATCCCGATCACGGCAGCGCGCGCATGCCGGATCAGCGAGACGCGCTCGTCTTTCTGGGATTTCGTCCATGATTTCCATGGCATCTGCATGATGATGTTACGGCCCTGTGCGATGCGGAACTTGGCGCCCGCTCTCTTCCCTCTCGCACCCGCTCTTGAAAATATCGTTAACGAAACGGTGTTTTCATGTCGGCCAAACCCTTGGAAAACCGTCACAAAACAGTCATTTTTCTGTCATGAAAAGGTTAATGGCCCTCCTTTGGGACAAACGCCCAATAACGTTCCGCCACCCGACGACCGCGCCCATATGCCTGCTCCCCCGCCGATATGTATTGCCGCGCCCTTCGATGTCCCATTTTGCGATCCCTTCTCCCGCCTCTCCCGCTACCGTCACATATGGTCCTTAGGCGTATTGCATCCCTGCCTCCCCCCTGCTAACCGGCCCGCACAACAGGGGGACGGGCTACCGCTTCCCTTTCTTTGCATGACCGGCATTTCAGGTGGGAGGACGGTAAGCGCGTGGAGAATTCCAGCGGTATTCAGGCAAGCCTCAGCGGGCGCTACGCGTTGGCGCTGTTCGAGCTGGCCCGTGACGGCAAGAGCCTCGATTCGGTCGGAGAAAGCCTTGGCGCGCTGAAAGCGGCGCTGGCGCAATCCCCTGATTTCAAGGCATTGACGAACAGCCCTCTTATCGGCCGTGAAGCCGCGACCAAATCGGTCGCCGCCGTTGCCGCCTTCATGGGCCTCGACGCCCTGACCGCCAAGTTCCTGGGCGTCCTCGCCCAGAACCGCCGCCTCTCTCAGCTCCCCGCGGTCATCCGCGCCTATGAGACGCTGCTGTCGAATCACAAGGGTGAGGCCCGCGCGGAAGTGACCTCCGCGCACGCCCTTACCAAGACCCAGATCACCGCCCTTCAGAAGAGCCTGAGGGCGCGCGTCGGCCGCGATGTCGCTGTCGATGCGAAGGTCGATCCCGCGATTCTCGGCGGGCTGGTCGTCAAGATCGGCAGCCAGATGATCGACAGCTCCATCCGCACAAGATTGAACACTCTCGCCCAGGCGATGAAAGGCTAAGTCATGGATATCAACGCCGCAGAAATTTCGAAGGTCATCAAGGACCAGATCGCCAGCTTCGGCACGGAGGCGCAGGTCTCCGAGGTCGGCACCGTTCTCTCCGTCGGTGACGGCATCGCCCGCATCCACGGCCTCGACAATGTCCAGGCCGGTGAAATGGTTGAGTTCGCCAACGGCGTGCAGGGCATGGCCCTCAACCTGGAGGCCGACAATGTCGGCGTCGTGATTTTCGGCTCGGACAGCGAGATCAAGGAAGGCGACACCGTCAAGCGCACCGGCACCATCGTCGACGTTCCCGTCGGCAAGGGCCTGCTTGGCCGCGTGGTGGACGGCCTGGGCAACCCGATCGACGGCAAGGGCCCGATCGTCGCCGAAGCCCGCATGCGTGTCGAGAAGAAGGCCCCCGGCATCATCCCGCGCACCTCGGTGCATGAGCCTGTGCAGACCGGCCTGAAGGCCATTGACGCCCTGGTCCCGGTTGGCCGTGGCCAGCGCGAGCTGATCATCGGCGATCGCCAGACCGGCAAGACCGCCGTCGCCATCGACACCTTCATCAACCAGAAGGGCGTCAATGCGGGCACGGACGAGGGCAAGAAGCTCTACTGCATCTACGTCGCGATCGGCCAGAAGCGCTCGACCGTCGCGCAGATCGTCAAGCAGCTCGAAGAAAATGGCGCGATGGAATATTCGATCGTCGTCGCCGCGACCGCTTCGGAGCCCGCTCCGCTCCAGTATCTGGCGCCCTACACCGGCGTCACCATGGGCGAATATTTCCGCGACAACGGCATGCACGCCCTGATCGTCTATGACGATCTGTCGAAGCAGGCCGTCGCCTATCGCCAGATGTCGCTGCTTCTGCGTCGTCCTCCGGGCCGCGAAGCCTATCCGGGCGACGTTTTCTATCTCCACAGCCGCCTGCTTGAGCGCGCCGCGAAGATGAACAGCGACAATGGCTCGGGCTCGCTGACCGCGCTGCCGATCATCGAAACCCAGGCGGGCGACGTGTCGGCCTACATCCCGACCAACGTGATCTCGATCACCGACGGCCAGATCTTCCTCGAAACCAACCTCTTCTATCAGGGCATCCGTCCCGCAATTAACGTCGGCCTCTCGGTGTCGCGCGTCGGCTCCGCCGCGCAGACCAAGGCGATGAAGAAGGTGTCGGGCTCGATCAAGCTGGAGCTGGCCCAGTATCGCGAAATGGCGGCCTTCGCGCAGTTCGGTTCGGACCTCGACGCCTCGACGCAGAAGCTGCTGAACCGCGGCGCGCGCCTGACCGAGCTGCTCAAGCAGCCCCAGTTCTCGCCGCTGCCCTTTGAGGAGCAGACCGCGTCGATCTTCGCTGGCACTAACGGCTATCTCGATAACGTCGCCGTCAAGGACGTGAACCGCTATGAGGAGGCGATGCTCTCCTTCCTGCGTCACGACCATGCCGACGTGCTGACCGCCATCCGCGACAGCAAGGATTTGGGCGACGAACCCAAGGCCAAGCTGAAGGCGGCGCTCGACACGTTCACGAAGTCGTTCGCGTAAAAGCAATACCGTCACCACTTTCCGTCATCCCAGCGAAGGCTGGGATCTCAGGCGGAAAGGGGCGACATAGAGGCACGAGATCCCAGCCTTCGCTGGGATGACGAAGACAGGAAGACCGTTTTAGTTCGATGCTGACCCAGCAATCCCTCCTGGCCTGGACGATCTTGTCGATCGGCCTGGTGCTGCTTCCGGGGCCTGACACCATGTTGGTGGCGGGTCATGCGGCGCGGCGCGGGTTCCGGGCCGGCATGGCGGCGATCGGCGGTATTCAGCTGGGCGGTCTCTTCTACATGGCGCTCTGCGGCTTCGGCTTCCTCTCGGTGCTGAACGCCGTACCCGGCCTCTTCATGGTCGTGAAGATCGCGGGCGCCATCTACCTGCTGTGGCTGGGCTTCCAGATGCTGCGCGGCGCTGTCCGTCCTGCGCCGGCAGGCGAGCAGAAGGTCATGCCGGCCGGCGCGCCCTTCCGTCAGGGTTTCGTCAGCACGGTCCTCAACCCGAAGGTCGCGGTGTTTTTCCTCGCCGCCCTGCCGCAGTTCGTGGGCACCGGTCCCAACGCGCCGCTGCATGGCGTGCTGCTGATCGCGATCGTCTATGCCCTTGGGCTCGTCTGGTGCATGGCGCTGGCGGCTCTGGCGACACATGCCGGCCGCAGGGTCGGGCAAAGCAGCGCGATGCGCTGGTTCGAAGGCGCCCTTGGCGTCGCATTCATTGGTTTGGCGGGCCGTCTGGCCCTGGCTCGGAACGCATAAATGGCAAGTCTGAAGGAACTCAAGGGTCGTATCGCCTCGGTCAAGTCGACCCAGAAGATCACGAAGGCCAAGCAGATGGTCGCCGCGGCGAAGCTGCGCAAGGCACAGGCGGCGGCAGAGGCCGCCCGCCCCTACGCCCAGCGGCTGGAGGGCGTCGTCGCTTCGCTCGCCTCCAAGGTCAGCGTCAGCGAATCCAGCCCGAAGATCCTCGCCGGCACCGGCAAGGACGATGTCCAGCTTCTCGTCGTCGCCAACGGTGACAAGGGTCTGGCTGGCGCGTTCAACGCCAACATCGTCAAGGCCGCCATCCTGAAGGCGCGCGAACTGATCGCCGCCGGCAAGACCGTGCAATTCTACCTTGTCGGTCGCAAGGGCCGCGCGGTTATCGCCCGCACCTTCCCAGGGAAGATCGTCGGCCAGTTCGACACGACCGAGGTCCGCACCCCCGGCTTCACCGAGGCGCAGGCGATCGCCAAGGAGCTGTCGGACATGTTCTTCGCGGGCAAGTTCGACGTCGCGACTTTGTTCTTCTCGACCTTCAAGTCGGCGCTGGCGCAGATTCCTACCGAGCAGCAGTTGATCCCCGTTCTGGTCCCGGCCAATGCCGGCCCCAGCAACGCCGCCGTGGAATATGAGCCGGACGAGGAAACGATCCTCGCCGACCTCCTGCCACGCAACATCTCGATCCAGCTGTTCAAGGCGCTGCTTGAGAATATGGCGTCGGAACAGGGCGCGTCGATGAGCGCGATGGACAACGCCACGCGCAACGCAGGCGATCTGATCAACAAGCTCACCATCCAGTATAACCGCAGCCGTCAGGCCGCGATCACTACCGAACTGATCGAAATCATCGCGGGCGCAGAGGCGCTGTAATCCCCGCCCAAAGAACTAAGAAGGCAAGGAACCTAGTCATGGCAATCACCAAAAGTGCCGCCACCAACAATGTCGGCAACATATCGCAGGTCATCGGCGCCGTCGTCGACGTGACCTTCCCCGATGCCCTCCCCGCCATTCTCTCGGCGCTGGAGACCGACAATAACGGCCAGCGCCTCGTCCTGGAGGTTGCCCAGCACCTCGGCGAGAACACCGTCCGCACCATCGCGATGGACGCGACCGACGGTCTGACCCGCGGCCAGGAAGTCACCGACACCGGCGCGCAGATCTCCGTTCCCGTCGGTCCGGCCACGCTCGGCCGCATCCTCAACGTCATCGGCGAGCCGATCGACGAACGCGGCCCGGTCGGCACCGACCTGCGCGCGCCGATCCACGCCAAGGCGCCGGAGTTCGTCGATCAGTCCACCGAGAGCGGCATTCTCGTCACCGGCATCAAGGTCATCGACCTGATCGCCCCTTACGCAAAGGGCGGCAAGATCGGCCTGTTCGGCGGCGCGGGCGTCGGCAAGACCGTGCTCATTCAGGAACTGATCAACAACATCGCGAAGGGCCATGGCGGCACCTCCGTGTTCGCGGGCGTCGGTGAGCGCACGCGTGAGGGCAACGACCTGTATCACGAATTCCTCGACGCCGGCGTTATCGCCAAGGACGCCGACGGCAACGCCATCTCCGAAGGCTCGAAGGTTGCCCTGGTCTATGGCCAGATGAACGAGCCGCCGGGCGCCCGCGCGCGCGTCGCCCTTTCGGGCCTGACCATCGCTGAATATTTCCGCGATCAGGAAGGCCAGGACGTGCTGTTCTTCGTCGACAACATCTTCCGCTTCACCCAGGCGGGTTCGGAAGTGTCGGCGCTTCTCGGCCGTATTCCTTCGGCCGTGGGCTATCAGCCGACCCTGTCGACCGACATGGGCGCGCTGCAGGAGCGCATCACCTCCACCAACAAGGGGTCGATCACCTCGGTGCAGGCCATCTACGTCCCCGCGGACGATTTGACCGATCCGGCGCCCGCCACCTCCTTCGCTCACTTGGACGCGACCACCACGCTGAACCGCGCGATTTCGGAGCTGGGCATCTACCCGGCCGTCGATCCGCTCGACTCGACCAGCCGCGTTCTGGAGCCGCGCATCGTCGGCCAGGAGCATTATGAGACCGCCCGCGCCGTTCAGGCGATCCTGCAGAAGTACAAGTCGCTGCAGGACATCATCGCCATTCTGGGCATGGACGAGCTGTCGGAAGAGGACAAAGTCACCGTCGCCCGCGCGCGCAAGATCCAGAAGTTCCTCTCGCAGCCCTTCCACGTCGCCGAAGTCTTCACCGGCATCCCCGGCAAATTCGTCCAGATCGAGGACACGGTGAAGTCGTTCAAGGCCGTCGTCGATGGCGAGTATGACCACCTGCCCGAGTCCGCCTTCTACATGGTCGGCGGCATCGACGAAGCCGTCGAAAAGGGCAAGAAGCTGGCTGCAGAAGCGGCGTAAGCGAAAATCCCCCTCCCGCTTGCGGGAGGGGTTAGGGGAGGGCCTGTAGAGTCCTTTCCGATTAACACCCCCTCCCCCGACCCCTCCCGCCCGCGGGAGGGGGGAGAAACGAAAATGGCACTGCACTTCGAACTCGTAACCCCGGAAAAGCTCGTCCGTTCGGAGAGCGTCTACATGGTGGTCGTCCCCGGCAGCGAGGGCGATTTCGGCGTGCTTGAAGGGCATGCCCCTTTCATGTCGACCGTGCGCGACGGCGAGATCCAGGTCTTCGCCACCGCCAATGCTGCGCCGGAAAGCATCCCCGTCGTCGGCGGTTTCGCCGAAGTGAACGAAAGCGGCCTCACCGTCCTCGCGGAGAAGGCGGGTTGATCCAAGCCGCCGAGGGAGTTTCCCCCCGGTGACGCGCCCAGCCGTTCCAACGGGGATCATCCCCACGGGATGGCTGATCGCTATTCTCGCCACATGGCTTGGCCTCAGCCAGCTTCTCCTGTGGCGCTTCCTCAATGTCATGCCCGTCTGGGCCTATCCGCTCGGCCTGCTCCTCCTGGGAGCACTGGTCTGGAGCCTCGCCCGCGTCATATCGCGGATGCCCACTCCCGGACAGATCGGCCCGACCGCCCGCACGCTGCTGATTTGCTTCGCGGTCGCGATGGCCCTGCTCATTCTGGGCGGAGAGGGCCGCTTCTTCTATTCCAATATCGACTGGCAGGTGCGCGACGCCGCCCTGCGCGACATGGCGGTCAACCCCTGGCCATTCGTCTACACCGCCCGGACAGTACCGGACGTGCTGCGCGCGCCGATTGGCATGTTCTTCGTCCCCGCCCTTGTGTGGAAGGCGGCAGGACCAAGAGCCGCCGACATCACCCTGCTGGTCCAGAATGCCGCCCTGCTCTCGATCGTCCTAGCCCTGGGTTCGCAACTCTTCGAGCACCGTTGGCAGAAAGCCGCCGCGCTCGTCATCCTCATTGTCTTCAGCGGCCCGGATATTATCGGCCAGTACGCCATCTGGGGTACGGTCAACGACCGCATCGAAATCTGGTCGGGCCTGCAATATTCCTCCAACATCACCCTCGCCTTCTGGGTGCCGCAGCATGCGCTGGCCGGCTGGATCGCCGCCCTGCTCTTCCTGCTCTGGCATGACCGGCGCATTCCGTTGGGCGTGTTCCTCGCGCTGCTGCCGCTGACGGCGCTCTGGTCGCCCTTCGGCCTGCTCGGCGGCCTGCCCTTCGCCGCCCTCGCGGCGTTTCAGGATCTGCGCGCGCGCCGCATCGCCCTGCCAACCTTCGCCCTGCCCGCATTGGCCTGCCTATTGGTCCTGCCCACCCTCGCCTATCTCGGCGCGGCCGGAAGCGACGTCGGCGTCCGCTTTTACACGATCCCCTGGCTACACTATGCGCTGTTCGAGGGCGTCGAGGTCCTGCCCCTGCTCATTCCCGTGATGGCATGGGGCATCCGCCAGCGCACGGACATCCCGCTGCTGCTGGTCGTCGTCGC
>JAHFPU010000219.1 GCA_023266635.1 Sphingobium sp.
TTCCGCCATGCGCTTCTCCCAGGCGTCGGGCGATGTGATCGAGGGCAGCCGACCGCGCTCCTGCTTGAACTTCAAGGCTCGCTTCGTAAGCTCCCGCGCCTCCTCGATGGTGAGGTTGATGCGCTTGGCACCGATCACGATAGCGATCTGTCTCAGGCTCTCCTCGCTCATGGTCTTGGCGAGGATGGCATAGGCTTCGCCGAAGGGGTTGATGCGGTCGATCAGGTCGATGTCCAGCTCGCGCACATCCATGGCAAACTTGCGGACGCCCTCAATAAAGGCCGTGTTCGGGCTCTTGTCGCCCTCGCTCCCTGCACCGCCCAGGGCGACTTCTTTGGCCTTCTGCGTGAGGTTCAAGGCGGCGACAGCATGCTGACGCACTGCCTCCTGATCTTCCTCGTCCAGTTCGGGAAACTTGTCCTTGATGATCTTGCCCATGCGGAGCTGGGTCAGTTCCTCCGGCACCAGCTCTGAATCGAAAAGCCCGCGTTCGATCGTCGTCTTGTCCTGCACGAAGGCGGCGATGACCTCGTTCAGGTCCTGCTGGCAGATGCGTTGCGCCTCCTCGCTCTTCGGCGCAACAAGGCCCTTGATCTCGATCTGGAACTGGCCGGTCTCCTCGTTGAAGCCAACGTTGGTCTTGTTGGGATCGTATCCGCCTTCGCCATAGTCGAAGCCCGGCGTCGGCCCGTTCTGTGGGTTCTTCGGCTTGAACTCGAAGCGCGGGGCAAGCACCTGCTCCATGAGAAGGCTGGCTGCGATGGCCTTCAGCGTGTCGTTGACCGCCTCGGTGACGGCTTCTTCGGCAGCGTCCGGCTCGGCGATCAGGTTGGTGAAGCGGGCTCGCAGCTTGCCTGGCGCGTCGCGGGTAGCGCGGCCGATGATCTGCACTATCTCGGTGAGGCTCGATCGATAACCGACCGTCAGCGCGTGCTCGCACCAAATCCAGTCGAAGCCCTCCTTCGCCATGCCGAGCGCGATGATGATATCCACATGGTCACGGTTGTTCTTTTGCGCTGGGTCCTTCAGCGCGGCGGAAACGCGATCGCGTTTGGCGGCGTCATCATCAACGAGGTCGGCAATGCGAAGCACGCGGTCCTCGGCTGTCTTGACCAGTTGAAAGCCGGTCAAAGCGTCCCGCCCCTGCCACTCGCCGAGTTCCTCGATGATGTGCTCGACCTCCCTGATTTTGTCTTTCGTACTCTCGCGCGAGTTGACGCTCGGAATGTGGATGATGGTCTTCTCGGCAGGGTCGAGCACCTTCAAAATATCGTCGGTGTAAGAGCCGGAATAGAAGAAATACCCCATATCGAGCTGCTTCAGATACTCGTACCCATTAAGCTGCTCATAGTAGGTGTAGGTGACGGTATCGAACTTCGCCTCGTCCTGCGGGGCCAGCACTGCCACCGCGTCACCTCGGAAATAGGAGCCCGTCATCGCAACGATATGCGCGCGATCGCGGGCGATGAACCGACCGAGATGTAGGCCGAGCTTGTTGTCGGGATTGGCGGAGACGTGATGGAACTCGTCAACGGCGATAAGCCGATCATCGAACGCCTCCACCCCGAACTTGTCCACGGCGAAGCGGAAGGTGGCATGGGTGCAAACCAGCACCTTGTCCTCGCTTTTGAGAAACGCGCCGACGGAATTCACCTTGCCGCCATTGTCGCCTCCAGGGGCGTTGCACAGGTTCCACTTCGGGGCGACGGTCCAGTCGGCCCAAAAGCCGAACCGCGTCAGCGGCTCGTCGTTGAAGCTGGAACCGATGGACCTTTCAGGCACGACGATGATCGCCTGCTTAAGGCCCTGATTTTGGAGCTTGTCGAGGGCGATGAACATGAGCGCGCGACTTTTGCCCGAGGCCGGCGGAGATTTAATGAGAAGATACTGCTCGCCGCGCTTCTCATAAGCGCGTTCCTGCATCGGCCTCATGCCGAGGGCATTGGCCTTGGTCGATCTGCCGTTGCGGGCGTAGGAAACCGAAACGGCCGGCACATGAAACCGAGCCGCTGGCTCTGAGAAGCTGCTCCGTACAAGATTCCTGCGCAACTTCGTCGTCTTGGCGCGCATGAACGCCGTCTCATCGGCCTCGCGGATGTCCGAAAGGTCGATCTTGTCGTCCGGGATGGCAGCAATCTCAGTGATGCGTTTTTCTGTGATAGACATCAAAGTGCTTCCGTTCCTGAGCAGTGGCCTTTCGGGCACTGATGATGCGAACCCTCTCGCTGCGATCTGTATGGACAACGCAAACGACGACGGTGTTGCCTGATCCGTCACTTCGAAGCCTACCGTAGCTGATCTCTCTCAGCTCGCCATACACGGCTCGGTCCTCGATCGTCAGGACATCATCCTGAAATATGGTGACTGCCTCCTCGAAACGAATGCCATGCTTTTCGAGGTTTGAGGCCGCTTTTGCACTATCCCATTCAAAAGCAAGCTCGCCGCTGCCATCGTCAAGTTCAAGATGATACTCGACCTTCACGAGATCCCCCCCTCTTTGAGGTCGCTTTTATATAAAGCTCGAACAGCTTTTCCAGCCGCTCCGTGTCGTTGCGGAACCGGCGGCCGATATAGATGCGCTCAAGCACCTCGTCGTTGCGATCGTGGGCTTCGCGCAAGTCAGCGGGCATTTTGTCGGGAGCATAGAGGTCGGCGATGGTCGCCGGGAAATGCGCCTCGCGCGCCAGCAGGATGTCCTCGGCGCAGCGAGTTAGGTCTGCCCTCATCTTCTCGGTGAGCATGGGGACAGGGAAGGTGTTCCAGCCCAGGGTGTTGGAATAGGAGAAGTCAGTT
>JAHFPU010000132.1 GCA_023266635.1 Sphingobium sp.
ACCTCGCGTCGCCATTGGGCCACTCGGGGGCCACCTCGTCATTGACCCGCCATACCCATTCCAGCGTGATGATGGGCCGCCCGTTTAGGATGCCCTCCAATTGGAACTTCGTGGCTGCGACGGTTCCGGCCTCGATCGTCCCCACGGCGATCTCGAGCGGATGGTCGGTCACTGCCGTTTCGCGGCTGTAGCGGACGTCGTCGAGGGTGACACCTATCGAATCGGCGATCATGCGCAGGCATAGATAGAATGGACACTGGTACACGTCGCCCATCCCGGCGTCGATCGGGGACGGCGCGTCAGGGCTCAGCCCGAAGCCGATGACTGTGCGTACCATGTGAGCCGAGTCATATCGGCTCATGTCGACAATCTCGGTCACGCGCATGTGATCGATCCGCCGGCATAGCCGGGAGAGGGAAATGGGCCACGCATCCATCGTGAATCCTGGGTTGATCCCTATGTGGAAGAACGAGGTTCCTCCTTTGCGGCAGGCCTCCGCGAGCCGCTCCTCGGCTCCCTCGGCTTTCTTCAATCGGATATCGGGACGAAAGTACGCGTGCTCCTCGACCGCGCTCGACACCACGTTCTTTCCCGATTCAAGCAAGCGTGTGATGTCGTCGAGGGCCTGGGTTCCGCCGTCGAGAACGCCACCGAGCGGCGAGTACGCAACGCAGTCGGCGTCGAGCGCCAGGATCGCCTCGACGTCGTCGGTGGCCAGGATGCCGGTGGAGCTGACCCCCAGCAGATCGCCGGCGTCGAGCCCCACCTTGTCAGGG
The DNA here is from genome assembly GCA_023266635.1 of Sphingobium sp. Classification (GTDB taxonomy): domain Bacteria; phylum Pseudomonadota; class Alphaproteobacteria; order Sphingomonadales; family Sphingomonadaceae; genus Sphingobium. The sequence continues at coordinate 777 of JAHFPU010000132.1, forward strand.
TTGTAGACGCGCACGCCCGCCAGCTCGAAATCCGGACGCTCGACGATCAGGCGCAGGCCGTGCTTGCCGACATTGCCGGTCCCCCACTGGATTATCCGATAAGCCATATTCGCCCTTTCCCAGAAGTTTGAGTCCACATCACCGTTCTAAAATCCGCTCCGAACTGGCGTCTCGGACCCGCCGAATACCGAGACCTCGCAGGCTAGCGCGCGAATAGCCCCTGATTGCCTTGCTTCAGCCGTACCCTCAGGGCATTCTGGTAGAAGGCGACCGTCTGGTACTGCCCGACCAGCATGATGAGTTCGATCAGCTGCCTCGCGTCGTAGTGCGCGGCCAGAATGTCCCAGGTTTCATCGGAGGCCATCGCGTCCTTGTGCAGCTCCTCCACCGTGCGGAGGATGGCACGGTCGAGATCGCTCCAGCCAGGTGCCCGGGAGCCCTCGGTCACCCGCGCGATCTCCACGTCGCTGATGCCAAACTGCTTTCCCAAGGGTACATGCTGACCCCACTCAAAAGGAGCCTGGCAAAGCCAGGCCACACGCAAGATCGCGAGCTGGCGATCACGCGACGGCAACGAACCTCGGAAGAACAGCTGGGCCAGTTCGAGGTGATAGCCATAGATCTCCGGTGCGTGGAGCATCGTAAGCCACATCTCGGGCAAGTCCTCGGCCTGAACTGCCAATTCCCTCTCCCCGGAAGAAGTCGGATGCGGAAACTTGCCCATCTTGGCTACGACGGCGCGCATTTCGTCGGTGAACTGCTCCGGCACTACCGGTTGGAGCCGGGGCGGCTTGCCTAGTATCTGGGCCTCACGGACGCGGGTCTGCGCTTCGATGGTCATGTCCGTCATGGCTGTTCCTCTGCTTCGGTCTGTAACTGCATGACACAACGCCGTTGCGCCCATTTCAGGGCTCGTCGCACCGGATCCAGGAAGCAATCGACGCCGGCAATGCTGGAATCGGATACCTGGGCTCGCACTAGTGGATTGATTTTGACATTCGCATCCGGTTAGCCGCAATCTCAGTTTGCGAATGTCAAAGTGTTGAAATCCACTAGAGTCATAAAGGTGCTAGTGGTCTTCTTGATTCTGACATTTGCTGATGACCAAGCCGATAGCGGATGCAAATGTCAGAATCGGACCACTAGAACACTTGGTAATATACATTACCAGAGTCGTTTGAAAAGAGCTAGATTGGGCAGCGGCTCGCCGGGACCCGAGCCCCGAGCCGCTCCTTGACTTGAGAATCTCAACGCGGTAATCAATATTACCAGAACAGAGTCGGCTCGTCATGGGAGACGCAATGGCGAACTTGATCGAACAGCTGATTGCGCTCGTGGCCAATGGGTCTCCCAACAACCTTCCGTGGCCAGAGTCCGAGCCAGTCGAGGAGTTCCAGCGATGACTGCTGACCCTCCATCCCTCGGCATGCGCGACTATCGCCTATTGGGGCGCACCGGCCTGCGCATATCCCCCTTCTGCCTGGGAGCAATGACCTTCGGCAATACCGAAGGCTGGGGTGCTGACGAAGCAGAATCGCGGCGCATTCTCGATTGCTATGTCGATACCGGCGGCAATTTCGTCGATACCGCGAACGTCTACACAGGCGGGCAAAGCGAATCTATGCTAGGCGAGTTCCTGTCGGCATCCTCGACGCGCGACCGCATCGTCCTCGCCACCAAATTCTCCCTCACCACCTTCCCCGGCGATCCGAACGCAAGCGGTAACGGCCGGAAGAACATTTATCAGTCGCTCGAAGCGTCGCTGCAACGTCTGAGGACCGACTACATCGATCTCTACTGGCTGCACTGCTGGGACACGCTGACCCCGGTCGAGGAAGTGATGGACACCATCGACAGCCTCGTCCGCAGCGGCAAAGTGCGCTATTTCGGGCTTAGCGATGTGCCCGCCTGGTATATGGCGCAGGCGCAGACCTATGCATCGTTGCGCGGCACCCCCCGGATCGCTGCGATGCAGCTCGAATATTCGCTTCTAGATCGGAACATCGAGCACGAGCATGTCGTCGCCGCCAGGGAGCTCGGCGCCGGGATATGCGTCTGGGGGGCGCTCGGCGGCGGCATGCTAACGGGCAAGTACAAGCGGGGGGAGAAGGGCCAAGGCCGGATAGCCACGGACGCACGCTATTCCCGCCAGCTCAGCGAGTGCAATTTTGCCATCGTCGACGCCCTTGTCGATGTCGCGGGCGAGATAGGTAGATCGCCCTCGCAGGTGGCGCTGAACTGGATCACGCGCCGCCCCGAAATCCGGGCGACGATCATCGGGGCGACATCGGTGAGGCAACTCGAGGATAATTTGGGGGCGCTGGACTTCACTATTCCCGCGGCCCTCGACGAACGGCTCGAGCAGATCAGCCAAAGCGCGCCGATCCACCTCTACGATTTCTTCAAGGAGCCATTCTGCGGCGTGTTACGCGGCGCTCAGGTAAGGCGTTAGACAGCATGACCTCGCCCTCGACACCGGCTGGCCCCCGCATCATCGTGTGCGGCGTCGGCAACTATGGCCAGGAATTCACGCGGCTCGCGAGGATCAAGGGCTGGCCGATCGTCGCTGCGATCAACCGCGCCGGCGCAAAGATCGGCCGGGATCTCGGCGATCTCGCCGGGGTGGGAAGCAACGGCATCCTTGTGCAGGATTGCGCCATCGCCGATCTGGCGAGCCTCGGCGCCGACATCGGCGTTGTCTTCACCACCGACAGCCTTGCCGAGAACCTGCCGGTCTACGAGCGGCTGCTTGCCAACGGCCTCAATGTGATCTGTCACGGCGTACAGGCCTACTACCCCTGGCGATATGATCCCGAGACGAGCGCGCGGATCGATGCGCTGGCCAAGGAAAACCGAAAGACCTTCTCGGGGACAGGCATCTGGGACATGTCGCGCATCTGGGCGGGCATCCTCCTCGCCGGGCCAAGCGTGGTAATCAAGTCTTTCTACCACGAGAGCGTGACGCAGGTGAACTACCCCCATCCGAGTGTGATCGAACGCTGCGGGCTGGACTTAACGCCAGCCGAATACATGGCTCGCCGCGCGCGCACGCCCGGCGGCGTGCAGGACTACGGACTGGCCGGCCTCTATCAGTCGATCCCGGAACACGTATTGACCGCGCTCGGCCTCCACGTCTCCCACGGCGAAGAGGTGGTCGAGCCGATCATCTCGGCCGATCCGGTCTATTGCAAGGCGCTGCAACGGGACATTGAGCCCGGCCGGGTCGTCGGCTGGCGCTATCGCAGCATGATCGCAACGCACGAGGGAATCCCGGCCGAAGCGCGTGTCGAAATGCGCCTGCTCCGCGATGACGAGAAGGAGCATATGATTTGGGAGATCGACGGAACGCCGGGCAACCGGCTCGTCATCGAGCGCAAGGACTCTATCGCCGCATCGGCCGCCTCGGTGCTCAATCGGATACCCGATGTCATCGCGGCCGAACCAGGCATCCGGCTGCTGTCCGAACTGGGACCATTGCGCCCCCACTTCCCCCTCTCGGCAACGGAATGAGGCGATGACACAGCCCGCACCACTATCTTCCGCTGCGTTGATCGCAGCTGCCAGTCAGCGGAGCGGTCTGACGGATTTCGGGAAGATAGATTTCCGCGAGGCGCTGGACGCTTACGTTGATGGACTCAACCAACAGCTGCCGCTGTTCGCCGAGCGCGGCAGCATGATTGTACAGGAAGAGGTTGTGAGCGCGCTGCAGCATCGCTTGCGGATAGAGGACTTTATTAGCCGAAATCCGCAGGTCCGGGAGGAGCGGATCAGTCGGCCGGTCTTCGTCACGGGCCTCTATCGTTCCGGCACCACACGGATGCAAAACCTGCTCAGCGCCGATCCTCGCCTGATCCACCTCCAGGCGTGGCAGACGATAGCACCGGTGCCCGTCGGCGAGACTTTATCGGATGGGCAAGATCCGCGCGTAGCCACCAGCCAGCAGGCGCTAGACATGCTGAAGCAGGCCGCTCCACACGCGGCCCAGGCGCATCCGCTTGATGCCACCGACCCGTCGGAGGAATTCCCGCTGATGATACCCAGCTTCCGCGCGCATGACGCAAAGCAAGTTGGGTCGGATTTCGCGAACTGGCTTGAAGTGCAGGACAACACCCCGATGTACCGCGATCTGCACCGTGCCTTGCAGGTGCTGCAGTTCCAGTTCAAGCGGCCAAGGGTCAGCGAGCAGCGCTTCACCCTCAAGGCACCGATCCATCTCGGCAACGTTACTCCGCTACTGAAGGTGTTTCCCGACGCGAAAATCATCGTCACGCATCGCGACCCATTCCCGGCGGTGCATTCGTTCGCCATGGTCCGTGAAAGCCTGCGCGGCCTCTATTGCGATACCATCGATCTTGAAATGGTGGGCGGCGCGATACTGGAACAGGCGGCCGGCGCGCTCACCAAGCTAGTGGCGCTCAGGAAGACGAGTTCCGAGGGCACCTTCTTTGACCTCGGCTTCGGCGAAGTGATCGGCGGGCTGGGTGATCGCCTGGACGATATCTATCATTTCATCGACGCTCCCCTGACCAACGAGGTCCGGGATATCCTGCACCGCGTCGACGAGCAGCGCGACGAACACAAGAGCCGCGCCGCGCGCGCCGACGCCGCTATCTACGGCCTCAGCCGCGACAAGGTGCACGATAGGACCGCCGACTATCTTGGGTGGGCACGAGATCAGATCGGCGAGCTTGTCTAGGGACTGGTGTATATGCTTCCATCCCTTTCGCAATCCGTAACCGCAACACACAATCAAGGAGATTACAATGTCAGCTGACGGCAACTGGAAGCTCGTCCTTTCGACCCCGATGGGGCCGCAAGAGATGCAGCTGCAAATCCGCACCTCAGGCGGCACTTTCGAAGGCCGGACGGAAAGCTCGATGGGCAGCGAGGATGTGTCCGGCACGGTGTCGGGCGCACAGTTGCAGTGGGACATGAAGGTAACCAAGCCGATGCCGATTACAGTCTCATTCGACATGACCGTCGATGGCGACTCCATGAACGGCAACGCAAAGCTCGGCATGTTCGGAAATGCCGCTTGCACCGGCCAGCGAATTTAGCGCCGACGCGGATAAGATATGCAGGCTTACCAGCCGCGCGGCTGGCGCGCGTAGAAGATGTCGGCGTCTGGCGAGGTCGATGGTCATGCTGCTCTCCTCCATGGGCGTCTCGGTCGGACGATCCTTGCCTTGGCATGCGGCCGCTTTACCCATTCGGGGTAGTTGGGCAGGCCGAAGATCAGGAAGCCGCAGAACAGCGTGGCGAAGAAGCCGAACCAGAGATAGGGGTCGTAATTGCCAAAGCTGTCGTAGATGACCCCGCCGACTAGCGGCCCGATCCCCCCGCCCACTGCGATCAGGCTCGCGATGACGCCGAAGATCGCACCGAAGTTCTTCATACCGCCATAGGCCGAAGTCAGAAAGCCGGCGAGTTGCAGCTTGGTGCCGGTGGCATAGCCGTTGATGAACATCGCCACAAAGATGGTCGGCATCGAGCGGTTCTGCAGCAGCAGCAGGACGAAGCTGAGCGCGGTCGCAGACAACGTAAGCCCGCCGACCCAGCGCGCGGGGTAACGGTCGAGTAGCCAGCCGGTGACCAGCTTGCCCGCGACTCCGGCCAGTCCCGCCATGCCGGCGTAGTAGGCTGCGCTGGTGCGGTCGACGCCGTTTTCGATCAGGATGGGTATCTGGTGGACCACAAGCGCGACAGTCACCACCAACATGAGAAAGGTGGATATGGCGATCCGCCACAGCGCCACGCTGCGCCAGGCCTCGGCAACCGAAAGCCCGGGCTCCTCGCTCAGCAGCGACTTGGCGTCTGGTGAAGCGGTCTGTGGGTCCTCTGCCCGAGCGCGGCGGCTGGCGTCGTAGCCGTCGTGTTGCAAAAACAGGCAGAGCAGGAAGGCCGGGCCACCCCACCCCAGCGCCATCCAGACCAGCGCCATCCGCCAGCCCAAATCGTTGATCAGATGGTTGGCCAGGGGCGGACCAAGCGCCTGGGCTAAAGCAGCGCCCGACAGCGTCAGGGCAAGTGCCAGCCCGCGCCCGGCGTCGAACACGCTGGCGACGCCCGCGGTCCAAACCGTTGGCTGTGTCGCCAATGCAGCGCCGGCATAGACCGTCCAGATCACGAACCACAACCAGACCGAGCCGTCGAGCAGGCTGAGCGAAGCCATAGCCCCCGCCAGCAGGACGAGGCCCGGCAAAGCCAGATGGCGCGTGCCGATCCGGTCGATCAGCAGGCCGAACAGGGGCGAGAACAGGAACGCCGTAACTGCGCCGATCGCCATGCCCGAGGACACCAGTGTCCGGCTCCAGCCGAATTCGCTGGTCCAGGGCTCGATGAACGTGCCGATTGAGGCCGCCATCACCGAGGTGAAGGAGAACGCAAAGGATGAGGCGAGCACCAGAGGCCAATGCCGACGCCATTCCTTTCTGGCCAGGACCGTCTGTTCGGTCAAATCTCGCTCCCTCGATAACAACGACAGTCCACCTTCATGATGAGGCTCGCGGCTTTCGTACATTTCGGCCTCCCCGCCCTCGCGATCACGATGGTAATTATTGTTACCATAGTCTATCATTGTGTCGGCGTGCAATCGATTACGATCTGCGGGGGCACCGGTCAGGCGATCAGGCTCGACAATGGAGAGGGACCCCCTCGCGGTCATCGCCAACGCTCTGTCAACCACGCGGCTGGGAAAGGCATTGCATTTATTGAACATCATCGTATCAATTTTACATTGGCATATTGCGGGCGCGGAGAGGACACCCTGATGATAATAAATAATCAACCTTCAACCTGGGATTTCGACGCTGATGTGGTGGCGCTCGGCTCGGGCATCGGCGGCTTGGCCGCCGCGATCACCGCCCACGACAATGGCGCAAGCGCGCTCGTCCTCGAGCGATCCGACCAGGTCGGCGGCGTGACGGCGCTTTCGGCAGGCGAGGTGTGGGTGCCGGGCAATCACCTTGAGAAAGCGCTGGGCATCGAGGACTCCGCTGAGAGCGGGTTCCGCTACCTCAAGCGGCTGGCGATGGATTACGGCGAGGACGCCGCGATACTCAACCTGACGGTTCACGCTCGCGAGGCGCTCAACTATTTCGCAGACAGCATCGGGCTGGAGATGACGGTGATCCGGAACTGCCCCGATTATTATCATGGCCACACCAACGACAGCGTCGCCGAAGGCCGGCTTCTCGAAGTACGCCCATTCCCCGCCGCGACGCTCGGCGATTGGCAGGAGAAGACGCGTGTATCGCCCATAGTGCCTTATGGCATGACCCATCCCGACATGATGGAACGCGGCGGAACGGCCAATATAACGAAGTGGGACTACGGGCTGATGGCCGAGCGCCTGATGAAGGACGAGCGCTGCATGGGGCCGGGCCTTGCCGCCTATTTCGTCAAGGGCGTGCTCGACCGGGGCATCCCCCTGCACACCGGGATCGACGTCGTCGAATTGATCGGTGACGGCAAGCGCGTAGTCGGCGTTCGCGGCGTCAGCGAGGGGCAGGACATCTTCGTCAAGGCAAACAAGGCCGTCGTCATTGCCGTCAGCAGTTTCGAGCGCAACCAGAAGCTCAACAGGACCATTGCGCATCAGCTCGAACTCGGCTCGATGGTCTTCGCCGAGGTGGATGGCGCGAACTTCCGCCTTGCCGGCCCGCTGGGCGCGCGCATCGCGAAAGTGCCGGACATCACCATGGTCGGCTTCAGGGTTCCCGGAGAAGAGCAGCCCGATGGCAGCCCGCTGACTCGCACTGCGATGAACCCGATCGGTCTGCCGCATACGATCGCAGTCAATCGCCAGGGGCAACGCTTTGGCAACGAAGCCTTTTACCGCGAGTTCTCGCAGAAGATCGACGTGATCGACGGCGGCTCGCAGACGCATCCCAACTTCCCGTGCTGGGCGGTGCTCGACAGCCAGGCGCGCGAGAAATATCCGTTCGGCTCAGTCATGCCCGGCTCGGAATTTCCCGAAGGCATGGCCCAGCAGGCCGACACCATTGCCGAGCTGGCGGCCAAGATCGGCGTCGATGCGAAGAACCTCGAGGCAACCGTCGAGCGCTTCAACGCCTATGCGGAACGCGGCGAGGATCCCGACTTTGGCCGCGGCACGCACGTCTGGAGCGCCTACATGTCTGGAGA
>JAHFPU010000133.1 GCA_023266635.1 Sphingobium sp.
TAGAGCTTGATCGCAACATCGCCACGGACACCCGCGATCAGCTCGTTAAATCGTAGCTGGATCGGCTGACTGACCTCGTAAAGATTGCCAAGGAGACCGCCGGTCGCCTTCTCAATCTTTGCGACCACATCGGCTTTGGTCGTGCCCTCGGCCCACTCTTCCTTCTCTTTCAAGATGATGAAGCCGTCCGAGACGTTTGGCGGCATCGGGTCGCTCGCGACTTCCGCCGTGCCTGTCTTGGAAAACATCAAGGCGACTTCCGGCACCTTTAGCACCGCCTCCTCGACCTTGCGCTCCATTGCCAATGATTGATCGAGGCTGACCGAGGGCACACGCGTTGATGCGAAGGCGAGATTCTTCTCGTCTAGCTGGGGAATGAACTCCGAGCCCAGCAGGCCAAAGGCGGGAATGGCCGCCAGGAAGAAGGCGAGCCCGCCGAGAATGAATGGCCACGGACGCGCAATCGCCTGATCCAGCAACGGCAGGTAGCGCTCCTTGGACTTGCGGATCAGCCATACGTCCTTCTCCGCGACCTTGCCGCGGATCAGGATTGCAACTAGCGCTGGCACCAGCGTGATTGCGAGCACGAACGCGGCCACCAGCGCGAGCATGATCGTGATCGCCATCGGCGAGAACGTCTTGCCCTCCGTGCCCGTAAAGGTGAGCAGCGGTGCGAACGCGAGCAGGATGATCGCTTGGCCGAAGACGGTCGGCTTGATCATCTCCTGCGACGCCCGCATCGTCTCCTCTAGTCGTTCGCGGAGCGAGAGCAGTCGGCCTTCATGTTCCTGCCGGTGCGCCAGTCTGGCGAGGCAGTTTTCAATGATGATGACGGCGCCATCCACGATCAGACCAAAGTCGAGCGCGCCCAAGCTCATTAGGTTGCCGGGGACGTTGAACGCGTTCATTCCCATGGCCATCATCAGGAACGAGAAAGGGATTACCAGCGTCGCGATCACCGCGGCGCGCCAGTTGCCAAGCAGCAGGAACAAGGACGCCGCGACGAGGATCGCGCCTTCAGTCAGGTTGCGCTGGACCGTGGCCACCGTTGCCCCGACCAGCGCCGCGCGGTTCAGCACCACCTTTACCTGGATGCCCGGCGGCAGCGATTTCGTTATCTGGTCGAGCTTGGCAGTGGCCGATTCAGCCACGACGCGGCTATTCTGGCCAATCAACATCAGCACCGTGCCGATGACCGCTTCCTGGCCGTTCATGCTACCCGCACCCGTTCGCAAATCGCCACCAACGCGAACATTGGCGATCTGGCCGATCGTGATTGGGGTTCCCCCGCGCGTTGCCGCGACAGCGTTACTGATCTCATTGACCGTGCGCACGCGGGAGTCGACGCGCACAAGATACGCTTCACCTCCGCGGTTGTAGTAATTGGCGCCAACCGCAAGGTTAGCGTTTTCAAGCGCCTGGCCAAGTTCGCTATAGGAGATGCCATAGCTAGCAAGTTTCGTCGGATCAGGCTCGACCACGAAAGTCTTGGCATAGCCACCGATCGAGTCGACCCCGGCAATGCCTTTAACCGACCGAAGCTGAGGGCCGATGATCCAATCCTGAACGGTACGCAGATAGCTCGCCTTCTCCACCGCATCGGTCAGCCGCTCGCCCTCGGGCGTCAGATAGCTGCCGTCGGGCTGCCAGCCTGGTTGGCCGGCGACTTTCCTTGCGCCCTTGCCGTCTGGATTGGCGTAGCCGACCGTATACATGACGATCTCACCGAGACCGGTCGACACCGGTCCGACCTGAGGCTGAACGCCGTCCGGCAGGTTCTCGGTTGCCTGGCGCAGGCGCTCACCAACCTGCTGGCGCGCAAAGTAGAGATCGGTGCTGTCGGTGAAGATCGCACTGACTTGGCTGAAGCCATTGCGCGAGATCGAACGCGTGGTTTCAAGACCTGGAATGCCGGCGAGCGCAATTTCGACGGGGTAGGTAACGAGCTTCTCAATTTCCACCGGCGACAACCGTGGATCGATCGTGTTGATCTGGACCTGTTTGGTGGTGATGTCTGGCACCGCGTCAATTGGCAGCTTGGTGAGCTGCCATACGCCGAGGCCGGCGATGACGAGGAATAGTGCGAGGACCGTCCAGCGGGCGCGGACGGAGAGCGCCATGAGGTTTGCGATCATGGTCTATTCCTCCTCGCCCGCGCCCTTGCCGAGTTCGGCTTTGAGCAAAAATGCGTTCTTGGTGGCGACCTGGGTTCCTGATGTCAGACCCTTGACGATCTCGACACGCCCATTGCTGCGCTGGCCGATCGTGACGTCCTGAGTGCGGAAGCCTTTGGCGGTTCGCACGAACACCACATCACGACCTTCGAGCGTCTGGACCGCGTCTTCGGGGACCACTATCGCGTTCGACGTCTCGCCGCGGCTTGGCAGGAGCCGCACGCGGACGGCGAGCCCCGGCTGAAGGACTCCCCCGGTCACATCGAGCACGGCCGTGGCGGCACGCGTTTCGCCGCTCAGTGTTGGCGTGACCGCGCGAACCCGGGCATCGAGAGTGCGACCATCGGGAAGTTCGACAATGGCCCGATCGCCTGCAACGAGACGAGACGCATCGGCGGGGCCGACGGCCGCGTCGATCTGGATTTGTCGAGGATCAGCGACCCGAAACAGTTCGGTTTCAGGTTGGACAAATGCCCCGAGGCTGACCTTCATCGACGTCACCCGGCCTGAAATCGGACTGGCGAGGACCACGCCCCGGCCATCCGAAGTGACGTTGGCGGCACCAGCCGCTACCCTTGCGCGCTGGGCCTCAGCGCTAGCCACTGCCGCTTCAGCTTGCGCCTGCTCCAGATCGACTCTGGCAGAAACCTTCTGGTCGAAGAGATAGCGTTCTCTGGCGAGTGACTTTTGCGCAAGCACTGCCTTGGCGCCGGCGGCGGTGCGATCAGCGGCGATTTGCGCTGCATCGCGGCTCTCCACTACGGCGAGCGCTTCGCCGGCGCGGACCGAATCACCAAGGCGCTTGAAAATCCGCGTTACCGCGCCTCCCGCGCGGGCCGTCACGATGGCTTCGCCGGTAGGCGATGGTGCGACGATAGCCTGGCTCACGATCTCAGCCCCAAGACCGCCCGCATTAATCGTCTCGATGACAACACCGGCATTTTTGATCGCCGCTGCGGTCATGGCGAGCGTGTCAACGTCGCCAGCCTTCTTCTCCCCCTCTGGTTTCGCTGCCGCTTCAGTGGCAGCTGGCGGGGCATCGGTTGTGCATTTCGCCACGCTGAAGCCACCAATCGCAGCTACGAGCACAACGGCGGCCACGCCGCCATAAAGGCGCTTGTCTTGTTCGATCATAGATAATCTCCGGAATTTGGCTGGGCCGGACAGGTGGGCCCGGTGATCGGCGGCATGGCCGCGACCGCGATTGAGGAAACGGACGCATCGATTAGCGCCGCGGAAGGAAAAACCGGCATCATTCAGAGGCTTCCTAGCTCGGGAGCCGGTGCCGTTAGACGCTCAAGGCGAGCCTCGGCATCGTGATAGGCTGCAAGCGCATCGGTGAACGCCGCCCTTGTTTCGGCCAGCGTTTGCTCCGCCTGGAGGAGGTCCAACTGGCTGAACTTGCCTTGCGCATAACCGACCCGAGCAATCCGCGCGGCTTCCGAGGCGGCCGCAAGGCCTGGTCCGCCAGCCGCTCTCGCTGTCGCCGCGGCGTTGGCGAGCTCTGCCTGGGCGCTCGCAATAGCCTGTTCCGCGTCGATGACAGCCAGGCGCCGGTTGGCGTCGGCCCGTGCCTGCTCAGCCTGCGCTTGGCTTACGGCCGCCGCTCCGTTGTTGAAGAGCGGGAATGGTATGGCGATCCCGATGACCGCCGCCGTGTCGTTGGTCTGGGATAAGCGTCGTGCCCCGGCACTGATTGTAATGTCTGGGATACGCTGGGATCTAGCAAGACGAACCTGCGCCTTCGCGGTGTTCAGATCGGCTTGTGCTGCTGCCAACGCGAGGGTGCCGCTGGGATCGAGCGGCAATGTCGGGCCATAGCCGCCTACCCGATCGAACCACGCCAGATCAAGCGCGCCATCGATGGGCTGGCCGATGAGTCGAGCGAGGTTTCCCCGCGCAACCTCGGCCTCACGAACCGCTCGCTCCAGGCCAACATCAGCGTTGACGCGCAGGACATCGGCACGCTGCTGATCGATCGGTGCGCCTGCGCCAGCCGTCACACGGGTTCTCGCCGCCTTAAATGCATTGCCGGCGATACCCGCCTGCTGACGCGCAACGTCCACCCGTCGTTCGGCCGCCGCCGCTACAATATAGGCTTGCGAGATGCGCAGGTTCAGATCGGCCAGTGCTGTTGCCGCATCGATCTGGGCCCGCGCGGTCCGCGAGTCGGCAACGGCAATCCGCGCGGACCGCTTGCCCCCAAGTTCGATAGGCAATGCGAGGATCGCGGTCGTCTCGGCGCTTCGGGTGCCGCGGTATAGGCCGGACCCGGCGATATTTTCAGTTTGGACTTGGACCTGGGGATTCGGACGAAGACCCGCAATCGTGCGGCCAGCCGCCGCGGAACGCAGTCCAGCCGCCGCCGATTCGATCGTAGGTGAGGTGCCCCCAGCTATCGTTCGGGCGCGGTCGAGTGAAAAAATGGGCTGATTGGCAGACGGTGGCGATGTCGCCGTCTGCGCCTGCGCGATCGACGCGCAGCACGTGACGGCCATAAGGGCCGCGATGACACGGTGCATAGATGATAGACTCCTGACGAACCTGAAAGCCCGCCGGCGTTGCCGACAGGGACTAGAGATTCATCAGACTATCGGGGGTCGCAGCGTAGGACCAGACGGCGCTCGCGCCATACGGTTGAAGTCCCAGGGACGAGGGAGCACGCGTGGTTCGATGCTCTGAGGTACGACCTCTAACTTGGCAGGAACCCCGATCTGGTGTCCGTGACAACCACCATGATGATGCGGATATCCCTTCTCAGCATCAGCCGGAACCTGATCACGATCGCCGGAAACATGCTCGAGAGCTACCGCTGAGCGGGCGTCCAGGCATTTCGGGCCCTCAGCCGAATGCGCGACCGATCCCATCCCCAGGGAGAGGAGAACCGCTACATATAGGAAGAAGGTGGACCAACGTGACATTCAGGAGGGCGCCTAGCAGATAATTGCACCGATGTAACCGCGAAATGAGTTCCGTCCGCAATCAACGATAAGATAGTCATGTTGTGATGATGTGAAGCCGTGGAAGCCAGGATAGTCAGGGTCGATGCAACCATGAGGGAACCCGAAAATCGCGGCGCGCCTGCTGAAGGCGCTATACCGGCCAAACAGGACACGTTGAAGACGAGCGCAAAGCATGCGGGTCTGGCCTATTGCCCAATATGAGCGATTGCGATGTGGCGATCCCGATCCCCGCAAAGAATAACTGGCTGCGCACGCAATTGCACCACTCAAAGGTATCTCTGCTAAACTTATAAAGCCCCAGATTTCGCAATCAGCCGTTACGTCGCGTGCTCATCAAAAGGACACCCGGCAAATTTGATAACGACTAGCTATGCGGCTTCGCGATCTTTGTAAGCGAGAAGCCGCAAAGCATTAAATACAACGACCAACGTCGAGCCTTCATGCGCCATCACGGCAGGCCCAATACCAAGGCCCATGACGGTTGCTTGAAGAAGTATCGCAACCACGCCCAAACTCAGATACAGGTTCTGTCGCATAATACGGCTGGTTTGGCGGCTCAGCCCTACTGCAAACGGCAGGTGTACAAGATCGTTTGCCATCAACGCCACATCGGCCGTCTCGAGTGCGACATTCGATCCTGCCGCACCATAGCAATGCCTACGGCGCATTGGCCATTGCGGGCGCGTCATTGACGCCGTCGCCGACCATCGCGATCTTATCCTCTGCCTTCAATTTCTTGATAGGCTCGATCTTGTCTTCTGGCACAAGATCCCCCCGAGCGTCGTCAAGTCCCACCTCCTTGGCAATGGCGTCTGCAACACGCTGGTTGTCGCCGGAAATCATGATCATCCGCGTGATGCCGAGCGTCCGCAGGCGCTCTAGCGTCGCGGCAGCGGCCGCGCGCGGAGTATCCATAAGGCCAATAACACCCAGATATTTTTCGCCGGTTCGAACGACATCGTCGTACGGCCCGTGCCCTCCATGCGAGCAACTGCTTCAAGCAGCGGCGCTGGCAACGCTGGCCCTTCGACCTCGCCGAACAATTTGGGGCTGCTGATATGAACCAGTGCGCTCTCTACCATCGCCTGAACGCGACGCCCGATTATGCTGCGCATGTCAGTGGCGGCAGACACCGCCGCCCCTGCGAGCTTTTCCCGCCCGCCGACCGCAATGGCCGCAGCAAGCGGATGATCGCTCAAGCTCTCGACAGGGGCCGCAACACGAAGAAGTTCGGCCTCGGTGACGCCTTCGGCGGCGACCACGTCGGTAATCTGTGGTCGACCCTCTGTCAGTGTCCCAGTCATAGTTTCTTCTGCTAAATACGCTGTTTCATCTTACTCGTGGTCTGTGTTGAAACGGTAGTAGATTATCCTTGGCCTCCAAAATTGGTTCGGACGAACTCGCGGATACTATTGGCGCAACACCCGAGAAAAGTTGTACCGCATGCAACCAGGCACGCTTCTCGGCGTTTTCGGAACGCCCTTGATACTCCGATGGCTGCTCAAGGTTCCAGATAAGGGAGATTGCTCGGATGCGACACGAAATCGGCTCTGCAGCGCCCTTTCCCCAGAACGCGCCTGTTAAAAAAGAGAGGCTTTGGTTGCCGATAATGGTCGTCGCAGCGGGCATCCTAATTTTCGCCGGCTTGCTAGCGGGCCTACCCACCCACGCGCTCATCGCCGCCAGCACCTTGCTGTCCGTATTCGTACTTGGGTATACCCTCGTCGCTTTCATGCGCGGCCGGCAGCGGATGAAGGCGACCTTAGCTCTCATCGCGAAAATCGAAGCAAGGCTTCTTCGTGAGAGAAGGCCGCCGGGACCGAGGCTGTAAGGGTGTGCGTGGAGAAGGTGATGTCCGGGCAAGCTGTCTGCAGTGACGGAACCTATCGCGGTGGTCGCAGATCACCCTTCTGTCGTGTTCGCATTGCCCTATCCGAGACTACGGCTCCTGCCGACCTCGCCCACGCATTACTTCTGACACGCGAAAACAGCAGTAATCACGGCCAAGGTTTTGGCTGGATCGCGCACGCACCGTGTCCAGGCCAAGCGGCTTCGCGGGATAGTCATTCCTCCCAGGGAATATCGCTCCTCGATGAAGAACATCGCATCAAAGGCTATGCCGCTGGACGCGCTCAATTATTTAAGACCATAGGCTTTTTCGACGCCTCTTTGGGTGACGTCGATGGACGTAGCGCCCCATGTTGATGGATAGACCGGGTAAGCGCCCCGCAAGATCGGATCGTATGATCTTGCGTTTGGCAAAATCGGGTTCCCATTTTTCTTTCGCATCCCGCGGCGCCCCTGTCCAAGCGCGGAAAACTTGATCTGGCTGCCGCGATCTTCTATCCGCTCGCCCCATGTCACCGTCTGGGTAGAACCGGTTGCTGCAAGAGCTGCATCGAGCGCCTCAAGAATGGCGCGCCGCTGCTTACCATCAAAGACTTCGGCATCGATGCGCCGCCACCCACCATCGTATCGGTATAATTTTGTTCCCGTAGTAGGCATGAGCCAGAGTTTCGAGGCGTCAGCACTCGCCGGAAGCGTTGCGCGACCTGCTTTTCAGACTGCGGCCAATCATCCCCCAGAGATGACCGCAACTTGCGCAACGACGCGAAGCTTTTCGTCTCCGAGCGCTACGTTCAAGCAGCTTCTTTTAGTAACCTTTAGCGATTTCCAAAAGACAGGATTTTTATGAAACTTGGCGCCCGCTTGCGGTCGATCGCACTCTTCAAGCAACTCGGCCCTGGCCTCGTCACGGGCGCAGCGGACGACGACCCTAGCGGAATCGCGACTTACTCCCAAGCCGGTGCGCAGTTTGGCTTTGGGCTGCTTTGGACCATGGTACTAGCCTATCCGCTCATGTGTTCCGTTCAGCTTGTTAGCGCACATATCGGCCGGGTGACCGGCTGCGGACTCGCCAAGAATATGGGTGTCATATTACCAAGGTGGTTGGTGACGGGTTTGGTCTCACTCCTGTTTATCGCCAACACAATCAATATCGGTGCCGACATCGCAGCAATGGGTGCCGCAGCCGAAATGGTTGTGGGTTGGGGCTCGCATATTTTCACGATCCTGTTTGCCCTCGTGTCCCTCACTCTGCAACTCTTTGTCCCCTACCGTCGATATTCCAGTCTGTTGAAGTGGCTCACACTGGTCCTCTTGGCCTATGTAGCAGTATTGTTCATGGTAAAGCTTGACTGGTCTCTCATAGGCCTTGGCTTGATCATGCCCTCCGTCAGCAGCAAGGAAGCCGTCGTCACGATCGTCGCGATCTTCGGCACGACGATCAGTCCATATCTTTTTTTCTGGCAAAGCGCGCAGGAAGTGGAAGAGGTCACCCAAGATGATGATGCTGAGCCGCTCGTCGAAGCCCCCTGGCAGGCCAGGCGGGAGTTTCGCCGCATGCGGCTCGACACTTTTTCTGGCATGGCAATTTCCAATTTGGTGGCCCTGGCGATCATGATTGCGACCGCGGCGACCCTTCACGCGTCAGGTCAAACATCGATCGGAACCGCAGCCGACGCGGCGAAAGCGCTTGAGCCTGTTGCTGGCAGATTTGCCTTCCTGCTGTTCGCCCTTGGCATCATCGGCACCGGCTTGCTCGCGGTGCCGGTCCTGGCGGGTTCGGCAGCATATGCCATAGGTGAAAGCCGCGGATGGAAGTGCGGCCTCGAACATAAACCTTGGGAAGCGGTCGGATTTTACGTCGTCATAGGGCTAGCC
>JAHFPU010000134.1 GCA_023266635.1 Sphingobium sp.
AAATATCGGGAGGCCTACGAGTGACCGACATCGCCCCCCGTAATCCCACCGACTGGAAGTCGGATGTCATGCGCCGCCGCATCGCGCGCCGATATGGCGCGGAACGGCGCTTCCGCCTGCTGGGCCTTGGCGCAGTTATGCTGTCCGCTGGGTTCCTGGCTTTCCTGCTGATCAGCATGGTCGGCAACGGCATCCGCGGCTTCACCCGCACCGAGATCCTCTTGCCGATCGATTTCAGCACCGCGCCCATGCTCATCGATCCCGCCGTGCTGAAGGGAGCGAATGCAGACCAGGCGCTTGCCAATGCGGGCCTGCCCAACGTCACGAACCTGGCGGCCATCGCCGCCTTCGGGCCGAAGGGCGACGAACTGCTCTCCCCCAACGCCTGGCTCTCCGTGCGCGACGCGATCAAGGCCGATCCTTCGATCCTGAGCGGCAAGAAGACGCTTTCCTTGCCCGCCGCGACGGGAACCGACCTCGCCGCCAAGAGCACCGGTTCGCCAGAGGCCGAAGCTGCCTATGACAAGCTCAAGCAGTCCGGCAGCGTCTCGACCGGTTTTAACGGATCGTTCCTCACCGCCAGCGACGCAACGGACCCGACACAGGTCGGCATCTGGGGCGCGTTCAAGGGGTCGCTGCTGACCATGCTGGTGACGCTGGCGCTCAGCTTCCCGGTGGGCGTGGCAACCGCTCTCTATCTGGAAGAATATGCGCCCAAGGCCTGGTGGACCGACATCATCGAGGTGTCGATCAACAACCTCGCCGCGGTGCCGTCGATCATATTCGGCCTGCTCGGTCTATCGATCTTCCTCAACCTGCTGGACTTCCCGCGCTCGGCCGCGCTGGTTGGCGGTATGACGTTGGCGCTGATGACCATGCCGGTCATCGTCATCGCCGGCCGCAACGCCATCAAGGCCGTGCCGCCCAGCATCCGCGATGCGGCACTCGGCGTCGGCGCGAGCCCTATACAGGTCGTGTTCCACCACGTCCTGCCGCTCGCTTTGCCCGGCATCTTGACTGGCACCATCATCGGCATGGCGCGCGCGCTCGGCGAAACGGCGCCGCTGCTGATGATCGGCATGCGCGCCTTCATCGCCACGCCGCCCGGCGGCGTCACCGATCCGGCGACCGTTCTTCCTGTTCAGATCTTCCTCTGGTCGGACGAGGTCTCCAAGGGCTTTGTCGAGAAGACCTCTGCCGCGATCATCGTCCTTCTGGCTTTCCTGCTCGCGATGAACGGGCTGGCCATCTATCTTCGCAACAAATTCGAAAAGCGCTGGTGAACCCCTTATGCTGACTCCGGAACAACAGGCGCTCAAGCCCAACAACCCGAAGATGACGGCGCGCGACGTCAACGTCTTCTACGGCCAGAAGCAGGCGATCAACAAAGTGTCGATCGACGTCGACATGGAGAATGTGACCGCGTTCATCGGCCCGTCGGGCTGCGGCAAGTCCACCTTCCTGCGGACCATGAACCGCATGAACGACACCGTCGCCAGCGCCCGTGTCGAGGGTGAGATCACCCTGGACGGCGACAATATCTACTCCTCATCCATGGACGTGGTGCAGTTGCGCGCCCGCGTCGGCATGGTGTTCCAGAAGCCCAACCCGTTCCCCAAGTCCATTTACGAAAATATCGCCTACGGCCCGCGCATTCACGGCCTTGCGAGCGCCAAGGCGGACATGGACGTGATCGTCGAGAAATCGCTGCGCCGCGCAGGCCTCTGGGAAGAGGTGAAGGATCGCCTCCATGACAGCGGCACCGCCCTGTCGGGTGGCCAGCAACAGCGCCTTTGCATCGGTCGCGCCATCGCGGTCGAACCGGAAGTCATCCTGATGGACGAACCCTGCTCCGCGCTCGACCCGATCGCGACCGCGAAGATCGAGGAGCTGATCCATGAACTTCGGGGCCGCTACGCGATCGTTATCGTGACCCATAATATGCAGCAGGCGGCACGTGTGTCTCAGCGCACTGCCTTCTTCCACCTCGGCACGCTGGTCGAATATGGCGTGACATCCGATATCTTCACCAATCCGCGCCAGGAGCGCACAAAGGATTACATCACCGGACGCTACGGCTGATCCCGGCGCGCTCAGGCGAGAGGAACGACACATGGCTGAACATACCGTCAAGGCATTCGACGAGGATATCGACAAGCTCCGCGGCCTGATCGCAGAGATGGGCGGCCGTGCGGAATCCGCGCTTGAGGATGCGATGACCGCGCTGGTGCGCGAGGACAAGAAGCTGGCGGCGAAGGTGGTGGCCGGCGACGCGCGCATCGACGAACTGGAAGCAGAAGTCGAAAAGCTCGCCATCCAGACGATCGCCCTGCGCGCACCAATGGCGAACGACCTGCGTGAAGTCATCGCGGCGCTCAAGATCGTCGGCGTGGTCGAGCGGATCGGCGACTATGCCAAGAATATCGCCAAGCGCGTGCCGCTGATCGCCGTCAACAAGCGGACGCTGGAGCCGGTCTCCCTGCTTCCATCCATGGCGCAGATCGCTGGCGAGATGGTGCATGACGCGCTCAATGCCTTCTCCGCCCGTGACGCGGACCTCGCCCTCGCCGTCGTCAATCGCGACACGGTGGTCGACGACTTCTACAACAGCATCTTCCGCACTCTGGTGACGTTCATGGTGGAGAATCCCAAGACGATCACCGAATGCGCGCACCTGCTGTTCATCGCCAAGAATATCGAGCGGATCGGCGACCATGCGACCAACGTCGCGGAGATGGTCTATTACGCCGCCACGGGGCAGTATCTGCCGGACCGTGAGCGCGGCGAAACCCCTGAGTTGAATTGAGGTAAACGCATGGCACGCGCCAAGATGCTGCTGGTGGAAGACGATGCGGCGCTCGCAGAGCTTCTGATCTGGCATTTCAAGCGGGAGGACTTCGAAGTCGCCCACACCGTGGACGGCGAGGAAGCGCTGATCCTGGCGCAGGAGGACACGCCAGACATCGTCCTGCTCGACTGGATGGTCGAAAGCCTGTCAGGCATCGAAGTCTGCCGCCGCCTACGCCGCATGAACGGCACCGCGAACGTCCCGATCATCATGCTGACCGCACGCGGGGAGGAAGAAGACCGCGTGCGCGGTTTAGAGACCGGCGCTGACGACTATGTGACCAAGCCTTTCTCGCCGCGCGAACTGGTGGCGCGTGTCGGCGCGGTGCTTCGCCGCGTGCGCCCTGCGCTGGCGGGTGAGACCCTGTCCTTCGCCGATGTCGAGATGGATACAGTCGGCCACAAGGTGCGCCGCGCCGGACAGACCGTATCGCTTGGCCCGACGGAATTCCGCCTGCTTAAGCATTTCCTGGAGCATCCGGGCTGGGTCTTCTCGCGTGAGCGACTGCTCGACAGCGTCTGGGGTCAGGACAGCGATATCGAACTGCGCACCGTCGATGTCCACATCCGTCGCCTGCGCAAGGCGATCAACGCGCAGGGCGGCCAAGACATCATCCGCACGGTTCGCTCCGCCGGCTATGCGTTGGATACGGATGTGGCGGGCTAAGCCTTCTCACCGATATTACGCATACTACATCCGTTCGTTTCGAGCGTCGTCGAGAAACCAGCGCGAGACTTTTCGACTACGATCGAAACGAACGGATGTTTGGCGTTTGAGCCCAGATATTACTTCAGCAGAACGCCGCTGACCGATCCGTTGCGCACGGAACAGACGAATGGCACGTGATCATCCCCACGACCCGGATCGATTTCGCCCTCGACTTCCCAGCCGGTCGCCATGCTGTGGGTATAGGGCTTGCCGATCAGCTTTGAGCCGCGACCAACCTGGCCAAGGGCATCGGCGGAACATGCGTCGCTGGCCTGCTTCATGGTGCGGATGGAGCCGTAACCGGGGGAGGCATAGGGCGTCCGCTTCGCGTCACGCTCGGCCTGACGGTTGCTGGACACGTCGCTCAGAATTGCCGCGTTCACCGCGTCGCGCGTGCGAATGCCGCTGCCGCCATTGGGACCGGCCCCGCCATATTGCGCCATTGCAGGCGATGCGCCCGCCAATATTACCGCAACCGCTGTCAGGGCGTTCGCCCGAATCATGATCCGCATGGAAATTATCCTCCCTAAGGCAAAAGATAGAGCGATCTGCACGATTGCGCCATCCGGCCTCTAGCTGCGCTTCTGTTCTGCGGCATAAAGGGTGAAGGTCGCGTGAAGGCCATCCACGGAGGACTGGCTGAGCCAGACATCAAAATCGCCCGGCTCGGCGATTGTCTTGCTGCCCTGCCCCACAAATTCCAGATTCCGGCGAGAGAGGGAAAAGCGCACTTCGCTGCTTTCGCCAGGCCCCAGCGTAAAGCGGCGCACACCCTTGAGTTCCCGGATCGGGCGGGTACGGCTGGCCACCTTGTCACGGATATAAAGCTGGATGACCTCGCTGCCGGTGACGGCGCCCTCATTGGTCAAGCGCGCCCGCACCTCGATCGCGCCGTCCCAGCGCAGCGCATTGTCACTGAGCTTCATGTCGGACAGGGTCAGTTTCGTGTAGCTAAGCCCATGGCCGAACGGAAAACGGGCGCTGTTGTCCGTTGTGCGGAAGCGCGCCTTATATTCGCCGTTGCCGCCATTGACCATCGGCCTTCCGGTGCTCTTACGGTCGTAGAAGAATGGCTCCTGTCCCGACTCCCATGGGAAGCTGACCGGCAGCTTGCCCGAGGGGTTGACCGTTCCTAACACGACATCGGCAATCGCGTTCCCGGTCTCACTGCCCAGGAACCAGGTCGCCAATATCGCCGATGCGTTCGCGACCGTGTCGTGCAACGCGAGCGCGCGGCCATGGCGCAGCAGGACGATGGTCGGCTTGCCGGTCGCGGCGATGGCGTCGGCCAGCGCCTGCTGGACCGGCGGGATCTCGATCGTCGTACGCGACTGCGCCTCGCCGGACATGTCCTGGCCCTCGCCGAGGGTAAGGATAACGACATCGGCAGCCTTTGCCGCTTCGACCGCCTTGGCGATGCCATCCGGCAGGATGGTCTCGACTTCGCAGCCGCGCGATATGGTCAGACGCGACGGGTCCACGAGCGCGGAGCGAATGCCCGACGCGATATCCACCACCTTCTCCCGGTCGCCATAGAATGCCCATGGGCCGAGCAGATTATCCCGGTCCTCGGCGAAGGGACCGATCAGGGCGATCTTGCTTGCGCCGTCGCGCGCCAGCGGCAGGATGCCGTCATTCTGAAGCAGGACGATGGACCGCGCACCTGCCTCGCGGGAAAGCGCCCGCTTGTCCGGAGAGCCGATCCGGGCGTTCGCCGCCTTGGGATCGAGCGAGCGATACGGGTTATCGAGCAGGCCGATCGCCGTCTTCACATAGAGGATACGGCGCACCGCGACGTCCAGCGTCGCCATGGGTACGGCGCCCGACTGCACGAGGTCCGGAAGGTAACGGATGTAGAGCCCGCTCTGCATGCTCATGTCGACGCCCGCCAGCACGGCAAGACGCGTGGCTTCCCGATCATCGGCGGCATAGCCATGCGCCACCAGTTCCTCGTCGGCGGTATAGTCGGAAAAGACGAAACCCCGGAAACCCAGTTCCGTGCGCAGCATGTCGGTCAGCAACGACCCGTCGGCTGTTGCCGGCACGCCATTGATCTCGTTGAATGCCGCCATGATCGAGAGGACGCCAGCGTTGATCGCCGAGGTGAAGGGCGGCAGGTGCGTTTCCCGCAGGCTCTCATCGGAGATATCGACATTGCCATATTCGAGACCGGCGGAAACCGCGCCATAGGCGATGAAATGCTTCGCGCAGGCGAGCAGACTATCTTCACGGCGAAGATTGCGCCCCTGGAAGCCGCGAACACGGGCGGCGGCGAACAGTTCGCCCAGATAGACATCCTCGCCCGATCCCTCCACCACGCGGCCCCAGCGCTGGTCGCGCGCCACATCGACCATCGGGGCGAAGGTCAAGTGAAGCCCGGCGGCGGTTGCTTCCTCGGCTGCGGCGCGGGCCGTGCGCTCGGCGAGTGTTGGATCGAAACTGGCGGTCTCCGCCAACGGGACGGGGAAGATCGTGCGAAGGCCGTGAATGACGTCGCCGGCGAACAGGATGGGAATGCCCAGCCGCGTTTCCTTGACGGCGATATCCTGCGCCCGCCGTGCGCCCTCTACGCCGATGCCGTTAAACAGGCATCCAACATGCCCCTTGCGGATCTCCGCGGCCAGCCGCCGTTCGTCTTGAATGCCGACCTGCGGGTTTGGCTGGTTGAAGGGGCGGAAGCTGTCGGCAAAGCAGCTCATCTGCCCGGCCTTTTCCTCAACCGTCATACGCGCGATCAGGGCGTCGACCCGCGCGACATCATCAGCCGCCAAGGCGCGGCCGGCATGGCCCAACAAAAAAGCGCCGGAAGCGGCGCCGACAAGGATTTCGCGGCGATTGAACGGCATGTGACGGGCATATAGGCCATCGGCCGATGAATGGAACCTGATCGAGGGGATAAGACAGGGACCGGCAAGGCCGGGGAAAGGAAACGCAACAGAGCGGAAGCGAAAACCGCATTCGCCCTGCGGCCTGCCCTGCCCCGCGAACATGTCGCCCCGGCGACAAAGCGATTGAGTTTCCCTTATCCTGTCTTTACTGCGCTGACCCCATCTATCCTCGGCGCAATAGCGCCTTCGCCTACGGAGTTTCATGATGGCCAGTGCGCCGAGCAATTCGCTGCCGATCTTCTACAACGACCTGATTCCGCTCAACAGCCAGGACCATGGCGACTTCCGTACCCGCGCGGCCGACAGCGCGCCCTTCCTCGCCACCCAGCATGCGGTGCCGCTGACCGTGGACGAGTTCGTGGTGGCGCAGCGCTTCCTGCCCATCATCTTTTCCGCCGGCCCCGACCCCGTGCCCCTGGCGCTGATGGGCCTGAACGAAGGCGTGAACATCTTCCTGGAGGATGACGGCCGCCTGAAGGGCCGCGCCTATGTGCCAGCCTATGTCCGCCGTTACCCCTGGCTTCTCGCCAAGCTGCGCCCGGACAGTGACGAGATGTCGCTATGCTTCGACCCGACCAGCGAACTGATCGGAGCATATCCCGACGGCGACGCCCTGATCGAAGATGGTCAGCCTACCGAGATCACCAAGAACATCCTCAGCTTCTGCGAAGAATTCGAGCAGGCGGCGCAGCGCACCGGTCAGTTCGTCAAGGACTTGAAGGAACTGGACCTGCTGATGGACGGCGAAGTCAGCATTCAGACGCCCGATCGTGAAGAGCCCTTCGTCTATCGCGGCTTCCAGATGGTGAACGAGGAAAAGCTGCGCGACATGCGCGGCGATCAGCTGCGCAAGATCATGCAGAACGGCATGCTCCCGCTGCTCCACGCGCACCTGTTTTCGCTGCAGCTGATGCGCGAACTGTTCCAGCAGCAGATCGAACAGGGCAAGATGCCGGACGTTACGCTCCTGGCACAACCCGCATAATCCGGAGGTTTTCAAGGGTCTGCGCGAAGAATCTGCGCAGACCCAACCGGAATAGTCCTTTCGGTGCTTGAAACCGGAGGCACTCTACCTTAAATCCTGAATTGCAACGCACCTGCCCCCCTTTCGGGTGTGTTGCATGGGCGCCTCCCCCTTTGGAGGCGTCTCCTCCCTGAACCTTGGCCACCCCATGCTTGCATGGGGTGGTTTTTTCTTATGGGAGGCTGGCCCGCAGCCTACTCCGCCGCCTGTGCGAAGGCGGTGGGAAGTTCGATGCCAAGCGCGTCGACAAGCTCCGCAACGATGCCCTGCATCCGGGTCAAACCCGGCCCCGGACGGTCCTGCACCGAATCAAGATAGAGGCTGCGGTCGATTTCAAGCTGCAGCGCATGAAAGCCCAGTTCTGGCCGGCCATGCCGTTCCAGCAGATAGCTGCCGGGATAGGGATGATTTTGGGCGCTCACGAGTCCGTGACCCGCGCAAAGATCAGCAGCGAGCGCGATCAGGCGCGTGGAGGCGCTGCGTCCGAAGCGGTCGCCTAGAACTATCTGCGCCGGCGGCGTACCCGCCGTGAGCGACGGCATGGAATGGAGGTCAAGCAGAATGGCATGGCCATGGGCTTCCCGGGCGCGCACCATCATCCGGGCGAGCGCATCGTGATAGGGGGAATGAACCTGCCTGATCCGCATGGACACATCAGCCCAGTCGATCGGAACCATCCACAGATCGCCAATGCCCTGAAGGCGTCGGGGCACCAGACCAAGGCCTCCGCGCATCTTTGCGCTGACCATAAGCGGCTGATCGCGTGGGAGGCCGCGCACCATGGCGGGATCGATTTCCCGCACATCCCGATTGAGGTCGATCAACGCGCGCGGCGCGCGGGCGACGAACACGCTGTGACCGAGCGCAATCAGCCGGTGGGTCAGCAGGTCAGCATAACGATCCTCAAGCCGACGCAGACTCGTAAGGGTGCAGCGCGCATTGCCGAGCAGCGAAGGCGGGTAATCCCTCCCCGCATGCGGCACCGAAATGATCACAGGACTGCGCGGTGCATCCGGGCCGTAACGGTCGTAGGCGGGCGTACACTCGACCGGCGGGTGGGGAGGCAGCATCTCCGGTGCGGGCGTTACGGGCATTTTTGTGCGGAGAACCCTTTGAACGGCTGGAAAATGTTAAAGCCTTGTCGCATAAGGTTGCCGGAATTGTCACCCCCATGATTGGAGATTCGTGGGCGGGTGATTCTTTGGGTTATCCGGGGCAGCGCAAACTGGCGCAACATGCCG
>JAHFPU010000135.1 GCA_023266635.1 Sphingobium sp.
GGGCGGAAGCCCAAGACGACGGCGCGTGGTTCGTCGCCCCGGTTCAGGCGATCGACCATCGCCTTCATTGTCGCAGCGCTGACCAGCGGCACGTCGCCATAGAGGATCAGCACGTCGCCCGCGAAACCGGATAGCGCGTCATGCGCCTGCGCAACCGCATGGCCGGTGCCAAGCTGCTGCTCCTGCACCGCCACCGCAACCCCCATGCCAGCGACGGCGGCCTCGACCTGGTCGCGCCCCGCGCCCACGACGACCACCTGGCGTTCCGGCGACAGTCCGGCTGCGCTCGCCAGCAGGTGCAGTAGCATCGGCCGCCCGGCGACGGGATGCAGCACCTTATGCAAGGCCGATTTCATGCGCGTACCCTGCCCGGCGGCAAGAATGACGATGGCAAGGGGACGTTGGGGGGAAGAGGTCACTTATCCATTCCTGTTCTGCCCGCCGTCCAGAGAGATGAAGTCCCAGGAGGGGGAAAAAGATGCCGCCCCTCTGCCATGTTTGGCTTGCCTTTGCCACAGGGCTGAAGGCATGGGCAGTGCCATGGCGCAAATCCC
Organism: Sphingobium sp.; assembly: GCA_023266635.1. Classification (GTDB taxonomy): domain Bacteria; phylum Pseudomonadota; class Alphaproteobacteria; order Sphingomonadales; family Sphingomonadaceae; genus Sphingobium. The sequence continues at coordinate 555 of JAHFPU010000135.1, forward strand.
TCTCGACCCCATTCCTTTCGATATCGTGGGCTTCGACCTCGATGGAACGCTGCTGGACACCAGCGGCGATCTGGCCGCAGCGGTGAACTATGCCATTGGCAAGCTGGGCCGTGCGCCCTTCCCTGTCGCGGAGATCAAACCGTTCGTCGGCAAGGGGGCCAAGGTGATGCTTGAGCGCGCGCTGACGGCGTCGGGCGGGTACACGTCGGAGATGCTGGCGGAGTCGCTGCCGGTGCTGCTCGACTATTATGAGCAGAATCTCGCCATCCACACCATACCCTATCCCGGCTTGCTGGAAGCGATGGACGCCCTGGATGCGGCGGGCGTGAAGCTCGCCATCTGCACCAACAAGGCGGAGCGTTTCACGACGCCGCTGATGAAACAGATCGGTCTTGCCGACCGCTTCGCCTCCATCGTCGGCGGTGACACGGTGGGCGTGGCCAAGCCGGACCCGGTCCCGATCCACGCAATGATCGAACGGGCGGGCGGCGGCCGTTGCATCTTCTTGGGCGACACGATCAATGACATTGCCGGCGCGCGCAACGCCGGCATTCCGAGCATCGCGGTGAGCTTCGGCTTTGTCGATGGCGCGATCGAGGATCTGGGCGCCGATGCGATCATCGATCATTTCGACGAACTGATTCCCCTGCTCGCAGGCTGGCCACAGCCGTGACGCTGCGGATCGAGCGGGAGGGCGCGATCGCCCGGCTGCTGATCAACCGTCCGGAGCGGCGCAACGCCCTGAGCCAGGCGATGTGGGAATTGATGCCGGTTCTGGTCCGGGAGGCGATGGAGGACGAGGCTGTCCGCGTTCTCATACTGGGATCGGCCGCGCCGGGCATGTTCTGCGCCGGGGCCGACATCGGCGAGTTTGCGAAAAAGAGCGGCGGGGAAGAATGGCGCGTCGCCAATCAGGCCGCCATTCGCGCGACGCAATATGCGCTCGCTCACGCACCCAAGCCTGTGATCGCCGCCATTGATGGCGATTGCGTGGGCGGCGGATGCGGCCTTGCCATTGCCTGCGACCTGCGGATCGCGTCACCGCGGGCGCGACTGGGCATCACGCCGGCGAAGCTCGGCATCGTCTATTCGCTGTTCGATACCAAGCTGCTGGTCGACCTCGTCGGCCCGGCCCGCGCGAAACGCATACTGTTCACCGGATCGTTGGCTTCAGCGGAAGAGGCGTTGGCCATCGGCCTGGTGGACGAAGTCTCGGACGATCCGATGGCGGCGGCAATGATGCTGGCGCAGACCATCGCCGGAAATGCCCAGCATTCGGTACGGTCGTCCAAGGCGATCATCCGCCGGATAGTGGACGGTCAGTCCGATGACGACGCCGAAACGTTGGCGATGTTCCGCGATGCGTTCACCAAGCCGGATTTCGCTGAAGGCGTCGCAGCGTTCAGGGCAAAGCGCAAACCGCTCTTCTAAGGTCAGGCAGGGCGATGGCCCTTGCGCCATTTCGTCCAAAGGTGCCTCGCAAGCATTATCGGGGGCATCCGCAACCAGTGCGAGCGGACGAAGAAAGCGAAGCGCAGCAGCTTGCGCGTTTCCCGGCCCCAGCCATCGCGGGCCAGAAGGCGGGCGACGAACAGATGGTCAAACGCTGTCAGCCCTGATCGATCCTCGCGATAAAGCGCGTTGGCAAGGCGTGTGGCCCGGGCGACGGCTTTGGTCAGGCCGTGCTGCGCAGCGCGAGCTGTAAGGGCCGGCATAGATCTGCATTCCGTAAGCAAACAGTGAATGTCCCACAGGTTGCGCAATCCTCCCGCAAGATCTCCGTCCGCGAACAGATGCGCCGCCGCATGGCAGACGCGATCCTCGGGCGAGAGGATATACAGGCCGTTGTCCAGCCGCACGGCGTCCGCCATCATCGTCGCCGCATCCGGCGTCTGCCGCGCGGTGAGGGGGAGGATCGTGTGATGGATGTCGATCATCCGGTCCCGCTCCTTGTGGATCATCGGCGGCAACTCGTGCATCCAGCGGCGATAATAGTCGTCATCGTAGGGATCGGGCTTCACCCATTCCCAGCCGGCGGTGAGGATTGCGGCTTCCACGTCGTCCAGCCGATCGCGCGGGACCAATATGTCGAGGTCACCGATGAAGCGCCCCTCCCCCGCCCGCAGGCCAGCCGCCGCATAGGCCGTGCCCTTCAGCAGGATAACGGGAATGCCGGTTCCCGCCAGCGCGGCGGCAGCGCGGTCGGCCTCCCACAATGCCTGCCGCGCCTCACGCGCCGCCTCATCCCGCGCATCGGCGAGTATCGGCTCGACGGAGGCCGGTACAGAGACGCCTGCGAGCCGGACGGCAAGGGTGCCGATCAATCGTTCGGCGCGCGATGCCGCAATCAGGCCGTTCCAGTCGCCCGGCGTCAAACGGGAGGCCGACGCTGGATTGCGCAGGACAGCAACCAGCAGCGCGCCGCTCACGCCAGCGTCTCCCAAAGCCGGTCGATCATGGCGATCGCCTCATCCCCGCTGGAAAAGTCGATCGCGCGGGCCGGAATGTCGGTCACGAAACGGGTCAGCGCCGTGAAGCCTCGCTCGCCCAGCGTGACATAGTTGGTCGAGGCTTGCGTGAGCCGCATAAACGCCTCGCCCTGTCCGACCTCCCGCACCTCCGGCGCAAAGCCGAAGCGCGGGAAGAGCAGCAGCGCGGGGATCGTGCCTTCGTCCATCCGCGTCACCGCCGACCGATTGGGAACAAGGTGGCGGATGTCGCCTTTGGGCGTATCGCGCATCAGCGGACCAAAACGCTCGGCTGGCGCCTCCCCCTGCATCACGGCGATGGCCTGGTTCTTGAGGCTGACGAGGCGCGGAAAGGCGAATATCTGTCCCGTCGAGGGGTCAAGCAGCGCGAACTCGTCACCCATCAGCCGCCAGCCGCGCTCGCCAAGCTGTGCCGCCAGCGTCGATTTGCCTGACCCGGACTCGCCGGTCATCACCAGCGCGCGCCCATCCTTCTCGACACAGGAGGCATGAAGCAGCAGGTGACGCCGCCAGCCGAGCGCCATCTGCATGTTCATGCCCATTTCCGCCGCCAGCAGGCCATGGGCGAGCGCCATCGGCGCGGCGTCGGCCAGCATATGGTCGCCGCCGATGAACACGGAGGGTCGGATGAAGCGTCGCCATGGCCGGGTCGGCTCCAGCCGCACAGTGAAATCGGCTATGCCGTCCTCCGGCTGAGGATAGGCGGCATAGAGCCTAGCGAGATCGACGATCGGCTGCGGCCAGGCCGAGCCGACGCGGAAGGACGCCGGGCCGATCCGCAGCATGACCTGATGCTTCATGCGACGTGTGCCAGGCCGAGCGCCACCATCTCGTCCAGATGCGTCTGCACCGCAGCCAGGGCGTCATGCGGATCACCCAGATCATAATCATGGGACAGGCGCGCGACGATCTCTGCGGTGCTGCTTATGTCGCCCGTGAGTGCCGCCAGTATTTCGGGCACGGGGCTTACGACGATATGGGTCTGGCCGGAGCGGCGATGATAGACGAGCGTCACATCATCGAGCGAACGCAGGATATAGTCCGACGCTGGTTCGGCGCGATACTGGTCTTGCGCCATTACCATCCGACCTTCCGGACGCGCCCTCAGCGGGGCATCTGCAGCGATGCGTAGCAGGTGAAGCCGCTCGTTCCCGACTGCAACCGGCGAATATAATTGAGATAGGCCTGGTTCTGCTCATAGCTGGTGCCGGGCAGATGGCGCCCGCGCAATGCAGCCTTCACTTCCTCGCCGGTGAACGGCCGACCAGCGCCGGGGACAGCGCCCTGCGTCCCAGCCGGGACCAGCGAGCCATCGGCGGCGATATGCTGGCTCGCATGGGGCGGGTCGGGCACGGGGATGCGGCAATTGAGGACCGACGCGGCCGTGCTGGCCAGCGCAGGACGGATCGACACGATCGCGGACGCGGCAACCGCTCCGCCCATCAGCAGGCGGCGTCGCGTGGGCGTCACAAGACTTTCGTCTTCGGGCGGTAAGCCCTGCGGATCGCCCGCGTTCCTGCCTTTTTCCTCGCTCATCCGATCACTGTTCCGCTTATTTCCTTGCATGGCGGTAAATACCGCAGTCCCATGCGCCAATGCATGTCGCAGCAATAGCCTGAATAATCTACGACGATAACCATGAATCGCCTCTCCCCCGCTCAGATCATCGTCGCACTGGTCATCGTGCTTACAGGCGCGGCGGCCACCATGCTGCTTGCGGGCGGCGGATGGCAGGTGGCGCTCGTGTCCGCGGCTGCGGGGTTGCTGGCGATGGTGGTCATGGCGGACCGCGCCCCGCCACCGACCGCAGCGGTCATCGCCGAACCGACGCAGGCCTATGACGACATATTGCTGAACCCGGATTTCGAAGGCTTGCTGGAGGCGGTGTCCGAACCCATGCTGGTGTCGGCGCGGGGCAAGGTCGTCCGGGCGAATCGCGCAGCGCTGCGCCTGCTGGGCGCGCATATCGTGGGCGAGGACGTGCGGATCGCCATCCGTCATCCGGCGGCGGCAGAGCGCCTTGCCAGCACCGCGCCGATGGCGGAGCCCGTGACGATCAACCTGGTCGGACTGGGCACGCGCGAACAGCATTGGGAAATGCGGATCGCGCCGCTTGCCGGGAATGGCGGGGAATCGCGCAAGCTCGTGCATCTCAGCAACCGTTCCGGCACCCATGCGGCGGAGAAGATGCGGGTCGATTTCGTCGCCAACGCCAGCCATGAACTGCGCACGCCGCTGGCCGCAATTTTGGGGTTCGTGGAAACGCTGTCAGACCCCGCCATCGGCGCGGACGAGGAGACGCGCGCCCGCTTCCTGAAGATCATGGATGGCGAGGCGCGGCGGATGCAGCGGCTGGTCGACGACCTCATGTCCCTTTCCCGCATCGAGGCGGAGAAATATCGCGCGCCCGATTCGGCCGTCGATCTGAGCGCGCTTATCGCCGAAGTTGCGGATGTGTATCGCCAGAGCCATGGCGAACGCGGGCAGGAAGTCGTCGCCACGATCGAACCGCAGGTTCCGGCTATACAGGGCGACAGGGCGCAAATATCGCAGCTGCTACACAATCTGGTCGGCAATTCGGTGAAATATGGCCGGGCCGGAACGCCCATATCGGTCGGCCTGTCACAGGGCGGCGCGCATATGGTGCGCCTGACGGTAGCGGACGAAGGCGAGGGCATCGCGCCCGATCACCTGCCCCGCCTGACCGAACGATTTTATCGCGTGGATTCGGGGCGCAGCCGGGCGATGGGCGGCACTGGCCTTGGCCTCGCCATCGTTAAGCATGTGGTCGAGCGCCACCGGGGAAGGCTGGACATTGCGAGCGTTATGGGCCGGGGAACGACTGTAACGATCCTTTTGCCCGTTGCGGAAAATGGCGAAGGATGATGCTGCCATGACCGTTCCGGGAGCATTGTCATGAAAATGAAACCAAACTGTCACACTGGCGCGATGAAGCACCGCTAGGGCCGCGCCAAGCCAAGGCCAATCGGGCGTCATCGCAAGGAGAAATTTCGTGAAATATTCGCTTCTCATCGGCGTCGCCACGCTTTCCCTTTCTCTCTCCGGTTGCGGCGATCAGGCCGGCAGCGGCGGCGGCTCCAGCGCAGCCCGCGACCAGATCCGCGCAGTCGGCTCCTCCACCGTCTATCCTTTCGCGACCGCCGTGGCCGAGCAGTTCGTGAACAGCAATCCGGGCATGAAGTCGCCGATCATCGAATCGACCGGCACTGGTGGCGGCATGAAGCTGTTCTGCGCCGGCGTCGGTTCGCAATATCCCGACATCGAGGACGCCTCGCGCCGCATCAAGAAGGGCGAGTTCGAACTCTGCCAGAAGAATGGCGTCAAGGAGATCATCGAAATCCAGATCGGTGTCGACGGCCTCGCCTTCGCCGAATCGAAGAAGGGCCCCGGCATGAAGCTGACGCCCGTCATGATCTACAAGGCGCTGGCCGCCAATCCGTTCGGCAAGGGTCCGAACAAGGCCGAAAGCTGGAAGGATGTCGATCCTTCGCTGCCGGCGATCCCGATTTCCGTCTTCGGTCCGCCGTCCACCAGCGGCACGCGCGATTCGCTCGCCGAACTGATCCTGACCAAGGGCTGTGAGAGCGACCCGGCGATGGAAGAGCTCAAGAAGAAGAGCGAGGACGAGTTCAAGGCTACCTGCACCCGCATTCGCGAAGATGGCAAATATGTGGACTCGGGTGAGAACGACAATCTGATCGTGCAGAAGCTGGGCGCGAATCCCAACGCCGTCGGCATCTTCGGCTACAGCTTCCTTGAAGAGAATAAGGACACGCTGAACGATATTCCGCTGAACGGCGTGCAGGCGACCTATGAAACCGTGTCGACCGGCCAGTATCCGGGCGCTCGCCCCCTCTACATCTATGTGAAGAAGGCGCACATCGCCGCCATCCCCGGCCTGAAAGCCTATCTGGACGCCTTTGCGGCGGGCTGGGAACCAGGCGGTTACCTGACCAAGCGCGGCATGGTCGCCTCGCCCGACGCCGTCCGCAAGGCAAGCGCAGAAACCGTCAAGAACCTGACCGTGCTGGACGGCGCAAGCCTGAAATAAGCCGAGTGACCGACAGAAAACAGAACAGGGTCGCCGCGTGACAGGTCCAGCCATTTTCATGCTCCTGCTAGGGCTTGCCGTTGTCGCGTGGGTCGTGGCGCGCGCCCGCGCTACGCGCCTGCAGACAGCGGCCCCCAAGGGCGCGATGCACAGCCTGCCATCCTATCATGGCTGGTATGTCGCCCTGTGGGCGCTGTTGCCCGCATGCCTGTTCCTGGCGGTCTGGACCAATGTGATGCCGGGCCTGGTAACCAGCAGCGTGTTGCAAAGTCCGGCCGCCAAGGCATTGCCGGAGGACGGTTTTTCCCGTGGCGCGATCCTGGGTGAGGCCCGCGCCATCGCCGGGGGCAATCAAGCTGCGGCGTTCAATCCCCTCGCCCAGCCGCTGGTCCAACCCTATCGTGACGCGCAGTCGCGCTATGCCACCGGTGGCGTGATCCTAGCGCTCATCCTGGCATTTGCCGGGGCGGCTTACGCCTTCACCCGGATGCGCACAGATTTCCGCGCTCGCACACGCGTCGAGCGGCTGGTCATGGGTGCGCTCCTGCTTGCCTCGCTGATCGCGATCATCACGACTGTGGGCATCGTCGCTTCGCTGCTTTGGGAATCGCTGCGGTTCTTCTCGATGGTCAACCCCATCGACTTCCTCTTCGGCACGAAGTGGAGTCCGCAGTCGGCGGCGCTCGGCTATGGCAATAAGGATGCCTTCGGCGCTGTGCCGCTTTTCTGGGGCACCATCTTCATCGGCGCGATCATCGCCATGGTGGTCGCAATCCCACTGGGTCTGATGAGCGCCATCTATCTGACGCAATATGCCAGCCCCAACACCCGCAAGTGGATGAAGCCGATCCTAGAGGTGCTCGCGGGCGTTCCGACCGTGGTCTACGGCTACTTCGCCGCGCTCACCATTGCGCCCGCCCTCCGCGACTTCGCCGTCAGCATCGGCATTCACGGCGCATCCTCGGAAAGCGCGCTCGCCGCCGGCCTCGTCATGGGCGTCATGATCATCCCGTTCGTCTCTTCCATGGCCGACGACAGCATCGCCGCCGTGCCGCAATCGATGCGCGACGGCAGCCTGGCCATGGGCGCGACCACCAGCGAGACGATCAAGCGCGTGCTGATCCCCGCAGCCCTCCCCGGCGTTGTCGGCGGCGTACTGCTGGCCGTCAGCCGGGCGATCGGCGAGACGATGATCGTGGTGATGGCCGCTGGCCTTGCCGCCAACCTGACCCTCAACCCCTTCTCCAGCGTGACGACGGTCACCACCCAGATCGTCCAGCTGCTGACCGGCGACCAGGAATTCGACAGCCCCAAGACGCTCGCCGCCTTCGCGCTTGGCCTGGTCCTGTTCATCGTCACCCTGCTGCTCAATATCGTCGCGCTGCGGGTCGTGAAGAAATATCGGGAGGCCTACGAGTGACCGACATTGCCCCCCGCAATCCCACCGACTGGAAGTCGGATGTCATGCGCCGCCGCATCGCGCGCCGATATGGCGCGGAACGGCGCTTCCGCCTGCTGGGCCTTGGCGCAGTTATGCTGTCCGCTGGGTTCCTGGCT
>JAHFPU010000136.1 GCA_023266635.1 Sphingobium sp.
GGATGCCAGTCGGGGTTTGAGGGGTTCCTGCACTTTACACACGGCAAGTCGGTGTTCGAATGCGCCGACGATAGTCCGCTGATGGCGGCGCTGAAAGGCCCCTATGGCGCGATGACGCAGGCCTTTGCCGACGCGGTCTTTCCGGTTGCAGAAGGCGTGGCATGACAGCATCGTCCGGCGTGGATGCGATGAATGGCGCGCCAGCTTCCCTGAACGGGCTGTTCTCGCTCGCAGGGCGCACCGCGTTGGTCACCGGCGGATCGCGCGGCATCGGCAAGATGATCGCCGCGGGGTTTGTCGCGCAAGGCGCGCGGGTTTACATCTCCTCGCGCCGGAGCGACGCCTGCGCCGCGGTCGCGGAAGAGCTTGGGCCGAACTGCATCGCGCTGCCGGAAGACGTGTCGACCGTGGCCGGGTGTGAAGCGCTGGCGAGCGCCTATGCCAGCCATGAGGACCATCTGGATATTCTCGTCAACAATGCCGGGGCGGCGTGGGGTGCGGCACTCGACGATTTTCCGGAATCGGGGTGGGACAAGGTAATGGACCTCAATGTGAAGTCTCCCTTTTTCCTGTTGCAGAAGCTGCTGCCGCATCTCCGTATCGCGGGCGCGATCGAGCGGCCCGCAAAGGTCATCAACATCGCGTCGATCGACGGAATGCGCCTCAGTCCATGGCACACCTACAGCTATCACGCGTCAAAGAGTGCGCTGATCCACCTCACGCGCCGGGTCGCCGCGCAACTGGCCGGTGATCATGTCCATGTCACAGCCATTGCGCCCGGCGCGTTCGCATCGGAGATGAACCGCGCCGCTCGCGATCGGGCAGACCGTGTCGCTGCGGCGATCCCCGCCTGCCGGATCGGCAACGCCGACGATATCGCAGCGGCCGCGATCTATTTGGCCTCGCGGGCGGGCGACTATGTCGTGGGTCAGATTCTGACGGTCGATGGCGGGCTCGTCCACGCGACCTTCGGGCCAGATGTTGATGGATAGCCAAATTGCGGGGGCTAGCGCGGAACGGACGCCGCGGTGTAGGTCAATGTACCATCCCGACGGGTAGCGGGCGAAGATATATCAATGGAGAGAAGAACCCGTGGCCACCAACACGATCAACGAACCTGTGGTGCCGCTTGATCCTTCATGGCCTGTAATGTCCATCGCGGAAGCCACCGCTGAACTGACCCAGCCGGGAGCGCCCTTCGAACTGGACGTCATCACAATCCGGGGCGTAGCGACACGAGTTTGGAAGCATGCGCCGCACGATCTCGGCGCGTTGCTCGACCAGTCTCGCGCGCATGGCGACCGTTTGTTCACTATCCTCGACGACGAGCGCGTCAGCTTCGAAGCTAACTGGCGAGCAGTGGCGACCTTTGCGCTGGCCTTGCAGAAAATGGGGATAGGGAAGGGGGACCGCGTCGCGCTGGCAATGCGAAATCTTCCGGAATGGCCAATGAGCTTCTTTGCCATTGTCTCGATCGGCGCGATCGCTGTGCCTCTTAACGCTTGGTGGACCGGCGCAGAGCTCACTTATGGTATCCAGGATTCGGGGGCGAAGCTTCTGATCGTCGACGCCGAACGCTACGAGCGCATCGCCCAGCATCTCGGGGCGATGCGGACCGTTGAGCGCGTGATCGTTTCCCGAGCGGATGCCATACCCTCGGGCGCGACTGCGCTGGACGATATTGTGGGTCGCCCGAATGATTGGGCGAACCTCCCCGCGATCGAACGACCGGCGATCGAACTCCACGGCGACGATGACGCAACGATCTTTTACACGAGTGGCACGACGGGCAACCCGAAGGGCGCACTCGGCACGCATCGCAACCTTGCGACGAACATACTGTCGGGGAGCTTTGTGGGGGCGCGGAGCCTGCTGCGGCGGGGAGAGCCGTTGCCGATCGCCCAGCCGCGAACGACCCTGACAGTGATCCCGATGTTCCATGTCACTGCTTGCTCCGCGAGCCTGATGGGCAGCATGGCCAACGGACATACCACGGTCTTCATGCGCAAATGGGACGCGGTCCGTGCGATGGAGCTCATCGAGCAGGAGAAGGTCAATGTGACCGGCGGCGTGCCGACGATCGCTTGGCAATTGATAGAGCATCCCGACCGGGCGAAATATGATCTCTCCTCGCTTGAAGCGATCAACTACGGCGGTGCGCCGTCGGCACCCGAGTTGGTCAAACGCATCTACGAGGAGTTCGGTGCGTTGCCGGGCAATGGTTGGGGAATGACCGAAACGATGGCGACGGTGACCTCGCATTTGGCGGAGGACTATCTGGCGCGCCCGACGAGCGCCGGGCCGCCGGTCGCGGTGGCCGATCTGGAGATACGCGATGAGGACGGCGTTACGGTGCTGGCCACCGGCGCGGTGGGCGAGTTGTGGGCGCGGGGGCCGATGATTGTGAAGGGCTATTGGAACAAGCCCGAAGCGACCGCTGAAACCTTTGTCGACGGTTGGGTTCGCACCGGCGATCTAGCGCGGCTCGACGAGGAAGGTTTCGTCTATATCGTCGATCGAGCGAAAGACATTTTGATACGCGGTGGCGAGAATATCTACTCCTCCGAAATCGAGAATGTCCTCTATGAGCATCCTGCGGTCACCGATTGCGCGATCATAGGTATCCTGCACCGGACGCTCGGCGAAGAACCGGCTGCGGTTGTCCATCTGGCACCAGGTTCAAGCGCAACCGAGGCGGAACTGCGGGACTGGGTGCGGGCGCGATTGGCAGCGTTCAAAGTTCCGGTGGCTATTCGTTTCGTCGCAGAGACCTTGCCGCGCAATGCCAATGGCAAGATATTGAAGAAGGACCTGAAAATCTTCTTCGCCGATAGCGCGGAGTGAACTCGCGCTCTCGCAGCGAGCTGGCTCCGGGGCATGTGCTAGCTGCCCCGGAGCCCTTTGCGCGATCAGAACTCGAAGCGCACTGATCCGCCCCAGGTCCGGGGTGCCCCGAACACGGGGGTGATAATCGCCGAGGCAACTCTGCCGCCCCCGATCGGCGTACCGTCGATGTAGGTCGCCGACGTCGGCTTGTAGAGCTTGTCGGTCAGATTGCGCACGAACCCAGTGATCGCGATCCGATCGTTCAGGTTGAACGTGACGGACATATCGCCAAGCCAATAGGGGTTCTGGATCAACCCTCCCCGGAGAAGGGCCGCCTGGATCCCCAGCGATGGCGATAGGTTTTCCGCCAGCGCATCGACCCGTAAATAGGACCGGCTGGCATAGCTCCAATCAGTGCGCAGGTTGATCGACATGTCGCCGCCGAGCGGCAGGTCGAGGCTGGAGAAGATATTCGCGGTCGTTTTCGGCGCCTTCACCAGGGGCTTGCCCGTCAGATCGATCGTGCCGGACGGGACGAGAACGGTCGAGATCGGCGCGATATAATCGCCATACTCCGGGTCGATCAGCGCGATCGCACCTCCGATCGTCCATTGTCTCGTCGGGCGAAGGGTCACATCGGCTTCGATTCCCTTCACCGTCAGCGTTGTGTTACCCAATATCGTTTGCGCGCCGACGAGCTGCTGGGCCTGGAAATTCTGATAGTCATAATAAAAGCCGGTGACCGAGCCTTGAGCAAGCCCGTCGAGGATGCGGCCCTTGAGGCCCACTTCGTAGGAGATCAGGTTTTCGGGCTTCAGCCGCGGGATCGCGCCCGGCCCGAAAGCGACGACGTTGAATGTTCCTGCCCGAAAGCCTTTGGCGACCCGGGCATAGCCCATGATGTCGTCGCTGATATCATAGCTGATGTTGGCGTCCCAAGTGACGACCGTGTCGCTCAGCGAGACGTCGGTATCCACATATTGGTTCACCAGGTTGCAGCTGTTGATGTTGAACCACTCCGACGAGCCGCAGAAATAAGTGCCGCCCATCACATGATCGCTCTTGCGTTCATTGGTGATCCGCGCACCGCCTGAGATCGTCAGGCGATCGGTTGCCTTGAACGCAACGTTGGCGAACGCGGCGAGGCTGTTGGTTTTCTGAGAGAATTGCGGGAAATAAGCATTGTAGCCAAAGCCCAGATCGCCATAGTCGGGATAGTAGAAGTCGAGCAGGCTCTCGAGATCTTCGTGGAGATAATAGCCTCCAACGATCCAGCTGAATCGGGCGTCATCCGGCGAGGTTATGCGGATTTCGTTGCTGAACTGCCGTGCCTGGCCGATGTTGGCGCTGTTCGAATAGACATATGGCGCGGAATCATCGTCCTGGTAGTTGGCCGAACTGGAATCGATATAGGCCGCGATGTTCGTCACCTCGTAGCCGTCGCCGAACCGGTACTTCAACGTCGCGGTAACGTTGTCCGCCGTCATATGGCTTCGCGGAACAGAATTCTGCGAAACGACGAAGGGATTGGTCGACGTCACATAGAGCGGATCGCTCGGCGTGATACCCCGGCTGTCGGCGCCTCCGGCGAGAAGACCGTAATGGCCATAGAGAAATTCATAGTCAGTGTTGCTGCGATCATACTTCAGCAACAGGTCAACATCCGGACTGGGCGTCCATAGCAGCGACAGGCGCGCGGCATAGGAATCGGAACCGCCGGCACGTCGGCCCAGCAACGGGTTGCGAAAGTAGCCATCGAAGCCGCTGACGCGGACCGCGGCCCTGACCGAAAGCTTATCCTCGATGACCGGAGCGCCGACTGCGGCTTCCATGGTCTTTCTTCCGAAGCTTGCGATTTCCAGATTCGCATATCCGCCGAGTTCGCCGTCAGGCTTGCGGCTGATCGCATGGATGAGGCCTGCGGTCGTGTTCTTGCCCCACAATGTGCCCTGCGGACCGCGCAAGACCTCGACACGTTCGATGTCGAGCAACGGGAAGCTCTGCGAGTATGTCGCGTTCAGATAGACTTCGTCGACATAGACGCCGACCGACGGCGTCGCGTTGGCTGCATATTCGGTGTTCCCGAGCCCGCGAAGGTTGAATCGCGGCGGGCCTTCGTCACCATAGCCGGAATCGATCCGCAGCGCGGGAACCTGTTTCATGAGCCCCTGCAGGCTCGTTACCCCGGTCTTGCTGAGCGTGTTCCCGTCGAGCGCCGAAAGCGCCAGCGGCACATCGAGAAGCGACGCATTCCGTTTTTGCGCCGTGACGATGATTTCGCGAGGATCGCCGCCATCGTCGGCGCCGTTGGATGATTGCGCTACCGCGGGCGTTGCCATGGTCGCCAGCAGAGATGCCGACGCCAGGATGATATGATGCCTGTAGAAGGAAACCCCCTTCATGCTATTTCCCCTCACTTGAGTTTTGATTGACCTTGCGGTCGCCTACGGCCTGCCTCGCCGGGGCTGGGCAATCGTGATCCGCATGCCTTCGGCCGCATCCATCGGAATGCTGGCGTAGGCTGCGGAATTCAGGACCGCTTCGCACCCGGCGACCAGACCTTGCTCACCTGGGGAGTGGTTCGAGACGAGTTCGACGCCTTTTGATTTCGTGTGCCTGCCAAACGCCTTGAGGTCCTGGCTTTCGAAGACCAGTCCGGCGGCAAAACCGTCGCCCTTCGTTTCCAGCAGCGTCTTGATCGGCCCAGTCTGGGTGGGCTCGACAAGTTCAATTTGCGTTCCTCCGCCGGCATCGAAGAGCAGACAGCGCATGCCGGCGGCTTTCTGTATGCCGCCAGTCCGACTGAGGCGCATAATCTGTTCCAGAAACGCCGCCGTTGCGTCCAGGTCCTTCACCAGAACGAGTGTGCGGCGCAGGCGCGGCGCAAAGTCGCGAACGGGCGGCAGAGCCTTCCACATGCGGTCGCGCGCATGCAGGATATCTTTGTCTTCGGGGCCGCGCTGATATATTTCGATCGTCATTCCGCGCGAAAGGTCTTTGGGCAAGTAGACAAGGCTGATCCCGAAGTCATCGAGGTGCCATCCCCGTTGTCCGGCCGGGAACGGCTTGCCGTCCATGTTGACGAAGCCGACTCCGCGGCTTTCGAGCAAGTCGTAGGTGGCGTTGAAGTCATTCACCTCGAAATCGAGCTCGGCGACTGCGCCGTTTCCGAACCGACGAAGCTCGTCGAGGGTCGGGCCCGGCGTTGTCGGTTCGATGAGAGTGAATTGCATTCCGTTTCCGTCGATGAAACCCAGTTTGACGCCCCCGGATTGTGGCGTGTCGGGCTTGATCTCCCACTTCACATTATTTAGCCGCAGGCCTATAATATCCGTGAGGAATGCTGCTGTGCGCTCCGTGCTCTCGGCATAGATGCCGATGTGTTCGAGGTACGGTGGGTCGGGTGGCGCCTGCTTGCCGACCGATGTCATTGGCGTCATCGCGCTTGCCGACGCAAAAATCATAAGGAAAAAGCGCCAGGGCTTTGAGAATTGCCGTTTGCCATCAATGGTCCCTAGATTCTGCTGCACGGCCGAGCTCCCACTCTGAATCTGCTTGCGGGTTGGCCTTCGGGAGGCGCCCGTGCTTGACTATTAAATAGGCCTATGGCCTAAATGAGTCAAGCGAGGTCCTCCAGGCTGCTCTGGCGGCTGGCTCTCCGAAGTAAGGCGCGGAACGAACTGGTGATTTCAGACGCGGACAGGCGCCACGCGATGGCATTGGCATCCTCGGGAAGGCTCAAGGCCCTACGGACATATGTCCGCCGGATTGCAGTTGGGGCCGAACGCAGTGATGCTGGCGACCTGGACTTTCTCGGTACGCTGCTCACTCATTGCGGCGATCCGGTTCGGGCGCAGACCTGTTTCGCGCGCGCCGTGCGCCTTCGCCCAACTGAGATTGCCATTCGCTTCAATCTCGCGACGGTGCAGCGGATGACAGGCGATCTGGAGGGAGCGGAAGCAAATCTCGATCGCATCATCCGCGTGGATCCGCATGCCGCTGGCGCTCATCTGCTACGTTCCGACATGCGGCGGCGGACCCCGGATGCCAACCATGTAGCGGAACTCGAGGACGCGCTGCGGAGAAGGCGTAACGGCGGGCTCGACACAGCGCTGCTATGCTTCGCTCTTGCCAAGGAGTTCGACGACCTCGGTGATTATGACCGTGCATTCCAATATTGGAGGTGCGGCAATGATGGGCACAGGGCCACGCGTCGCTATGACGTGAACGAAGATGTGCAGATGCTCGACACCATTCGCATGTACTATGCTCGACCTTTGCCCTCTTCGGCAGCCAGCTACGGGCCAAGCGACTCTCCGATCTTCATCATGGGATTACCCCGAAGCGGCACCACGCTCGTGGACCGGATCATGAGCGCGAGTCCGGGCATGCGGTCAGCGGGCGAACTGCGCGCGATGTCGATTGCGGCCTTCGACTGGATGGGCGGAAAACGGGATCATCTCGCGCTGCACCGACGGGCCAGCGCCTGCCGCGACGGTTCGGAACTGGCTCCGGTTGGAAGAGCGTATCTCGACGAAGCGATGGACAATGCGGCGCGCCGCTGTCGTTTCACCGATAAGATGCCCCTAAATTTCATGTATATTCCGCTGATCCTGGCATCGCTGCCCCAGGCCAACGTCATCCTGCTTCAGCGCGACCCGGTCGACACATGCTTCGCCCTGTATCGATGCTTTCTGACATCGCCCTATCACTATGCGAGCAGTCTGACTGACCTTGCTTCATATTATCGGGCATGGTCGCGACTAATGGACCATTGGGTCGACATATACGGCCCGAGAATCACCCTCGTTCGTTACGAGGATCTGGTCAGGGACAGCGAAGCGACGATTCGCGATTTGAGAAGCGCCTGCCGGCTGGATTTCCGGGGCGGATGCGACACGCCCTCGCCAGGCGCCCGCAGCTTTGCGACGCCTAGCGCCGTACAGGTCAGGCAGCCGATCCACTCGTCATCCGTCGGGAAGTGGAGACTCTATCGCGAGCACATCGGACCCCTCCTAAAGGACTTGGCTTGATGGAAGACAGGCAAGCGCAGCTGGTTTCCGAATTTCGACCCTGCGGCTCGTCTGGCATCTTTCAGCGCGCTCTCGGCGGCGATGCTCAACCTTCCCGACAAGTTCGCATATTCCAAAGCGAAGGCGATCAAACCTTCCGCAACATTCAGATAGGATGGGTTGATTCTGTATCGTCCGAGCGATTTCAATTCAGCAAACACCGCCCTAAAATCGAACGAAGAACGCCAAGGAAGTCCACGCTAAATCAACGGGATGGTGAGCCCTGCTGGGTTCGAACCAGCGACCTACTGATTAAAAGTCAGTTGCTCTACCGACTGAGCTAAGGGCCCATCGCAGCGCCGAACCAGCAGCACCCGAAAGTGAGCCGTCGCCCTAGTGCGCCTCGACGCCCCGGTCAACCGGCTTGGGGCGGATTAAGCGAGCGGCGAGCTGCCGGATCGTGTGCGCCGTCAACGGATGGCGCCAATCGGGTGCAATCGCCCGCAGCGGGCCGAGAACGAAGGCCCGTCCGGCCAGCTCGGCGTGCGGAATGGTGAGCTCCGCGTCGCTCCACGCGCCCCCCGACCAGAGCAGGATGTCGAGGTCGAGCGTGCGCGCGCCCCATCGTTGGCCAATCCGGCGGCCGAATTCGGCTTCGACCGCTTGCAGTCGCTGGAGCATTTCGGGCGGAGTCAGCGGCGATGCCACAAGCGCGACGGCATTGGCATAACGCCGCCGCGAGGGACCGATCGGTTCGCTCGCGATGATCGGGCTG
>JAHFPU010000006.1 GCA_023266635.1 Sphingobium sp.
CAGCAGCAGGCCGGCCTCTGACTCGGTGATGTCGGCGACCGCCTTGATGACGCGCTGGTCGAACGGCGCGGCGTCTTCGCCGGGACGACCGATCGTGTCCGTGAAGCGCATCCATTCGGCGCGATAGTCATAGCGATGCTGGAAGAAATGCTTGGCGACCTGCACCTTCACCAGCGCCCGAAGGCCCCGCGCAGGCAGTAGGCCCAGGACCGCTACCGCAAGGAAGAAGATGACGCCGATCTCTATGAAGCGCGCATAAGGCCCGGCGATCCAGTCGATCCCCGCCATGATAACCGCAACGACGATGATATAGACGCCAACGGCAACGAGGGAGAGCGACCGGAACGCAACCGTGCGCGACAGCCGCAGCCGTCCGCCGCCCGCCGCCCGCGCGCTCAGCGCCATCACCGGCGCGACGAAGGCCATGACGATACCGCGCAGAGCAAACAGCTCATCCACATTGCCGCGCGTCAGATAGCTCAGCGCATAGAGGTTGAGGTCATAGGTCCACATCGCCACCAGCGCCGCCATCAGCAGGCCGATGCGCGCACGCCCCTCCGGCGCGGAAATGGTGAAAAGGTGATGGACGAGCAACAGAGCGCCCGCCGCAACCATCATTCGCAGGATGCGCACCGTATCGAGCGCCGTGCTGAACACCTCGGTGTTGCGGCCGATGTCCAGCGCATAGAGCGCAATGCCGATCTGCATGACCAGCAACAGGCCCAGCACCCCGTAAATTACGGTGATGGCGCGCGGATGCGCCGTCTGCCGCCCCTCGCCCCGGTGCAACAGCGCGAAGATGAAGATCAGCCAGGCGGCATTGCGCACGCATTCGGAAATGCCAAGGAACGCCCCACGCATGCCGCTGAACGCCGCATAGAGCGCCCAGAAGGCCGTCACGCCCAACGCCATGACGAGCAGCCGCCGCTCCGCGCTACCGTCCGCGCCGCTATCCCGGCCGCGCGACACCCATATCGCCAGCGCCGCAAACAGAGCGGCGGCCAGGGCATGGCCCCAGTCGCCCAGAAATT
The DNA here is from genome assembly GCA_023266635.1 of Sphingobium sp. Classification (GTDB taxonomy): domain Bacteria; phylum Pseudomonadota; class Alphaproteobacteria; order Sphingomonadales; family Sphingomonadaceae; genus Sphingobium. The sequence goes on from JAHFPU010000006.1 coordinate 1,032, forward strand.
GCAGGAGCATGTTCATGGCCGCCTCAGCGCGCCCCCTCCGGCCACAATATGACGCGCAGGGTCTGCAGCAGGATCAGCAGGTCAAGGAACGGTGTATAGTTCTTCGCATAATAGAGATCATATTCCAGCTTGTGCCGGGCATCCTCGATCGACGCGCCATAGGGATAGTTGATCTGCGCCCAGCCGGTGATGCCCGGCTTCACCATATGGCGCTCCGCATAATAGCGCAGATGCTGCTCCAGATCCTCGACGAACTGGCGGCGTTCCGGGCGCGGACCGACGAAGCTCATCTCGCCTTTCAGCACCGTCCAGCTCTGCGGCAGTTCGTCGATGCGCAGCTTGCGCAGCCAACGGCCAAGGCGGGTGATGCGGGGGTCGTCGACCTCCGCCCAGATCGCCTGTCCATGCACCTCGGCATCCTGCCGCATCGTGCGAAGCTTGATGATCTGAAACTCCTGACCATAGAGGCCGATGCGCAACTGGCGGTAGAAAGCCGGTCCCTTGCTGTCGAGCTTCACCCAGATCGCCGCGATCGCGATGATTGGACCCGTCAGGACCAACAATATGGCGCTGGCGATGATGTCGAACAGCCGTTTGGCGAAGCTCGAAATGCGCCGCCCGGCCGAAAATCCGTCGGAGAAGATCAGCCAGCTCGGATTGACAGTGTCCAGATCGACCCGCCCGGTCTCGCGCTCAAGGAACGTCGAGAGGTCGTTGACGTGAACACCCGTGGTCTTGATGCGGATAAGGTCCTGCATGGGGAGCGCGTTGCGCCGTTCCTCCAGCGCCAGCACCACCTCGCTCGCGCCCAGCTTCACGACGAAATCGGACAGGTTGTAGATGGCGGTGCGGTTGATCGCCTCGGCCACGACCTGGGGGCCGTCATTCATGCCGATATAGCCGACGATCAGGAACCCCGCGCCCTTGCGCTGCTCAAGCTGGCGGATGCGGTCGGCGCGATTGCCCGCGCCCAGCACGATCAGGCGGCGCTTGAATGCCTCGCCGCCAAGCATCGAGCCCAGCACGATCCGCAGCGTGAGAAGGAACAGGAAGGCCAGGATCATCGCATAGAGCGAATTGGACCGCCACAGCGTCATCCCCGGAATCAGGAAGTAGAGCACCGAAAGGAAGATCACGCCCAGCGAGATGGCGACGATCAGCCGCGCGACGGCGAAGCGGAGCGATTGCAGCGCCTCCACGCCATACACGCCGACCGCGATCATCGCGACCTGGAGCGACACGCCGAAGCTCAGCAGCGGCGCATAGCGTTCCTGGATGCCATGGACCGCCATGCCGATCTGCTGCGCGCGCAGCACCCATCCGGCCTCGGCGGCGGCGATGAGGAGCATGAAATCCAGCAGCCCAAGCAGCAGGACCGCATGGGGCACATAATGTTTGAACAACCTGATCATGCGATACGCGCTTCCTGCGTTGTTCCGGCACCGGACATCGGGAAAGTTTACAGACGCGTGTCAATATTCCCGACACAGCAGAGAGTGTCGCGCAAAATCACCAATATTTCCTGAATGCCGGACTAACTAATGCTGTCGCGGTGGGCCGATCAATGTCCGGACTGGAGCTTTTCCGCCGCCTTTTGGGTGGCGTCGCCGACATTGCGGGCGGCGCTGTCCACGGCTTCGGCCGCGCCGATGGCGGCATTGGCGCGCGCATCCTCCCGACGTTCTGCCGAGATATAAAAGAAAGCCACCGCCAGAATCACGGCGATCCCGATGATGGCGATAATGAGCCCGCTGCCCCGAAAGCGCGACTGCTCGCACAACGGCCGATCGTCCACGACCTCTGGAGACGTCCCGGCATCCTTGCCGTTCATGGATCCCTGGATCATGACCAATCTCCCTTTTGCATGGCGGGAGAACGAACATGGTCGGCCGATCGTTCCGGCGGCATCGGGTCAGTCGGCGAATGCAAAGGGAGAGAGGCCACGCTCCCGCTCGCTGAACTGGAGCGTGCGGCCACGCGGCATCGCACTGCGCTGCGTGCAATCCGGCAGTGTGCAGGCGACGCAGCCAAGCCCCACCGGCTGCGCCGCCCCCCCCTCCAGATCGACGCCCCGCGCTAGGCTCAAGGCAGCGCCGAACTCTGCCTTCAACCCGACCGACACCGAGAATATCGCGCGTTCATTGCCCAGCCCCGAGGCCTGTCCCTCGACCGTGCGGGACAGGGTGAACCACCGCTCACCATCCTCCATCTCCACCAGATGCGGCACAATATGCCCCGGATTGCCGAAGGCGGCATGGATATCCCATAGCGGGCAGCGGCCATCGGCCTCCACCAGCGGCGCGGAGCTTGCGCCGGCATAGCGCTTCGACACCTGCCCCGCCCGGTCGATCCGCAGCATGAAGAAGGGCAACCCACGCGCGCCCACCCGCTGCAGGGTCGTCAGCCGGTGTGCAACCTGCTCGAAGCTCGCCCCGAAACGGCGCTGCAGCAGCAGGAAGTCATAGCCGCTGCCCTCGCAGGCGCGCAGGAAGCGGGCATAGGGCATCATGATGGCGGCGGCGAAATAGCCCGTCAGATGGCGGCGATACAGGCGATCGGCGGTCCGGTCGGCAAAGGCCGCGCCATTGACCAGCGCATCGATCTGGTCCCGCCCCTCCAGATCGCCGAGCAGATAGGCGGCGTGGAACAGGCGGGATGCTCCATCCAGCATTTCCGACAGCTGCAACTGGCGCGCATGCAGGTCGAGGCGGCGTATCCTGTCCGGCAAGGTGTCGGATGGGAGTATGCGGATCGCCAGTTGATGTCTAACCCGCAACCGGTCGGAGATCGCCCCATAGAGATCGCCCGCCGTCAGGCGCAACTCATCGGCAACCGCCTCCGCCTGCGCATCCAGATCGGCGAAATGGTTGCGCCACCGCTCAATCTCCCGGCGGACCAGCGTGATAGATCCCGCTTCCGTCGCCAGGGCGTCGCCGCCCACGCCCATCCGGTCGAACGCGCGGGCAAAGGCTTCTGCGCCGCCGGGCGCAGCCGCCAGCCATTCCTCCATTTCCGCCCGGTCAACGCCGAGGTCGGCAAACATCGGGTCGGCCAGCCTGCGCCGTAGGCCGTCCATGCCTCCACCCGGCTCCTGACCGCCAAGCCGCCGGGGATCGAAATCGAACCGCTCGGCCAGGCGCAGCATCATCGCGGCGGACAGGGGCCGCTGGTTCCGCTCGATCAGATTGAGATAGCTTGGCGAGATGTCGAGCGTATCGGCCAGCGCCACCTGGGTCAGCCCACCGGACCGGCGAAGGCGGCGGATGGCATGGCCTGCGAAAATCTTGCTGTTGGCCATGCGGCAAATTCCCGGAAGCGCGTCAGACAGGTTTGTATATTGTATGATTGTTTACAATTTTACAATCTCGTGTCATCATTTCCCGACACTATCACATCAAATCTTTACAAAATTCCTCGCGTTCCGCCATCCGGTCGGCCACATGCTGGTGACAGAAGGAGAATGACCATGACCGAACCCACCCGTTCCCGCGCAGTCTTCTCGACCGAAGACTTTGGCCTGATGAAGGAAGCGATCGCGGACTATATCAAGAAGATCCAGGACAAGCCGGAATCGGCGAAGTTCAGCAATCTCTACCACCGCCTCGGCCGCCTCGGCTAACGCCAGACACGCATTTTTGACCTTTCCTGGGGAGGAAAGACTGGCCCGCCACGGTGAAGACCGTGGCGGGCCTTTCGATGTGGAGATTAGGGCGGTCGAGAAAATTTCCGTTCGTCCTGAGTAGCCATTGAGCGAAGTCGAAATGGCGTATCGAAGGACCGGAACTTGGTGCAACGATGCTTCGATACCGCATCGGGTGAAACATCCCCCGGATGTTTCAGGATCGTCCGGGGGACTATCCGACCCAATGCGCTTCGACAAGCTCAGTCTCTACTCAGCACCAACGGAATTTTGTAATTTCCTACCTGATTACCGCACAGCCCCATCCGCAAAATCCGCCCCAATCACCCGGTACAAAGTAATCCGGTTGTTGATCGCGGTCAGTTCCGTCGCGATCGCACTCTGCCGCGCCGAATAGAGCGTGCGCTGCGACGTCAGGCTATTGAGGAAGGTGTCTATACCCGCGCGATAGCGCTGGTCGGCAAGATCATAGGATTTCTGGCTGGCCGTCAGCAAGGCCTGCTGCGCTGCCTGCTGCCGGTCGATCGTGCCCGCCCGGGCCAGCGCGTCCGCCACTTCGCTAAACGCTGTCTGCACCGCCTTCTCATATTGGGCGACATACAGGTCCCGCTGGGCCTTGCTGTAATCCAGATTGGCCTTCACCCCGCCGCCGAAGATCGGCATGCTGACTGAAGGCGCCACCGACCAGGTATGCGCGTCCCCCGTGAACAGGGAGGACAGGCCCGCGCTCGCGACGCCGATCGCCGATGTCAGGCTGATGGAGGGGAAAAAAGCCGCGCGCGCCGCGCCGATATTGGCATTGGCCGCCTTCAGCTGATGCTCCGCCTGCAACACATCGGGGCGCTGCAACAGGATATCGGAGGAAAGCCCAGCGGGCGTTTCCGCTATGCCCGGCGCAAGCGTTGCAAGCGTGCCCGGCAAAAGCGCATCCTCGACCGGGGCACCGACCAGCAGGTTGAGGGCATTCCTGTCCTGCGCCACCTGCGTCGTACTCGATTCGACATCCGACAGCGCCTGCTGAAGCACGGTTTCTGCCTGATGCACATCCAGTTTGCCCGACAGGCCCGCTATATTGAGCGATTGCGTCAGTTTCAGCGAGCGGCCCGCGCTCGCCGCCGTATCCTTCGCGACGGCCAGCAATTCTTGATCGGCCGCAAGCGTCGCATAGGCGCTGGCCGTTTCCGCGATCAGGGTGATGCGCGTCGATCGCGCGCCTTCCTCCGTCGCAAGATAGGTTTCCAGCGCCGCCTTCGTTAGGTTGCGCACCCGGCCGAACAGGTCGATCTCGAACGCGCTGAAGCCGACGTCCGCACTGTAGGATTCCTGGACTCCGCTGCCCTGAAAGGCCGTATTGCCCGAGTTCGCCTGCGAATTATGGCGGAAGGTTGCGCTGCCGTCCGCCGTAATCGCCGGGAGCAGGTCGGCGCGCTGCACGCGATATTGCGCGCGGGCGGACACCACGTTCGCCAGCGTCGCGCGCAGGTCGCGATTGTTCGCCAGCGCCCGATCGATAACCGTCTTCAGCTTCGCGTCGGTCACGAGTTGCTGCCACGGCAAACCCGGCTTCTCCGCAGCCGTCTGGGCGGCATAGGCCGGTCCTTCCGGCAGCGTCGCTGGAACCGGGGGCGCTGGCCGCACATATTTTGGCGCCAGATTACAGGCAGACAGCAGCATGACCGACGCCATCAGTATAGCACGATAGGTCATGCCGGCACCTCGCTTGCGGGGGCTGGTGGGGGCATCTTCTCCGCCCGGGTGAAGAGCTTGCTCACCGTCAGGAAGAAGAGCGGCACATAGAATATCGCAAGCACCGTTGCGGTCAGCATGCCGCCGATCACCGCGGTGCCGATCGCGATGCGGCTCTGCGCGCCTGCGCCGCTGGCGATGGCGAGCGGAATGACGCCCGCAATGAAGGCCAGCGACGTCATCAGGATCGGGCGGAACCGCAGCCGCGCCGCTTCCACGGCAGAGGCGAAGGCGTTCTTGCCCTGGCGATGCGCCATTTCGGCAAACTCCACGATCAGGATGGCGTTCTTCGCGGCGAGGCCCATGGTGGTGAGCAGGCCGACCTGGAAATAGATATTATTGTCGAGGCCCCGCAGCGTCACCGCCAGCACCGCGCCGATCAGGCCGAGCGGGATGACGAGCAGCACCGCCAGCGGGATCGACCAGCTTTCATAGAGCGCAGCGAGGCAGAGGAACACGACCAGCATCGACACGCCGTAGAGCAAAGGCGCTTGCCCGCCGCTCAACTGCTCCTGATAGGATAGGCCGCTCCAGGCGAAGCTGGTGCCGGCGGGTAGTTGCTCCTGCAAGGCGACGATACGGTCCATTGCGTCACCCGAACTGGCGCCTGCACCCGCCTCGCCCTGGATTTCGTAAGAGGACTGGCCGTTGAAGCGGGACACGGTGCTCGGTCCCTTTTCCCAGCGCGTCGTCGCAAAGGCGGAGAAGGGCACCATTTCGCCCGTCGATGTCGAACGGACCTGCCAGTTATCGATATCGCTCGGCAAGGCGCGGAACGGCGCATCGGCCTGCATATAGACGCGCTTCACCCGCCCGCGATCGACGAAGTCGTTGATATAGGTGCTGCCCCATGCCGCGCTCAGCGTCTGGTTCACATTGGCCTGGGTCAGGCCAAGGACGCTCAGCTTGGCGGTGTCGATATCGACCTTGAGCTGCGGATTATCCTCCAGCGTCGCCGCGCGGACCGAGGCCAGCGCCGGGTCCTTATTGGCCGCCGCGATCAACTGGTCGCGCAGCGCAAGGAACCGCTCACGGCTGAGGCCACCGGTATTGAGCAGTTCGAAGGTGAAGCCATTGGACTGTCCAAGACCCTGGATCGCGGGCGGCGTCATGGCGAACACCTTCGCATCGCGGATTGCGGAGAAAGCGCCCGTCGCCCGGCCCGCTATGCCCGCCGCGCTATTGGCCTTGCCCGAACGATCGTCCCATGGCGCAAGGCTGACGAAGGCCATGCCAGTGTTCTGCCCCGAACCGGAAAAGCTGAAGCCGGAAATGGAGAAGATATAATTGGTGTTCGCCTTCTCGTCGTTCAGGAAATAATCCTCGACCTTGCTGGAAACGGCCCGCGTACGCTGGCCGGTCGCGCCGGACGGCAGGGTATATTGGACCATGTCCATCCCCTGGTCCTCGACCGGCAGGAAGCTGGTGGGCAGCCGCACGAAAGTGAACCACAGCACCACCAGCACGAGCGCATATCCCGCCCAATAGATCCAGCGACCGTTCATGACCTTCTCTACGCCGCCGACATATTTTTCGGTCGTGCGCCCGAACCAGCGATTGAAGCGGCCCGCCAGTCGCCCGGCCAGCCCCTTCTCCTCCATCTCCGGGTCCTTGGGCTTCAGCAGCGTCGCGCATAGCGCCGGGGACAGGATCAGGGCGACGACCACCGACAGCGCCATCGACGACACGATCGTGATCGAGAACTGGCGATAGATGACGCCCGTCGATCCGCCGAAAAAGGCCATGGGCAGCAGCACGGCGGACAGGACCAGAGCGATACCGACCAGCGCGCTGCCGATCTCCTCCATCGACTTCACGGTCGCGTCGTGCGGAGAGAGATCCTCCTCCTCCATCAATCGCTCGACATTTTCGACCACGACGATGGCGTCGTCGACCAGCAGGCCGATGGACAGCACCATGCCAAACAGGGTCATGGTGTTGATGGAATAGCCGAATAGCGCCAGCACGCCGAAGGTGCCGAGCAGCACGACCGGCACCGCAAGCGCCGGGATCAGCGTCGCCCGCCAGCTCTGCAGGAACACGAACATGACGATGATGACCAGGATCACCGCCTCGACCAGCGTCCAGACGACCTCCTCCACCGACACTTTGATGAAGGGCGTGGAATCGCGGGGATAAGCGACGGTGTAGCCGCTGGGCAGGTCTTTCGACAGTTCGGCAACCTGCGCCTTTACCAGCTCTGCGGTCTTGAGGGCATCCGCGCCCGGCGCGAGCTGCAGCGCCATGCCGGACGCCGGATGCCCGTTCATGCGGGCGTTGGACGTGTAGTTCTCGTTCCCCAGTTCGACCCGCGCGACGTCCGACAGGCGCACGATCGATCCATCGGTCTGCGTCTTGACGATGATGTTGCGGAACTGCTCGGGTGTTTCCAGGCGCGACTGCGCGGTCACCGTCGCGTTCAGCTGCTGCCCTTCAGGGGCCGGCTCCTGCCCGATCTGGCCTGCCGATATTTCGACATTCTGCGCCTGGATGGCGGTCTGGACATCGGACGGCATCAGCTTGACCGCAGCCAGCTTATAAGGGTCGAGCCAGACCCGCATCGCATATTGTGATCCGAAGATGCGGCTGGTGCCCACACCGGTGACGCGTGAGATCGGGTCCTGGAAATGATTGACCAGATAATCGGAAATGTCGGACTGCTTGGACTTGTCCGTCGTATCGTACAGCCCCACCAGGATCAGGAAGTCGGTCTGCGCCTTGGTGACGGTCAGGCCCTGCTGCTGCACGGCGCTCGGCAACCGGCTCAGCGCCTGCTGCACCTTGTTCTGCACCTGCACCTGAGCAGTATCGGGATCAGTGCCCTTCTCCAGCGTGACGCTGATCCGCGCCGAACCGTCGGAACCCGACGTGGAGGAAAAATACAGCAGGCCGTCGATGCCGGTCAGCTGCTGCTCGATCACCTGCGTAACGCTGGTCTCGACGGTCTCTGCCGAAGCGCCCGGATAGGTGGCGCTGATGCTGACCGATGGCGGCGCAATATCGGGATATTGCGCGATCGGCAGCGTCATGATCGAGCCCAGGCCGGCAAGCATGATGCCGATGGCAATGACCCATGCGAAAATGGGCCGCTCGATGAAGAATTTGCTGAGCATCGGTCCGCCTTACTTGCCGGCCGTGATAGCGACGGGCTTTACCACAGCGCCAGGCGCCGCCTTGTCCGTGCCTTCGACGATCAGCTTGTCCCCGGCCTTGAGACCAGAGGTGATCAGCCATTTGTCGCCGATCGCCTGGGCGGCAACCACGGTGCGGCTCTCCACCTTGTTATCCTTGCCGACGACCAGCGCGGTCGCATCGCCCTTTGCGTCGCGGGTAATGCCCTGCTGCGGCGCGAGGATGGCGTTGGGCAGGACGGACTGCGGCGCGACGACGCGCACGAACATGCCGGGGAGCAGCATGCCGTCCGGATTGGGGAATTGCGCGCGCAGGGTCACGGTGCCGCTGTTCACGTCCACGATCGGCTCGGCGAACTGGATGGTGCCGGTCTGTGGATAGTCCGTTCCGTCGTCCAGCTTCAGGCGGATCGTCGCGCTGGCAGGCAGCGCCTTGCCCGAAGCCATCGCGCGGCGCAGCTCCAGGAGCTTGGAGCTGGACTGGGTGATGTCGACATAGATGGGATTGAGCTGCTGGATCGTCGCCAGCGGATCGGTCTGGCTGGCGGTGACCAGCGCGCCCGGCGTCACGACCGAACGGCCGATCCGGCCGCTGATCGGCGCGAACACGCGGGTGAAGGCCAGGTTGATGCGCGCGGTCTGCAACGTGGCTGACGCCTGCTTGACCGAAGCATTTGCCTGCCGGGCGGCGGCGATGACATCATCATTATCCTGCCTGCTGACGGCTTCGGTATCATTGAGGCCCTTGTATCGGTTGGCCTTCGCCTGCGCTGCAGCCAGTGTCGCCTGGGCATTGGCGAGCTGGGCGGACGCCTCGTCCCGCGACGCGGTGTAGAGCTGGGGGTCGATCTGATAGAGCGGCTGGCCCGCCTTCACCATCGACCCTTCCGTGAACAGGCGCTTCTGGACGATGCCGGCCACCTGCGGACGCACTTCGGAGATCATGAAGGCATTGGTGCGCGCGGGCAATTCGGTCGAGACGGTGACCCGCTCGGTCTTCAGCGTCAGGACGCCCACTTCCACCGGCCCGCGCTCGGGCGGCTTCTTGGCTCCACATCCTGCGAGCAGGATGCTGAGGGCGATGGGAGCTAGGATACGGGTATTGACGGGCAAGAGCTTCACCATGTGCAAGTGGCCAACATGTAATAAGGATATGCAGCTGAACGCTTGTCGCGGTGCAGCATAGACAATTTTGGTGTCTTGATTGCACAGTACGGTCGTTGCAACCGACAGTTCCGTATCGTCATGTATCACACTGTATCAGGCGGGGTCCGGCAAGCAGACTTTCGGCCAAGCCTGTATTAGAACGCCCCTATGTCCGATCCGACCCCACAGCCGCGCATCGTCGTCGTCGAGGACGATGAGGATATTCGCGATCTCATCATCGGGCAGCTCCAGCGCGAAAATTATGAGGTGGAACCGGCGGCGACGCTGGGCGAACTGCGCGCCATATTGCAGGACAAGGTGGTCGACCTGCTCGTGCTGGACCTCAACCTGCCGGACGGCGACGGCCTCAGCCTCTGCCGGGATCTGCGGGCGGAGGGCTGGTCTGTCGCCATCATCATGGTGACGGCACGGGGCTCCGCGATCGATCGCGTGCTTGGGCTGGAGTTGGGCGCGGACGATTATCTGACCAAGCCGTTCGAGCCGCGCGAATTGCTCGCCCGCGTGCGCAACCTGTTGAAGCGGACACGCACCGATACCGCCACCCGGCCCGCCAACGCGCGGACAGTGGTCATCGGGCCATGGCGGTTGGATTTGTATCAGCGCCGGTTGATCGCGCCGGACGGCAAGCTGGTCATGCTCTCCTCGGCCGAATTCCGTTTGCTGGGACGCTTCGTCGATGAACCGAATACCGTCCTGTCCCGCGAAGCGTTGCTCCCCGAAAGGCGCGCGACCGTGGCGTTCGACCGGTCGATCGACCTGCAGGTCAGCCGCCTGCGGCAGAAGCTGGCGGCGATACCGGGTGGCGAGGAGCTGGTGCTCACCGTGCGCAACGAAGGCTATGTCCTCGCCTCGCCCGTCCGGTACGAATGACGATGACGCCTATCCGCAGCATCGTGCGATTTTTGCGATCCATGGCAGGGCATATCTTCGTGCTGCTGACTGTCGGCATGTCCGCCGCCGCCATCCTGTCTCTTTACATCGCGGAACAGGCTCGCAAGCATGATTTCGAACGGCTCCGTACGCAACGCGTGATCGCAAGCGCCGCCGATGTCGCACAGCGCCTGCAACAGAATCCTGAGCGCATAGGCGCTATGCTGGCGGCGCAACAGATTATGGGTGCAGCCCTCGCACCCGACGGAATTGCGCTGACCAAGCCGGACTCGATCCTTAAGACCGCGCTAGAGGAGCGGTTCGGCCCACATGCCGATCCGGAAGCCGGCCAGGTGCCTACGGGGTTTTGTTTTCCCGCGATCAAAGTGAATTTTAAGGAACGCGCGGCGGGGCTGATCGGCGCGCCCCGCCCCGACTGTTGGATCGTCCGTTTCACGGATCAGACGGGAGAAAGGCGGTCGATGGCCATCTATCTCCCGCACATCGCGATCGCGCCCAGTTCGACGCTCAATCCGCTTTATCTGCTGCTGATTGTGGCATCGAGCGCAGGTCTGTCGATCATAGTCGCGCGCTTCGTGTCGAAGCCGCTGCGGCGGCTGGAGAAGGCGGCAGAGGCCTTTTCCGTTTCGCTCGATCCCGAACCGATATCCGAGCGTGGGCCAGAAGAAGTCCGGGCAGCGCTATCCACCTTCAACATGATGCAGCAGCGCGTGCGCGAAGGGTTCCTGGAACGCACGCAGCTGCTTGCGGGCATCGGCCACGATCTTCAGACGCCCCTGACGCGCCTGCGGCTACGGCTGGAACAGGTCGAGGATACAGCCCTTAAAGACCGACTGATTCATGATCTGTCTGCCATGCAGACGCTCGTGCGGGAGGGGCTGGACTTGGCGAGCAGTGCAGACTCTGGCGAGGATTGGTCCCTTATCGACATCGATTCCCTGCTGGCGAGCATGGCGGAAGATGCCCAGGAATTCGACAGCCCCGTCACCTTCCTCTCCGGCTGCGGCGGCACCGTGCGGGTCAAGCCCAATGCCCTGCGCCGGTGTATCGGCAACCTCGTCGATAATGCCGTCACCTATGGCGGCAGCGCCGAAATCGCCTGCGCACGCGAAGTCGGCAAGCTGGTCATCACCGTGCGCGACCGGGGCAAGGGGATCGACGAAGCCTTGCTGGACAAGATGTTCGAGCCTTACACGCGCGGCGAGGCGGGACAGGCTGGCGGCCGGGCGGGTACGGGCATCGGGCTGACGATCGCGCGAACCCTCGCCCTGACCTTCGGCGGCTCCGTCAGATTGCGCAACGCGCCCGATGGCGGCGTCATCGCCTCCATCAGCATCAAGGAATAGACCGGAATTTTCTCTCCTATTCCGTCATCCTGATGAAAATCAGGATCCATTCGGAGCAACGTGTCAGGGGAGCGCTGAATGGATGCTGATTGCCATCAGCATGACGGCGGCATGGGAAAGCCGGCATCTCGATAAATCCCAGATACAATTGCCCATCTCCGCCAAAGCCCGCTACAGCGCAGCGATGCTTAGCCGCCTTACCGTCAGTGACTTTCGCAATCATGAGGATGCGCTGATCGTTCCAAACCACCCGTTTATAGTGCTGACGGGGGAGAATGGCGCGGGCAAGACCAACATATTGGAGGCGGTATCGCTGCTGGCGCCGGGCCGGGGCCTGCGCGGCGCGCCTTTGCGGGAAATGGCGCGGCAGGGCGGCGGCGGCGGTTTCGGCGTGGCCGCACAGGTTGACGGGGTGACGCTCGGCACCGGGGTCACAGCGGAAGCGCCGGATCGGCGACAGGTCCGGGTCGGCGGCACGGCGAGCACCGCGACCGCCCTGCCCGAGCACCTCGCCGTCCTGTGGCTGACCCCGGCGATGGACCGGCTGTTCACCGAAGCGCCCGGCGGGCGGCGACGGTTTCTCGACCGGCTGACGCTGGCGCTGCATTCCAGTCATGCCACGCACAGCGCGCGCTATGAGGCGGCGATGCGCGCCCGGACCAAATTGCTGACCGATGATCGCCCCGCCGACCCATCCTGGCTGGCGGCGCTTGAGGCGCAGATGGACGAGCATGGCAGCGCGCTGGCCGCAGCCCGGCAGGAAGCGATCGCCGCTTTGGGAGCAGCCCTTGCCACGCAACCGGACAGCCCCTTCGCCCGCCCCCTCCTCTCGCTCGACGGCTGGACACCGGGCGGCGAACCGCTGGCCGACCAGTTGCGCGACGGGCGGCGCAGGGACGCCACCGCCGGGCGCGCATTGAAGGGGCCCCACCGCACCGACCTCTCCGTGATCCACGCCGAAAAAGGCCAGCCCGCCGCGCTCTGTTCCACGGGCGAGCAAAAGGCGCTGCTGCTTTCGATCATCATCGCCCATGCAGCGCTGGTGGCCGAGCGCGCCGGACGCCCGCCCATATTGCTGCTGGATGAAGTGGCCGCGCATCTCGACCCGGCCCGCCGCGCGGCGCTGTTCGACCGTCTTGCCGCCACCGGCGGTCAGGTCTGGATGACCGGCACCGAATCCGAACTCTTCTCGGCGCTCGGCGCGGCGACCCGACTGCATGTCGAGCAGGGCCATATTCGCCCCGATTGAAAGACGCCGGTGCGATGAACCGTTCTTTGACGCATTGCAGCAACGACTCATCGCAGGATCGACAAAGGTCGTATTTTCTTATTAACCGCGACCTGCCTTAACCCTTCCAACGATAAAGCGAGGGGTCGCAAATCGCATGATTAAGGGTTTTCGCGCAGCCATTGCGCTGATGTTGGCGTTTGGCTGTCTGACAGTCGCAAATCCGGCCGTTGCTGGTGTTCTGCAATGCGCGCCCTATGCGCGTGAAGTCTCCGGCATCCAGCTTTTCGGCCGCGCAGCCAACTGGTGGTCGCAGGCCGAGGGTCTCTACGACGAGGGCCATGAACCCCGCGAAGGCGCGGTCCTCTCTTTCTCTTCCAGCCGCTCGATGCCAGCCGGCCATGTCGCTGTCGTCAGCCACATCGTCAATTCGCGCGAAGTGCTGCTGGACCATGCCAACTGGTCATATCGTGGCGGTATCGAGCATGACGTGCGCGCCATCGACGTATCGCCGAACAATGACTGGACCGACGTGCGCGTATGGTACGGCCCGATCGGCGACCTGGGCATCCGCAGCAACCCGGCGAACGGCTTCATCTATCCGGAGGCGCACAAGACGCTGAACGGCTCGATGCAGATCGCATCGGCCGGCCGTATCGGCGGCGGCAAATAATCTAATTAAGCGTAACCGGGGCGCTTATTCGCCCTTATCGTTGCCCGCTTCTTCGATTTCGGGCGGATTTTCATACCAGGCTTCAACAGGGCCGGACAGCTTGATCGTCAGCGGCTGGCCGTGCCGGTCGCGGGTCTTGCCAGCGGCGACGCGGATCCAGCCTTCCGAAATGCAATATTCCTCGACATCGTTGCGCACCCTGTCCTTGAACCGGATGCCGATGCCGCGCTGGAGCACGTCCATGTCGAAATGGGGGCTGCGCGGGTTGGTCGAGAGGTGATCTGGCGGCGTGTCTGTCATGGCAGAGCGCCTAGCGCCGATGCAGCCGGGCCGTCAACCGCCTGTAGAGGCGATCGACGGCCCGGCATCAGATTATTCAGCGACAGATTTTGACGCGCACGTCGCGGTGGCGATAGCGGTCATAGCGCCATTCCTTCCAACAGCGGCGGCGGTCGTCGCGATAGACGTAGCGGCGATGGTCGCGCCGCCATTCGCGGCGGTCACGCCAGTCGCGGCGATCGCGTCTGTCCCAGCGGTCGCGCCGGTCGCCGCGCCATTCGCCGCGATAAGTGTCGCCGCGCCAGCCATAGCCGTCACGATAATCGTTTGCCTGGGCGGGGGCCGAGACACCCGCCATGACGCTGCCGGCTATCAGAATTGCCGTGACGCCTTTCCACAAAATGTTCATTTCACGCTCCTCCGTATCCGGGCCGGAGGGGGTAGCCGCCAGCCTGTAGACAAAGACATATTCCCGCCCGGCTGAACCGGACGGGAATATAGCGTTAAGAAAACATTCAGCCGCCCGGGACGGTTGGCGAAGTCGTCAGGCCGCCTTGGAGCGGGACTGGCGCTTGCGCTCATTGGGATCGAGCCAGCGCTTGCGCAGGCGGATCGACTTGGGCGTCACCTCGACCATCTCGTCATCGTCGATATAGGCGATCGCCTGCTCCAGCGTCAGGCGGCGCGGCGGGGTCAGGCGCACGGCGTCGTCCTTGCCGCTGGCGCGGAAGTTGGTGAGCGCCTTGCTCTTCATCGGGTTGACTTCCAGATCGTCGGGCTTGGCGTTCTCGCCGACGATCATGCCCTCATAGAGCGCCTCGCCCACGCCGACCATCAGGATGCCGCGCTCTTCCAGCGGACCCAGCGCATAGGCATTGGCCTCTCCCGCGCCGTTGGAGATCAGAACGCCATTCTTGCGGCCTTCGATCTTACCCTTGTGCGGACCGTACTTCTCGAACAGCCGGTTCATGATGCCCGTGCCGCGCGTGTCGGACAGGAATTCGCCATGATAGCCGATCAGGCCGCGCGACGGCGCGGAGAAGGTGATGCGGGTCTTGCCGCCGCCCGACGGACGCATGTCGGTCATCTCGGCCTTGCGGATATTCATCTTCTCGACAACGGTGCCCGAGAATTCCTCGTCCACATCGATGACGACGGTTTCGTACGGCTCGGTCCTGCCACCAGTCTCGTCTTCGCCAAACAGCACGCGCGGGCGGCTGATGCCCAGCTCATAGCCCTCGCGACGCATCGTCTCGATCAGCACGCCCAACTGAAGCTCGCCACGGCCGGCGACTTCGAAGCTGTCCTTGTCGGCGCTCTCCGTCACCTTGATCGCGACGTTCGATTCGGCTTCGCGCGCCAGACGATCGCGGATCATGCGGCTGGTCACCTTGCTGCCCTCACGGCCCGCCATCGGCGAATCATTGACGGCAAAGCGCATCGACAGCGTCGGCGGATCGATCGGCTGCGCCTGGATGGGCACGGTGACCGAGGTGTCGGCAATGGTGTTCGCCACGGTCGCGACGGCGAGCCCCGCGAGCGAGATGATGTCGCCGGCCTTGGCTTCGTCCACGGGAACGCGCTCCAGACCCTGGAAGGACATGATCTTCGAGGCGCGGCCCGTCTCGATGACGTTGCCGTCCATGTCGAGCGCGTGGATCGCCTGGTTGACCTTTACCCGGCCGGAGGTGACGCGACCGGTCAGCACGCGGCCAAGGAAGTTGTCGCGGTCGAGCAGCGTCACCAGGAAGGTGAAGGGCGCATCGACGTCGAGCGCGGGCGGCGGCACATGATCGACGATCTTCTGGAACATCGGGATCAGCGTGCCGGAGCGCGCCGAGGGGTCCTCGCTGGCGTAGCCATTACGGCCAGACGCATAGAGAACCGGAAAATCGAGCTGCTCGTCGGTGGCCTCCAGGCTCACGAACAAGTCGAACACCTCGTCCAGCACTTCCTGGATCCGTTCGTCCGGACGGTCGACCTTGTTGACGACGACAATCGGGCGCAGACCCAGCGCCAGCGCCTTGCCGGTCACGAACTTGGTCTGCGGCATCGCGCCTTCGGACGAATCGACCAGCAGGATCACGCCGTCGACCATCGACAGGATGCGCTCCACCTCGCCGCCGAAGTCGGCGTGTCCGGGCGTGTCGACGATATTGATCCGGGTGTGCTCACCGGTCGGGCTGACCCACTCGACGGAGGTCGGCTTCGCCAGAATGGTGATGCCGCGCTCCTTTTCCAGGTCGTTGCTGTCCATTGCGCGCTCTTCGATGCGCTGGTTGTCGCGGAACGTGCCGGACTGGCGGAACAGCTGGTCGACCAGCGTGGTCTTGCCATGATCGACGTGCGCGATGATGGCCACATTGCGGAGGCTCATGAAGAATTTGCTCGTTCTGTGAGGAATGTTGGCCGCGCCATTAGCGGAAAGTCCGCTGCGCCGCAACAGCGCGGTCATAAAGACCGATTTGGCGTCTTAATGCTTGGTGGTCTTCAGCCCGCACTTCTTGCGGATATAGCGCGCCAGGTTCGGATCGCTGAGACCATTGCCCTTTTCATAGGTGGCGTGCAGCTCATCCCGGACCTTCTGCGCAGCGCTGCGCCGGTCGAGATCGCCGAAGCCGGTCTCGACGGACACAAGCTTTTCCAGCGCGGCATGAATGCTTTCGCTGACCTTCGAGCGGGCCGGTGTCTTGGGTTCTGGCCTTACTTCGACAGGATGCGTCGACGCGACGGCGGCGGATTCGACCGGCTTCGCTGCTATTTTCGCCTTCTTCGATGGCTGGCCAGCGTCCTTCTTGGCCTTCACCTTTGGCAGCTTGTCCTTTTTCGGAGGCTTTGAGACCAGCGCCACTGGGGCCACCGCTTCCGCCACAGGCGCTGGTTCCGCCAGTGGTGCCTGTTCAATCACAGCCGCTTGTTCAGCAACAGGCGCCGCTTCTAGAGCTACCACCGTCTCCACGCTCCGGACCGGAGCGACGAAACCGTCTCCCAGCGCAGCGGGATCGGTGACCCGCACGCGCTCATAGGTCGTCCCGTTCAGGCGGACGACGCTATTGTCCCAATCGGCGCTTGCCTCGGCAAAGAAGGCCGGGTCGATCGGAACCGGCGTTCCGTTCGCGCCCTTGGCCGAATAGCCGGTGGCGATCAGATGATCGGTGGCCAGCACCTCGATCAACATGTCCTGCAACAGCTTGCGGCTTTCCACCTTGTCGAGATGGGCCTTGCCGACTTCCTGAAGAGCGGAGAGGATTTTCTTGCCGTCCCGCGTGCTCTGCGCGACCGACACCAGATGCTGGAGCGTCCCCGTAAAGCCGGGCTTGCTTTCATGCTCCTCGCGCACCGCCTGCTCGGCAAAATGCAGCCATGCGTCGCTCAGGGCCACGCCGGCTTTCCAGATCTGCCTTGATGGATCGGTTGTCATCGGAAGCTGTTAACCAAAGACCAGAAACAGGAGGGACAGGATTCGCAAATAGCCACGGATTGCAACGATAGACTAGCGTGAAATCGCAGCATCATGGTTACTGGCCCCGCTAGCAGCGAATTGTTTCATCTTGCAACACGTCAAATGCGCGGCATCCGGTTCCATGCATCGAGGGCCGCGATCTTGTACGCCTCCGCCAAGGTGGGATAGTTGAAGGTGTTCTCAATGAAATAATCGAGCGTTCCGTGAAGGTTAAGGACTGCCTGGCCGATATGGATCAACTCGGTCGCACCTTCGCCCAGGATGTGGACGCCAAGAAGACGCCGGGTCTTGAGCGAGAAGATCATCTTCATAAGCCCTTGATCCAGCCCCATGATATGTCCGCGCGACGTTTCGCGGAAGCGCGCGACGCCGCATTCATATTTAATGCCCTTCTCCCGCACCTCCTGCTCGCTCATCCCCACGGTCGAGATTTCCGGCACGGCATAGATGCCATAGGGGAAATATTGCGGTGCGGGCGGCATCGGCAGGTTGAAGGCGTGGCAGGCGGCGATGCGCCCCTGCTCCATCGACGTCGACGCCAAGCTGGGAAAGCCGATGACGTCCCCGGCCGCATAGATATGCGGGACGGATGTCTGGAAGGTGGCCGGGTCAACGGTCAGGCGGCCGCGCTTGTCGGTCTCCAGCCCGCATGTGTCGAGGCCGAGCGTGGCGGTGGCCCCTACCCGTCCGGCGGCATACAGCAGCATCTCGGTGCGGATCGACCGCCCATCCTCCAGCGTGGTGACGACCTTCCCGCTCTCGTCCTTCTCCACAGTCGCCACCGGCGAACCTAGGCGGATGATCATCCCCCTGTCTCGCAGCTGGTGAATGAACTCCTCGATGATCTCCCGGTCGATGAAGTCGAGAAAGGTCGTGCGGGGTTCGACCAGTGTGACCGCCACGTCGAGCGCGCTGAAGATCGTCGCATATTCGATGCCGATGACACCAGCGCCCACGACCGTTAGGCTGCGAGGCACGCGAGGCGCCTCGATCACGGCATCGCTGTCGAGGATGCATGTGTCGTCGAAGGGAATATCGTCGGGACGGAAGGGCGATGTGCCCACGGCGATCAGGAATTTTTCGGCTTGGACGACCAGTTCGCTCTCGTCCGGGGAGGTGACCGCGATCCGGTGCGGGTCCAGGAAGCGGGCGAAGCCGGACATTGTCCGCACGCCGTTACGCTGGAACTGGTGCTCCAGAACATCGACTTCATGCTCTAATGTTTTGGTGAGGCGCGATCCCAGATCGCTGCTGTCGATATCCTTCTTGACCCGATAGGATCGGCCATAGAAGCCGCGCTCGCGCCAGCCTGAAAGATTCAGCACGGTTTCGCGCAACGTCTTGGACGGGATTGTGCCGGTATGGACGGAAACGCCGCCGACGCGCCTGCGCCCCTCGACCACAAGGACAGTCTTGCCAAGTTTGGCGGCCTGCACGGCGGCGCGGCGCCCTGCCGGGCCGCTACCGATCACGACGAGATCATATGGCTCCATGGCTTCCCCCCACGCGCCGGCACACGGCGCCTTGTCGGCCACAGACATCCCCTAATATGGTTATCATTATGTGAAACACGCCGGAATGCAACGGAAAGCGGCGGACTTGATCCTGCGGGCTTGATCGTCCGGGATGGCTTCCGTCGAGCGGCCATCGCCGTTATACCACCTCAGCGCATCGCCACTTGATGCCAAGGTGTTTTATATACATATGACACCTAAGGAGATGATATGGCCTCGACCGCGACGACGACCGAAACGCAAGACGCAATCGAAACGCTGACACTGGACGCGCCGAACCCGGTGCCCACCGTTACGCCGGAAAAGGCGGCGGGACTGGTGCCGCTGGATGACGGCAAGCGCTCGAAGCTGGACGAGAAGGTCGACGCTTTTGTCGAGGACCTGGTGGCGCAGGACGCGAACAGCCCCGAATTCGGCATGCGGGTCGATCAGCTCACCAATATGGGCCGCAAGGAAATCGCCGACGCCGCCGGGCATAGCAACCGCTTTCTCGACCGCCCGGTCCGCGCGATAGATTCCGACAACAGCGTCGGCGCGGACCTCGCCGAACTGCGCCGTACGGTCGAGGATCTGGACCCCGCGAAGCGCGGCAGCCTGACCGCGCCCCGCAAGCTGTTCGGCATCATCCCGTTCGGCAACAAGATGCGGAATTATTTCGACGGCTACAAAAGCGCGCAGGGCCATATCAACGGCATCCTTGGCAGCCTCGCGGGCGGCAAGGACACGCTGATCAAGGACAATGCCGCCATCGACGTCGAACGCCAGAATATGTGGGCGTCGATGGGCAAGCTGGAGCAGATGATCCACATCAGCAAGACGATGGACGCCCGGCTGGAGGCCAAGGCGCTCGAACTGGATTCCTCCGATCCTGCCAAGGCCAAGGCAGTCCGTGAGACCGCGCTCTTCTACGTCCGGCAGCGCAGCCAGGACTTGCTGACCCAGATGGCGGTGACGGTGCAGGGCTATCTCGCGCTCGATCTGGTCAAGAAGAACAATGTCGAGCTGGTGAAGGGCGTCGACCGCGCATCCACCACCACGGTCGCCGCGCTGCGCACCGCCGTCACCGTCGCGCAGGCGCTGGTCGGGCAAAGGCTGGTGCTGGAGCAGATCACCGCGCTCAACACCACGACCGCGAACATGATCGATTCGACCGGCGAGATGCTCAAGACGCAGACCGCCCAGATCCACGAACAGGCGGCCTCCAGCACCATTCCTATCGAAACGCTGCAGCGCGCGTTCCAGAATATCTACGACACGATGGACAGCATCGACACCTTTAAGCTGAAGGCGCTGGAATCGATGAAGACGACCATCGGCACCCTCTCCAACGAGGTCGAGAAGTCGAAAGGCTATATCGCCCGCGCCGAGGGGCAGGCG
Source organism: Sphingobium sp. (assembly GCA_023266635.1). Taxonomy (GTDB): domain Bacteria; phylum Pseudomonadota; class Alphaproteobacteria; order Sphingomonadales; family Sphingomonadaceae; genus Sphingobium. The sequence continues at coordinate 21,487 of JAHFPU010000006.1, forward strand.
CAGTCGCAGCTGAGCGGCGGATCGGCCAGCAATCCCCTGCTGAGCGCCATCGAGGCATAGGGGATGGCGCGGTCCGACCAGGTTCTCGCCGACGCAGAGGCGATTCTGCGCCGCCATAGCGAGCGAGGGCAGAGCCTGTCGACGCGCGCCCGCGCCAGGCGCAACGCCGGGATCATGCGCAAGCTGGGCCGGATCACAGCCGTAGCCTTCGCGATCCTGATGGCGGCGATGGTGACCGGCTGGTTCATCCCGCTGGGTGCGAACGGCGTCATGATCGTCCTGGCCGCATTGATCCTGGCGACGCTGTTGGTGGCGCTCCTTCCTTCAGAGCGGACCGTGAAGGCGACGGCGCTGGCCGAGACCGATCTGAAGGCCCTGCCGCTCCAGACCGAAATCTGGCTCGAAAGCCAGCGCAAGGCTCTGCCCGCCCCGGCCGTGAAGCTGATCGACAGCATCGGCGTGCGGCTGGAAACGCTGGCGCCGCAGCTAAGCCGCCTCAATCCGCAGGAGCCGGCAGCGGTGGAGGTGCGCAAGCTCCTGTCCGATCATCTGCCCGAACTGGTCACCGGCTATCAGAGCATCCCCGAACCGCTCCGCCGTGAAGAGCGCAACGGCCGCGTGCCGGAGCAGCAGCTGATAGACGGCCTGTCCGTCATCAACGGCGAGATCGACCGGATGACGGAACAGCTCGCCAGCGGCGATCTCGACAAGCTCGCCACGCAGAACCGTTTTCTGGAACTGAAATATCAGGAAGCCAAGGCCCTGGGGGAGCCGGGGCTGTAGCCGTCCCGGAACCGGCCCCTGATCCACCTCACCCTCATCCTCGTCGACTTCCTCACCGGCCTCATCGTGGCCGGGGTTTGGGCGCTGCTCGCCATATCGGCGGGCGTCGCCGCGATGGTCGGTCTGGCGGTCGCGGGGGTCACGGCATTCCGCCGTTGGCGTGGCCGTCAATAGGGTTAACGACCCTTTATTGCCTTTTTGCGGCGAGTTGAGTAAGAAAAGGCCAAGAACAAGAATCGCCATGGGCAAAACTGGACAGGTCGCGATGTCCGAATTTGCTGAATTCTCTGAAAATCAGATGCGCGAACTGAAAGAGCCGGCCCCTCCCAGCCATGCATTTGGCAAAGATCATGGGAAAGCCGGCCGCCGGAAATCGCACCTCGTGCGGTCAACGGCATGAGGGAGGAATGGTCCGATGAATTCAAGCCCAACGACAGATATACATCCCGTCGTCAGTGCGCCCGAACAGGTGGACCTGAACTGGAACGAGCAGCTGACTCAGTTCTACAAAGAGCATTCGGACAGCGCGCGTTTCCTGTTCAAGATCGGCGCGACCTTCGCCTTCATCACCGCAACGATTTCGCTACTGGCCCTGATGGCCTAAAAGCTGGGGCCTGACGACAGGCCCCGCGGTCAGATGAATTGCCTGACCGCCATGACGCCCAGAATGACCGACGCCCCCAGCGACAGCCCGCACAGCATATAGCCGACATAGATCAGCACGGGGGGATGCGCCCGCTGCAGCTTAACGTTGCGGCTCGCCGCAGACAGGATGAAGCTGGCCAGAAACCCGTAGGTCAGCGCCGCGAATGCCGTCATGATCCCTTACCCCGAAATGCCCGTTCGCAGCCTGTTTTGCCGGGGAAAGATTAGAACATCATTAACTACGCAACCGGTTGGTCGAAATTTCCGCCCAGCTCTTCCCTATGCGGCCGCTCTTTACGCCGCAGTCGGGCGAACAGCCGGCGCAGCAGCATCAGCGCCACGATCGTCCCCGCGATCATCAGGACCGCGAGCAGCACAGCAAACGCAGGATGAGCGAACACCGCGAACAGCAGTCCGGCGGACACCACATCCTCCCCCGTCGAGACGACCGCATTGCTGAACGGCTCCGGACTCGCACTCACGACCGCGCGCGTCCCCGCCTTCGCCGAGTGAGTAAGCAACGTCGCGCCCCCGCCCAGCAGCAGCGTCGCCACCTGCCAGGCCGGATCGCCGGCATCGACGAGCGCCAGCGCCAGAAGCGCCCCGCCCACCGGCCGCACCAGCGTATGCACCGCGTCCCATACGGTATCGACGATGGCGATCTTGTCCGCCAGAAACTCCGCCAGCGCGCCCGCCGCCGCGATCCCGATGATCCAGCCATTGGCCAGCACATCGAGCGCGTGCAGATGCTCCGGCATCGCAACCCATCCGAACCGCATCGCCATCCCCACGGCGAACACGCACAGATATAGCCGCCAGCCCGCCAGCAGACTGACGCTCGCGGCCACGCCCAATATCTGGATGATGTCCATCCACGCAGCCTATCACGGCGCACGACGGGTCGCCTATGCAAAACGCGCTGGGAGGGAGTGCTGGATGCCCCGCGAGGATTCGAACCTCGATTGACGGAGTCAGAGTCCGTAGTCTTACCATTAGACGACAGGGCATCATGTCCGGCCACAGGCCGAAGCGAAGTGCGCAGATAGGCCCAGTTGTCGGGAGGGTCAAGACCGTTCGCGCGCCATCCCGGTTACAAAATTATCCGCAAAACCCTCTGGCGACGCGCGCCGGAAATGCGGGACATTCCGGGCGCGCCGCGTCCGTCCGGAGCGCGGACATCTGTACTTCGGGGCCCATCCTGTCCCGCCTTGGACCGCCCAATCCCGTCAACTTGCGCTTTCCCGATGCCCGGCCTACTCTGTCATCAAGTACCGGCGCCTTCCCGGCGTGCGGAGAGCATAAGAGTACGGCCTTGGCGCAGCGCAGCAGCCCATCGCCGCAGAATCCCCCGACTGGTCCCATAAAGGGCGGGGGTGCCACTGCGGCTCCCCCCATGGCCCCTTCCATGGCCCCTCCCATGTCCAAGCCGGCAATGGCAAAGGCGCAGCCCCGATCCGGCTGGGCAGGCCGCAAATCCTACGCCGCGATCGACCTTGGCACCAACAATTGCCGGCTGTTGATCGCCCGGCCATCCGCCGACGGTTTCGTGGTCGTCGACGCCTTTTCCCGCATCGTCCGCCTTGGCGAGGGGCTGGCGGGCTCGGGCCGGATCAGCGACGCGGCGATCGAACGGGCCATCGCTGCGCTCACGATCTGCGCGGAGAAACTCAAGCGCCGCCACGTCACCCTCGCCCGCTCCGTCGCGACGGAGGCCTGCCGCCGGGCGAGCAACGGCAATGATTTCATTGAGCGCGTCTATCGCGAAACCGGCATCGCCCTGGATATCATCACCGCGCAGGAGGAAGCCCGCCTTGCGGTGCTGGGGTGCCACGCGCTGCTGGAGCCGGGCGACGGCCCAGCCCTCATCTTCGACATTGGCGGCGGCTCGACCGAGCTTGTGCTGGTCGACACCAGCACGGAAGTGCCCCGGATCCTCGATTGGCAAAGCGCGCCCTGGGGCGTCGTGTCCCTCACCGAAAGCGAGATATTTGACCCCGAAAGCCCTTCGGCGCGCCTGACCGCCTATGCCCGCATGCGCGAGCGCGTGACGGACGCGTTCCAGGCGCTCGCCAGCCGCCTGCCCAGGGACGCGGATGACATCCGGCTGCTGGGCACGTCGGGGACGGTCACGACCCTCGCCAGCCTTCACTTGGAATTGCCGCGCTATGATCGGCAGGCGATCGACGGCCTGATCGTCCCGTCGGAGGCGATGCGCGGCATATCGTCCCGCCTCGCGCAGATGTCGATCGCCGAGCGGCGGCAGCTTCCCTGCATCGGCAATGAGCGGGCCGACCTCGTCGTCGCGGGCTGCGCGATACTGGAGTGCATATTGGATATCTGGCCGGCCAAGAGCTTGGGCGTCGCGGATCGCGGCATCCGCGAGGGCATTTTGCGCGGCCTCATGGACCGTGACGGAAACATAAGATGAGGGGCGCTGGCGGCCGGGTAAAGGTCAAGACCGGCAAGGGACGCACGGCGCAATCCAACCGCTGGCTGGAGCGGCAACTCAACGACCCCTATGTCCGCCGCGCAAAGGCGGAAGGATATCGGAGCCGCGCCGCATACAAGCTCATCGAACTGGACGAGAAGTTCGCGCTGCTGCGCCGGGCGCGCTATGTGGTCGACCTGGGCGTTGCGCCAGGCGGCTGGGCGCAGGTGGTGCGCAAGGTTGCACCCAAGGCGCAGATCGTCGGCATCGACCTGCTGCCGGTCGACGCAATCAATGGCGTGACCCTGCTCCAGATGGATTTCATGGACGACAAGGCGCCGGGCCTGCTGCGCGATGCACTCGGCGAAGCGCCTGACCTGGTATTGTCGGATATGGCCGCCAACACCGTGGGCCATGCCCAGACGGACCATCTGCGCACCATGGGGCTGGTCGAGGCTGCTGCCTGGTTCGCGATCGAAACCCTGCGCCCGGGCGGCACCTTTGTCTCCAAGGCTTTTGCGGGCGGGACCGACACGGAATTGCTGGCGGTGCTCAAGAAGCATTTCGCGACCGTCAAACATGCCAAGCCCCCCGCCAGCCGAAAAGGCAGCGTGGAATGGTATGTCGTCGCGCAGGGGTTCAAGGGCCGGGGCGATGCGGATGATGGCGTGGCCGTGAACTCCAGCGAAGACTGATGCGCCCAGCCACGGGCCGAAATCGCACAGGCTGAGGCCTAGGATTTAACTCTACATCCGCTCGGGCTGTTCAAGCGAGACGCGTAGCTCGCTTGAATGTCGAAGCCCTGCCCTTCTTTGTGGCCTAGAGCGAGATCACATGGGACAGAATCCCCACCGCCGTTCGTGTCGAGCGCAGTCGAGACACCTCAGCGCCGCGCGTGGTCCCTCGACTTCGCTCGGGACGAACGGATCAAGGTAGAGGCATCCCGCTATAAAAAAGTGCGGCCCGAACAAAGCGCAGTCTACATTCCGTCATCCTGACGAAAGTCAGGATCCACTCGGAACTACAGTCGAGAGAGAGAGAGAGAGAGAGAGAGAGAGAGAGAGAGCTCTGACTGAATACTGATTTTCATCAGCATGACGCGCTTTCGGATGCTCCACCCTAACCCACATCAGCCGAGGAAGTCAGGCCTTAACCACCAACAGCGTATTTTCATATTTCGGATCGGCCGGATCGAAGCTTTCCAGCGCGACGAACCTCTGCCCGGTCATCGCAATATCGTTCAACCCGGACAGCTTGAACGTGCCGATCTTTGGCTCGCGCGGCGGCTTGCCGTCGCACTCGATCGTCATGGCGTCGATGAACAACTCATCATGCTTCTTGTAAAGCACATGGGGCGCCATCAGGAACGACGCCTTGTTGTAAATCGCGGTCAGGCACACCCGGACCTGAATGGCCTGGGCGATAAGATTGGCGGGATCGTCAGGCGCCAGATCAGGCAGCTGATCTTTGGAGACCTTGATTGATAAGGTTTTTCGATTCTGTTGCATCGCAACATTGCCCTTATCCTCCTCGGGGCTTGGTGGCAATCCGGGTTCGACCAGTAGACAGGTGGCAATACAGGGACTTCCTGCGTTAACGATTTGGAAACCGACGAATGTAGTATCGACATTTTTGCCGTTCGACTGTTTAACAACACAGGGCCGCTTCAATCGAGCGGAGTCGGAGGGTATGTGTCAGCCACCTTGTTTCGGGGGTCTTACGCGCGACGTGTAAACGCCGAGCGGATGGGGATTTTGGCGCTGTGACCGGCATGAAACATGCCCGATCCGGATCGACGACGGCTCTCAAAATACTCTGTGTCGACGATGAACCGGATGTTCGCGCCGTCCTGGAAATATGCTTGAAAATGGACCCGCATATGGACGTGCGCTCTGCCGGATCGGCCAGGGATGCTCTGGAGATGCTCACGCCCAACGGCTGGCTTCCCGACATTGCGCTTCTGGATATGATGATGCCGGAGATGAACGGATGCGAACTGGCTGCCGCCCTTCGCGCAACCGACCATATCGCTGATGTCGCCATCATTTTCGTCAGTGCAAACGACCGGCCGTCAGACTTGGACCGATATCGGTCCGTCGGAGCGATAGGCTATATCCGCAAGCCCTTCGATCCCATAACCCTGCCCAAGCTCGTGCGTGATCACATGTCTGGAGCGGTCACCAGCCTTGCTGAATGACCGCCCGAGACAGATTTCTGCCTAGTCGATCGCGTTCTTTATGCCTTTTCCGGCCAGAAGGCCGAGAACAAGGAAGAGCACGAATATCGCGACAGCGATGAAGAACAATATCTTGGCAATGCCGACGAACGTTCCGGCCGCTCCGCCGAACCCCAAAATCGCAAGCACGGCTGCGATAACCAGTGAAATAATGGCAAGCCGGATCATGATGGCACCTCTTGGATATTAGGGTCATCTGAACCACTCCAAGCGCGGATTTGTTCCGCAATCGCGCGATGCAAGAGAAAGTTCATAACGCAGATTAGTGCCCGGAACGGCCCGTAAAATGGCGCGTTACGCAGGATGATAGAGCCGTCTCCGGCCCGCTCCTGCTACTCGCCATGGGAACTGCGCATTCATGCTGATCCGCGCCGGATATGAGATCGTTTTTGATACGCAGACGCCTACCGCGATGCTGGCGCTGCTCACCATTCACCCATCACGCAACAAGGACTTGCGGACACCGCATCGCATTCAGGTCTCGCCAGACATCCCCATGTATAACTACACCGATATCTTCGGGAACAGTTGCACACGCCTGACCATGCCGGCGGGCGGCATGACGCTCTCGACCGACTTCGTGATATCCGATGATGGCGAACCGGATGTCCGGGCACCCGACGGCCCGCAAATGCCGGTGGAGGAACTGCCGGATGACGTGCTGATCTACCTGCTCGCCAGCCGTTACTGCGAGACCGATCGGCTAATGCAGATCGCGTGGGGACAATTTGGCGGCATTATGTCCGCACGGGATCGTGTGGAGGCGATTGTCGACTTTGCCCACAAACATATCAGCTTCGGATATGAGCATGCGCGCGTCGACCGCACGGCGTGGAACGGCTACGAAGAGCAGGTCGGCGTCTGCCGGGACTTCGCCCATCTGGCTGTCACACTATGCCGCTGCATGAATATTCCGGCTCGCTACTGCACCGGCTATCTGGGCGATATCGGCATCCCGCCGGTGGACGCGCCGATGGACTTCAGCGCCTGGTTTCAGGTCTATGTCGATGGCGCATGGTACATCTATGACGCGCGGCACAATTTCCCCAGGATCGGGCGGATATTGATGGCCTGCGGTCGGGACGCCACCGATACGGCCCTGACCACCGCCTTCGGCACGGCCGTCCTGACATCTTTCAAGGTCCATACCGACGAAGTGACGACCTTACCTTAGAAATTTTTGCGTTCTCAACGGCTTGCGGGGAACCAGTTCGTCTTTCGAGCGATTAACCGAAATGACCGACATGGAACGCCTCACCGCCGCCGCGCGAAACTATCGCAAGCTTGCTGGCCGGATGCCGCTCGGGCGATCGCGCAAGGCGCTGCTGGAACTGGCGACGGAATGCGAATTAAAGTCGATCTCCAACCGCGCCTGATCTGACTTATGACAGTGAGGAACGCCAACAGGCGTTCAGCGCGCCCGCCGTCCATGGTGTGGAAAGGCCACCACATTGTCGTTCGAAGCATAGCTTTCCGCACCATTCTTCGCCGAACTGTGCTGAAACGCGGCGAAAGCTGCCCAATCCGTTGCAAATGCGGCGTCAGATATCGTCGCTTTGCCCTGGGCGTTTATGACGGTGAGCTTCCAGCCGCCGCCTTCATAGGGGCGAAAGATGACCACATCCAGAAACACGCCATCCAGCGTGATGCGCTGCGACAGGCCTGAATAGACATAGCGTTGGTTGGAATGCTGCGCGGCGCGGCGGTACATCAATTAAGGCTCTGCTCTTCAAAGGAAATATGCGCCATGACGCGCCGGACAGCCGCGACCGCTCCCCCCGCCGCCGTCAGCAGCAGGGATGCGATCGCCAACAAAGTGAAATCACCCTCATCCATAGTCCGGTAACGCTTTGGAAACCAATTGTTCCCCTATTAACCATAGAATCCTGCAAATAAAAAGAGTCCCCAATCATCCACACACTTCGCCGACAATATCGGACGCCCAAAACCGCTGGATTACGGCGCTTTTGACGCGGTCACCTCATCCCCGATGAGCGCAGGCGGAACGATCCCCGCCGCAATGATCTTGGCGAATGCCTCCCCGACCACGAACGGCTTCCCAGCCCGGTCCGCCTGCTGCGAGGCGTCAGCAATCAAGCGATCCAGTTGCAGCTTTCCAAGCACATAGCTCGGCCCATATCCCGGTTGGCGCAAATATAGCAGCTGCTCGAAACCGACCAGCGGACTGTCCGGATCCGACCAATGGCGCGGCGTCCATTCGGCATGAAACTTCCCAGCCCGCGCCAGATCCATCTCATTGGCCTGAACGTAGAGAGAAGCGAGCCCCCGCGCCGCGCGGTTCGCAAGCATGATCCAGACCAATTCGCGACCATGTGGAATGTCGTCGTACAAGCCCGCCTGCATGACGATCTCTTCCATCGCCGTGGCGAAGCCTTCGGAACGGTCGGCGAATATATTGAACAGCGGCGGCACCTGCCGGATCGGGCTGGACCGGGGCTCATGCTTCAGCCGCGCAAGTTCGATCCAGTGTGTCGCATGAGACAAGAGCGGCAAGGGATCGAGCGCGGTCCCATGATAGAAGAAGTTGCGATCGGCCGGTGCCACATACACGCCGGTTTGCGCCTCCATAGCTGCCCGGAAATACGGCTTGTCCGGTACAAGGCCCGTGGCCACTAGGAAGTCGTTGAACTTCGCGGTCTTCGCCTCCGCCATCTTCCGGTATGCGGCCGGATCGCTGATCTCGGCGATCGGCGGCAAGGCCCGGTTGCGCAGTTCCTCCAGCCGTAGCGACGCCAACGACCGATCCAGTTCGCGACGCAGCAACAGGACCTGCGCATCCCAATCATAGGGCGAAAGTTCTACATGCGCGGCATACCAATTATAATTGTCTTTCCCCACGCCCGACGAACCGCTTTTCTTCTGCGCTTCGGACGCAACCCACGCAGCGAAATCATCGGTCGCCGCTTTCGCTGCGCGCACAGCCCGTCGCAGCGCAGGGCTTGCCCCGTCGAGAGTGGCTTTCCGCTTCCCTTCCAAGATCGTCATTGTCAGAGCGCCCTGATCCAGCGCAGCCAGCGTCGCGCTTTGCTCCCTGAAGGCGCGATCACCATAAACCCAGAGATCGCGCGCGTTGCTTTCCGCAAGATTGACGCGCGCGGCCGATAAAGTCGCGGGTATCGTGTTCATCAGTGTCGTCAGGCGACGGTCATCGGCCCGAGACAAGGGCCAGGAAAATCGGAACAGGTCAATGTTCGGACTGGCCGACGGCCCTTCATGCGCGGGAACGTCGCTCTCATCCGCAAATATGCTTTGGTAAAAGCTGGGATCGCGCGACCATGGCGACAGCACGCGCAGAAAGAAATCGAAGCCATTCATCTCGGCCGCGATCAATCGGTAGTCGGTGATATCTGCGGCATTCCAGCCCTGTGTGTCGATGGCCTTCAAGCGCTCCTGATAGCGGGGCAATTCGGTAGCTTTTTTCGCCATCGCCGTCCGACTGTAATCGGGTACGCCATGCACCATGTGCGGCTCATCGAATGCCCGCCAATCTGAAAATAGCTTCAACAATGCCGCGTTGCCGGCAGACGCCTGTACCGAAGCGCTTGCGGGGGCCGGCTCGCTGGCAAGCGCTGGAACTTGCGAAATGCCAAGCAGCACAGTGCAAAATGCGATCGTGAAATCGGCGCGCATGATCTCTCTCCTGTCGGCGGCTATGCCAAGCGGCGACGCTACCGGTTAAACCATGCGGGTCAATCCGTGTGCTTGCCATGGCTTGCATTCCGATGGCATAGGCAGCCGCTTCGAAGCTCGTGGCGCCGGAAAATCATCATGACAAGCTCCGGCGCCGACGTGCTCGGCCTCGATTTCGGCACGACGAATAGTGTCGCATCACTCGTAAGCGCAGATTCTGCGCCAGATCTTGTCGAATTCTCTAATAATGGCGAAAGCAGCGCAGTCTTTCGCTCCGCCCTGTGTTTCTGGCACGATGATGACGTAAAGGGTGGCCTCGCGATTGAGGCGGGTCCGTGGGCGATCTCCGAATATCTGGAATATCCTCAGGAAAGCCGGTTCATCCAGTCGTTCAAGTCCGTCGCGGCCAGCGCAAATTTTGAGCATGCCTCCGTATTTGACAAGCGATTCAAGTTCGAAGACCTGGGTCGCATATTCGTCGACAAGCTGATTGCGCATGCGGGGACCAGACTATCCGCGATCCCATCCCGTCTGATAGTGGGCCGGCCCGTCGAATATGCAGGAAGCCGCCCCGACCATGCGCTGGCACGTCAGCGCTATGACATGATGTTCGGACATCTGGGCGCCGATATCCACTATGTCTACGAGCCACTGGGCGCCGCGTTCAGCTATGCGTCGCGTCTGACACATCCTGCGACGATATTGGTCGCCGACTTCGGCGGCGGCACAAGCGATTTTTCCGTGGTGAGAGTGGCCGCGCCGGGCGAGGCGCGCCGATGCATTCCCCTGGGCCATGCCGGTATCGGCATTGCCAGAGACCGTTTTGATTATCGCATCATCGACCGCCTCGTCCTACCAATGCTGGGCAAGGGCGGCAGCTATCGATCGTTCGACAAGATATTGGAAATCCCGCGCAGCTACTTCGCGGATTTTGCCGACTGGTCGCGGCTTGCCCTCATGCGAAACCGACGGACGATGGAGGAACTGGCGCGGCTACAGAAGAACGCCATCGATCCTGACGCCATCGGGCGCATGATCGCGGTGATCGAAAACGAACTGGGTTATCCGCTTTATGAGGCAGTCGGTCTACTCAAACGTACCTTGTCCAGCGAGGAA